>JAYTJV010000066.1:0-12538 GCA_043730825.1 Pseudobdellovibrionaceae bacterium
TCCACAGCAGGTTGATTGTCAGCAGCCGTCGAAAATTCCTGAGATTTCTTAGTCGGAATCGCAGAGTTTCTTTCAATCAGTGTTGTCATAACTCCACCCATTGTTTCGATTCCAAGTGATAAAGGAATAACGTCTAATAAAAGAACGTCTTTCACGTCCCCTGCTAGAACTCCACCTTGAACGCCGGCACCAATTGCCACAACTTCGTCAGGGTTCACAGTTCTGTTAGGCTCTTTACCGAAGAAATCTTTTACTGCTTTTTGAATCGCAGGAATACGAGTCGAACCACCCACTAAAACCACTTCGTCAATTTCAGAAGCTTTTAGGCCTGAGTCTTCTAAAGCTTTACGGCAAGGCTCGATAGATCTCCGAACTAAGTCTTCAACCATCTGGTCAAACTTAGAGCGAGTTAATTTTACTTGTAAGTGTTTAGGGCCCGATTGATCAGCTGTAATGAATGGCAAGTTGATTTCAGTTTCCTGGGAAGTTGAAAGCTCAATCTTCGCTTTTTCAGCTGCTTCTTTCAAACGCTGTAAGGCCATCTTGTCATTTTTTAAATCAACGCCCTGGTCTTTTTTGAATTCAGCTATAAGCCATTCCAAAATTCTTGTGTCGAAGTTATCACCACCTAAGTGAGTATCACCGTTTGTTGATTTAACTTCGACAACGCCGTCTCCGACTTCCAAAATCGAGATATCAAATGTACCGCCACCGAAATCGTAGATCGCAATTTTTTCGTCTTTCTTTTTATCAAGACCGTAAGCTAAAGCAGCAGCTGTTGGCTCGTTGATAATACGCATCACTTCAAGACCCGCAATACGACCCGCATCTTTCGTAGCCTGACGTTGAGAATCGTTAAAATATGCGGGTACTGTGATCACAGCTTTTGTAACTGGCTCACCTAAGTAATCTTCGGCTACTTTTTTTAGTTTACTTAAAACTGCTGCGCCCACTTCTTCAGCACTGACAATTTTATCACGCACTTTAAATCCAATATCATTTCCTTTTGAAACAACATGGTAAGGAACTAATTTTAATTCTTCGCCGATTTCTTCAAATCTGCGACCGATAAAACGTTTTGCAGAAAAAATTGTATTCTCAGGATTTGTAACCGCTTGGCGCTTTGCAATTTGTCCCACAAGACGTTCGCCATCTTTTGTGTAAGCAACAACTGAAGGAGTTGTTCTTGCCCCTTCTTCATTCACTAGTACTTTGGGCTCTCCACCTTCCATTATAGACACGCAGGAGTTGGTGGTTCCCAAGTCGATACCAATAATTTTTGACATAATAAACTCCTTCAAGAGATTTCGAGATTTTTAGGATTTTGAATCGCTATTAGTAGTTAATCTGGGGCTGAATGTCACCTAGTCAAGGTGAGAAGACTGACTTTTTTCTAAGATCGTTTTAGAGGCCATTTCAGCCACCTTTTTAAGACAAAAACTATTTCTTCTTATTGAAAAAGCCATGCTTTTCTTTACTAACCGAAACCCCTTTGATTTCAGCTATTTGCGCTAGTAGCTTATGTTCTTCTTCTTTTAACTTAGTTGGGAATTCGATCAAGACCTCGAACTGAATATCTCCGCGACGTCCGCTTCTTAAAGACGGAAGTCCTTGTCCCTTTAAACTCAAAACTTGATCCGGCTGAGTACAACTTGGAACAGTTAACATCGCCTTACCATCGAGTGTCGGAACCTCAATATCCGCGCCCAGCAAGGTTTGTAAGTAAGAGACCTGAATTTTAGCATAAAGATTATCACCTTCGCGTTCGAAAATATCGTGATCGCGAACTCTAACTTCGACGTAGAGGTCTCCGTCACCGCCATTGCGATATCCGCCTTCACCTTCACCCGTCACCCGTAAACGAGTTCCTGTATCAACTCCCGCAGGCACCGTAACTCGAATTTTTTTGTGAGCAGATTTGCGGGCCGCACCCTTACAGCTCTTACACTTATTTTTTATAATTCGGCCTTCGCCGCGACAAGTTGGACACGTCGTTGCCATCGTGAAAAAACCCTGGCGACTGACGACTTGGCCACTGCCTCGACAAGTGCCGCAAGTTTCCGCACTGCTACCTTTTTCAGCACCCGAACCATCACAAACTTCGCAGTTTTGTTCTGTATCAAACTCGATCTCGCGCTCGAGACCTTTTAAAACATCTTCTAAATCAAGTTCGCAAATATATCTTAAGTCAGAACCTCGGCGTGGACCCGTGCGCGCGCCGCCCTGACGCTGACCGCCCATTCCACCCATACCAGCTGCGCCACCTTGGCTTCCAAAAAATTCAGAAAAAATGTCTCCGAATGAAGAAAAAATATCTTCCATATTTTGAAACTGAGGACCGCCGCTCCCACCAGCAAAAGCTTGGTGACCAAAACGATCATACGCCGCACGCTTCTGCGGATCGCTTAAGACTTCATAGGCATTTGCCGCTTCTTTAAATTTATCTTCGGATGCTTTATCCCCAGGATTTCGATCAGGATGAAATTGCATCGCAAGCTTACGATAAGCTTTTTTAATGGTGTCCTGATCAGAGTCTTTTGGGACTCCTAAAATTTCATAAAAATCACGGGGTGACGACATAGCTGGCAACAATATGGGCCCGAAATGCTCCCTGTCAAGTTTTGCCAATCCCGAGCCTTCAAATTGTTAATAGCTGTGCCCTGAATTCCGACCCGATGAATTAGTTTTCAGAGTTTTAAGGCAATTTTCTAAACTTCTGTGCGATTTTATCAAGATGTTTGCTGTCATCATCAAGGTTTTCAAATGCGAATGGATTAAAAAATTGATTCGCACTAAATATTTTTCGATCAACTGGAGAAAGCTCAGACTCTTCACAAACATTTCGCCAGCTTAAGACAAAAGAATCTGCGATCTCTTCAATAATCGTAATTGCTTCTATTTTTGAAAGCTGAAATTGAGCCGCAGAATTTATACATTCTCTAAGTTGGCTCATGCGATTATTGCCATGAATGAACATAGCTTGGGTTGCAGTGCGGCCGGTGCGCGGCTGTGGGCAAATATCGTAGGCAGGAGTCAGCGTTAACATTTTGCCATCCCAAAAAGCCGCATGGTTTCTTGCGTGATCATCGTTATTACCCACTAAAATATTAACAACCAAGCGCTTGTAAAGTTCTTTTAGTGTATCAGAGGCATTATAGAATTTATGCCGAATCGTTTCTGATAGAATTTCATAGCTTGCATACATGGCTTCCATTTCATCAAATCCGAAAATCGTGAGCGCTGAAATCATATTTTTACGTAGCCATCCTTGAGGCGATTTAACGCGGTCAAATCGTTCAATGAGTAAGACATCTTTGTTGGAGGATTTTTTCAACATGACATTTGCGACTTCGAGACCTGCCATTTGGGCCATTCGCATCGCAATAAATTCAGCTTTAATGATATTGTAAATATCATTTGTTGAAGAAAATTTAGCGATATATTTCTTATTCTCTTTTGCATCTTCAATAAGTGCTTTAGGACGTGCGCCCCCAATGGGACTTCCATGAAAAAGTGCCTGATCCAGTTCTAGAGTCAGGGGAAGCCCTTTCTCTACTCTCGCTGCTGATTCAATCAATTCTTCAAGTGCAGAATTGTGCGCTAAGCGGGGTTGGTATTCCGTGGGTGATAATTGAAAATCTAAAGCGCCGATACGGTCCGAGCCCGACTCTAAAAGAAACGTCAGTTCATCCAGCTGATATTGATCAATCGAAGAACCCACAGCACCATATTTTTTATTGATGATGACCCTTCTTCCCCAAGCATCTGGCGAAGCATCGCGAAGGCAGCCAGGCATGGTCAAATTGCGTAAGAGGGGAAGAGCACCTGATTTAAGCGGCAGCTCTGGTTCATAGATGGCTATTTTATTTTGGCGCTCGAGATAACTTTGACCATAATTAAAGATTAAGGATTTGTTATCTTGCGTAAGTTTTCCCGCAACCACGGGCATTACTTCACCTGCCAAGAAAATCCAGACATAAGCTTCTTTGTAAGTTTGGGATTTAGAAGGCATCGTCTACCGCTTGCTTTTTCTTGCGAATACTTTTTGGCAGTAGCGCGATTTTATCATTTACTCGATCCTTGCTTGATAAAAAAGTAGCCGTTGAATCAACTTCAAAAAGTTTTACTCCAACCAAAGTTGCCACTTCAAAATATAATCCAAGCTCGCACTTCAGATCACCCTTTTCAATTTTTTGTAAAGTCGTACGAGAAATTCCCGCGCGATCAGCCAGATCTACTTCTGTTAAACCTCGCTGTTTACGGCTAAGCGCTATGTGCAAACCTAACAATTCGGCAGCATCCTTCGTGTAGCGAGAGTAAGCTCTTTCCTTGTTTGTCTTCATCTATTCATTATCGGCATTTAGCAGGAAAAATCAATTAAAAGACCATTATAGTGGCCTTTTAAGCATTATGTGACCATTATAATGGTCAATTTAATCCAGTTCGAGCTGGCGTCTGGTTATTTTTTACCCTCGCGTTTAAAGGCTTCAACTCTTTCTTGAATTCTTTTAATCAAGCTTTCATCCACATCTTCTTTGTTTTTCAATTCATCTATCAACTTTTCGCCCATTTCAACTTGCCCCTCTTTTGTATAAAGTCGCGCAGCCAACGCGAAAGTCCACGGGGGGGCGCCGTTTTCACCGGCCTGCTTGTAGAGGCGAGCGGCTTTCGTGAAGTCTTTTTCTTCGTAGGATGCGTGATAGGCAGCTCCGAATAACAATTGCCAATCATTTGGAAATCTCTCGACTCCGAGATCAAAAAGTTTTGATGCACCTTCGTAATCTGAAACTAGGACTGTTAAAGCTAATGCGCCACTTCGATAAACTATTAAATAATCGGGATCAAGCGCCACGGCCGCAAGTAACATTTTTGATAACCAGGAATTTCCTTTGCAAAGATTTTGCGCAAGCTTCGCTTCGCAGTAATCGAAATCTTGTAAAGACCTGATCCAAAACAAATCTGCGATTTGATGATTGAATCCCGCGCTGTAATTTTCAATTTGTGGGGGCGGTGCGATGAAATCTTTAACTTCTTCAAGCTGACTTTTCATCTGACTTGTCAGAACGATAAGACTTGCGGAGATTAAGATAAGGGCGATAACGCCAAAGTGTTTTAGTTTTTCCATAAAAAAAGAAGCAGAGTTTCCCCTGCCTTGTTTTTATAACACTAACTTAGCTCAATCAATATATGGTCTAGGTAGTTATAGGGTGACTTAAATAAACCAATCACATCGAAGCTGGTCAGTACTAAGAATTTGTAACTCAACTAAATAAATTTACAAATAGATTTTATTTTAGAACGACGACCTTGTGTGCAATTAAAAGTGGTTTTTATTTTTAGGATAGGATTTGTAGTGCAACTATAAGGAATCAGATTGGCTATCAGCTCTACATGAGGCAATACTGTGAAAAATTATAAATTTTTGAAAGCTTGTGTGTATTGGATGAAAAACTCGCTAGCATCTTTTGTTGCCCTAATCAGAACTTAGAATTTGTTTAAATTGAATAAAAAAAGAAGCAGAGTTTCCCCTGCTTCTTTTTTTATAACAGATAAGTTATGCGAGCAAAAAATAGTCTGTGTTCCTAAGACTAGAAAATACCGTTCTGTACGTTAAGTACTAACTTATCTTGCGATATCGACCAGATATCACCGGTTCCAGCTGCTGGTGGAGCCATATTTGAATTCGGATTCCCGTAAGTGACTGCAGTAAATGTCGGATTCAAGGCATTATTGACACAGACTGGAGCGCCCATTGCTGGCGGAACGGCATTATATACGAAAGCACCACCACCTAATGCAACTGGAACACCGGCTGCGGCTTGAACTCCGCTTATAGCAGAAGCAACCGTAGCATTCTGTACTGGGGCAGGAGCGCCAGGACCCGCGGCTCCAACGTAACCACCGCATGCGCCGATATTCACGTCATAACGATTGTTTTGTCGGTTGATTGCGAAGCCCATATCAAAAAAGTCACCAGTGAATTGATTCCATTCACTTTGGAATGATTTATTAGAAGTGTACACGCCTGATAAATAACCTTTCGCTTCACTCTGACGAGCGCGTGCTTGGTATTTTGAGAACTGCGGGATTGCCACTGCAGCGAGGATTCCGATAATGGCAACTACCACCATCAATTCCACGAGCGAGAAGCCCTTGTTATTTTTCATTACGTTCATCGAAGACCTCCTGAGTCTTTGTATTGTTAACTTGCTCATTCTTAAGCATTTTTTGAAGAATCCGTATTAAAAAATAAACTAGATCAAAAAACTGTACCGCTTGGGTTCCAAGTGTCGTATTTTTAGTCATCTGTCTAATCCGGAAACAGACATAATTGTGACGTGGATTATTTGTTTACGCAAGAGCATGTCTCAAGATAAGACTAAGTGGAATTTTTAATTCTGCTGGACCAAGGTCGACGTTTTTAAGTTGTTTTATTAAGGTAGGTATATGAGCGAGCCCAAAAAACCAGTTACACAAACTCCGTCCCAAAACGAGTCGCAAACTTCAGATGCGGGTGTAGACGTTTTACCAGCGGTCGAAACTCCCCGTATGTATGTCGTGGTTTTACTGAATGATGATTACACTCCGATGGATTTTGTGACTTTGGTTTTGCGAAGATTTTTTAATAAGAATGAAGAAGAAGCAGCGAAAATTATGCTCGACGTCCATCAAAAGGGTTCTGGTATTGCGGGTGTGTTCACACTTGAAGTTGCAGAAATGAAAGTGATGCAAGTAAATCAGTTCGCGCAAAGCAATCAGCACCCGCTCAAATGCACTCTGAAGGAAGCCTAAGTCTTTTTATCCAGATTTCATGCTGTGACGAAACGTTATGTTATATTGGTTTTGCGAAGCTCTTTCACTTTCATGCCGCATGCCTTAAGGTTTTTAAAGGAAATGCTAGTACCTGGCCTTGCTGCCGGCCCGATTTTTCTGTCATGATATAAGAGACAAAAGTGAGGAGTTCTTTTTATGATGACAAGAGAATTAGAACGAAGATTAGCCGAAGCCGCCGAAACAGCAAAGCAAGCCAGACACGAATTCGTCACTTTAGAACATATCTTACTTTCGATCTGCAGCTCTCCTGCGACAGTTGAAATTTTGAACGCCCTCAATGTTTCGGTCCCTGAGTTAAAAAAATTAGTCAGAGATTATCTTCTTAAAATTCCAACGATTACTTTAGAACAAATTGATAGCTACGGTGGTTTTGAATCTTGGCAACCCGAATTTACGCTTGCCTGTCATCGACTTTTTCAACGAGCGGCCCTTCAAGTGAAGAGTGCTGGAAAAAATCAGATCAACGAAGGAACACTACTTGTTGCCCTTTTTTATGAGCAGGATTCTCATGCGGTTTATAGTTTGTCTCAGTTGGGCGTGAGTCAGTTTGATGTGATTCAATATGTTTCTCATGGTTCAGAATCTGATCTTCCGGTCATTAGTTCGCATAGCGATGGTCACACATCGGAAGATAAATCCGGTGGTACGCAAAATCCTCTTGATCAGTTTTGTGTGAATTTGACTCAAAAAGCTCGAGATGGAAAATTAGATCCGGTTGTGGGTCGCGAATTTCAATTGAACCGGATGACTCAGGTATTAGCTCGGAGATCAAAGAACAATCCCCTGTTGATCGGCGAACCAGGCGTGGGTAAAACTGCTTTGGTTGAAGGCTTAGCTCAACGAATCGTTGAAAACCAAGTTCCAGATATTTTAAGTACAAAAGAAATTTACTCACTCGATTTAGGTTCGATGCTTGCGGGCTCAAAATTCCGAGGAGATTTCGAAGGTCGCTTAAAAGGTGTTCTTAAAGAAGTTCAAAAAAGAAAAAATGTTATTTTATTCATCGATGAGATTCACACAATTGTCGGAGCAGGTGCTACTTCGGGTGGATCGATGGATGCTTCGAATTTGTTGAAACCATTTTTAGGTCATGGTGATTTACCGGTTATTGGGTCGACGACTCAAAGTGAATTCCGGCAACATTTTGAAAAAGACCGCGCATTGAATCGCAGATTCCAAAAAATTAGTGTTGAAGAACCTTTACGTCACGAAGCTTTGGAAATTTTGAAAGGTTTGAAAAAACATTACGAAGAACATCACCAGGTAGAGTATACCATTGCAGCTCTTGAAGCCGCACTTGATTTAAGTCAAAAGCATATTTCTGCGGGGCACTGGCCTGATAAAGCAATCGATGTGATCGATGAAGCTGGTGCGTATATGCGCCTCGAAAACCGATCAGATGAAAGAATTGTGATCACCGAAAAAGAAATTGAAAAGACTTTGGCCCGCATTACGGGACTTCCGGTTGCGCAAATTTCTTCAAGTGAAAAAGCTCAGTTAAAAGATCTTGACAAAAAGTTAAAGGCTCTTATTTTCGGTCAGGATAAAGCCATTGAACAAGTGGTTTCTTCGATTAAGATGGCGCGCGCAGGGTTAAAAGCTGCAAATAAACCAGTGGGTTGCTTTTTATTCGCAGGTCCTACGGGCGTTGGTAAAACTGAAGTTGCAAAACAATTATCAGAACAACTGGGCGTTCCCTTTGTTCGTTTTGATATGGGCGAATACATGGAGAAACATTCCGTCGCCCGCCTGATGGGTGCCCCTCCGGGATATGTCGGTTTTGAATCTGGTGGTTTATTAACTGAAACGATCACTCAAAAACCATTTTGCGTTCTTCTTTTAGATGAGATTGAAAAAGCTCATCCGGATATTTCTCAAGCTTTACTTCAGGTGATGGATGCTGCCCGCATGACAGATGGTCAAGGCCGCGTTGCTGATTTTAAAAATGTGATCTTGATCATGACAACAAATGCCGGTGCTGACAGTATTTCCAAAGGCACAATTGGTTTGGTTGAAGCTTCAAAATCGGCACTTTCAATTGATGTGATTAAAAAATCCTTCAGTCCAGAATTTTTAAATCGCTTAGATTCAATTGTTGGCTTTAATGATTTAAGTGCGGACATCATTTTAAAAGTTGCGCAGAAATCGATCGATGAATTGAAAATGTCTTTAATATCTCAAAATGTTGAGCTTCAGATCACTGCCGGTGCACTCGAAAGATTAGCAAAGCTTGGTTACGATAAAGCTTACGGCGCACGTCCTATGCAAAGAGCAGTGAATGAACATATCAAGAAGCCGCTCAGTGATGAACTTCTCTTTGGTAAATTGTCACAAGGTGGCATTGTTATCGTCGAAGAGAATGCCAGTTCCGGGTTTAAATTTGAGTTTAAAAGCTCAAGTCAAAACACCGGCCCTGGTGCCAATATGGGGCTGACTAAAGGAATAGCTGCGCCCTCAAATAAGCCGCAAAAGAAGAAAAAAGAGACGCAAACTTCCTAAGCCGCAGTTGACAACCCATTCCTATACCTCATCTTTAGATATATGATCTACTTTCAGTAGACTCTTATTCGGAGGAATATAATGGCTTGGGTTAAACGTATCGGACTTTTTTTAGCAGTTAACATTCTGATTATGGCGACCGTTAGTATTGTCTGGTCTATTCTAGGCACGTACTTCGGCATCACTGGCTATACCAGCTACATCGTTTTATTTTCTGGCGTCGCAGGCTTCGGCGGAGCTTTCGTTTCGCTTTGGACCAGCAAATGGATGGCAAAAACTCTTTACGGGGTCAAAATAATCGATCCCCAAAATCCAGATGCTCGCATGCGATCTCTAGTTGAAAAAGTTCACTCTCTCGCAAGAGCTGCACGATTACCTAAAATGCCTGATGTTGGTATTTACGAATCTCCAGAAATAAATGCTTTTGCGACAGGTCCATCAAAAGCCAATTCATTAGTCGCAGTTTCATCAGGTCTTCTTTATAGCATGAGCGAAAAAGAAGTCGAAGGCGTGTTAGCTCACGAAGTCAGTCACATCGCAAATGGTGACATGGTCACGATGACTTTAGTTCAAGGTATTGTGAATACGTTTGCACTTTTATTTTCTCGCTTGCTTGCGAATCTGATTTCAAGTCAGGTTGATGAAAAAGCGCGAACGATAGTTTATTTTGCCTGCACGATCTTAGGCGATATCTTGTTCACACTCTTAGGCTCGATTGTGGTTTCTTACTACTCTCGCGCAAGAGAATTCAGGGCTGACAGCGGTGGTGCCTCACTTTCATCTCGAGATTCAATGGTAGCAGCATTACGAAAACTTCAAACTGTTTCCGTTCAGCCTCGTGGCGAAGAGAGCAGAAAAGATGGCCTTGCAACATTGAAGATTTCTCACCGCGAACGCGGCGGCTTAGCAGCTCTCTTTATGACTCACCCACCGTTAGAAGTTCGCATCCAGGCCTTAGAGAAAGGCCGATGAGGTTAGTTTTAAGTTGTCTTCTCCTTTTCGTATGCGAGGTTTCAACAGCTGAAAAATCTCTAGTTCCAACTCCTGAATCCAAGCCTGCTTGGATTCAGGAATGGAAAAGTATCAAAGACTTATCCCGGCAGGATCGAAGCAAAGCTTGTGAAAAAATAGAAAAGCTTGCTTGGGCCGAAGAATTTCCCTTTCCCAATATAATCGAAGATAAAAAATCTCTTTATTGCCGTAAGGCTCCGCCCGTTGTTTTAACTGACTTCACTTCTCTTTTGAAAGTCAGTCAGTACTACCGAACTGACTTCGAACCTCAAAAAGCTCAGAAATTTTTAAGTAAAGCTCGGAAAAAAGCTAAAACCAAAGCTCAAAAAATTGTTTTCTGGGAAGAGCAATTAAAAGTCGACCGCGCCAATCAAGATAAAATTAAGCGCGTGCGCTCTGCCCGAAAACTGAAAGAGCTGAATCCAGATAAATATCTGGTCGAATACGCCCGAATGCTTTGGACATATGACCAAACTCAAAAAGCAGTCGTCGTTTTAAAAGAAGCACCTAAGTTATTTCATAAATCTTCTTCTCAGCAGGAAGTTTTATTTGTGCTTGGAAGAATTCAGGAAGAAAAAAAGCAGCCGCTGAAAGCGCTTAGCTTTTATGATCGGGCCTTAAAAGAAGTTCCAATTTCAACCGATGTAAACAGTAAAGTTCTTTCGTTTGCAGCCTGGGTCAATTACAAACTTGATGAGTACGAACTCTCTTTAAGCTATTGGCAGCAGCTTTATGATAAGTCCTTTGAAAGATTCACGAAGTCTCGGGCTCTTTACTGGATCGCTGTCTGTCAGAAAAAATTAAATCAGTTAGACAAATATCAAGAGACTCTAGATCGCCTTATCAAAGAGGATCCGGTTAGCTACTACACCGTCCTTGCACATCGGGATTTGAAAAGACCATTTGTTCCTTTGAAACCTTTTGAAGAAGATCCCAAAAGTGCCGAGAAATTAAAACTTTTGGACGATAAAGAAAAAAATCTCTTAACTTGGCTTAGCGCTTTTGATGAAAAAGAAATGGCTGAAGTTTTATTACTTTATATCTGGGACAAAGCGATTAAGAGCGATGATATCCAGCAGGCTGCGTACTTTCAATACTTTTGGAAATTAGGACTAACGAATTCACTCACCCGAGCTTTAAGTCAGTTGGATGATGCCACAAGGCTTAAACTGACTCAAAAACATCAGGCGGCCCTTTTCCCTTATCATTATGAAGAAGAAATTAAAGCGGCCTCTGTAGATGAAAAATTAGATCCTTATTTTGTAATGGCGCTTATTCGGCAAGAGTCCGCATTTAACCCTGAAGCAAGAAGTCCAACGGATGCGCTGGGGCTTATGCAAGTGATGCCGAAACTGGCAAAACGAATTGCTAGTCAGAAAAAGCTTAATTACACCAAAGACAGTCAGCTCTTTGATCCTTTATTAAATTTAAAAATCGGCACTCGCGAATTAAATGAACGGCTGGAAGATTTTAAGGGGAGTTCAATTCTGGCTTCTGCATCTTATAATGCCGGGGTTGACCCCGTAAAAGGCTGGCTCAAAACCCGCTACCGACAGGACCCTGTCGAGTTCATTGAAGATATCCCGTACGAAGAAACCCGAAGCTATGTTCGACTGATTATTCGAAATGAGATTTTTTATCAAAGATTCTTCACGAAAGAGAATTTTCTTTTTCCAGATGAGAAGATCACCAAAGGCTGGTTAGCTGCAAATGCGCAGAAGAAGAACAAGAAGTCAAAATAGCACGCTAGAATTTTGTACAGCGAGCCAGCTTACGGTTCATCCTTTTCGCTTCAGATTGCTCTCTTGAGGTCTCGGCTTCCGCTTCGTTTTCTTCTTACTTTTTTCTCGGACAATGAAACCCAAAGCCTCCATTTGATTCAGAATAAGATAATCTAAGCCTCTTCGAAAATCTCTTCCCCAAGACATAATCCGCGTAAATGGGCGAAGTTCGAAAATCACTGCCAAGTGAGGCTTTAGTTTACGAATTCGTTTCGCCAAAATAGCAGTCAGAGATCTTATAAACTTATTATAATCCTTTCGACTTTCTATTTTTAAAACAAAATGAATATGTGACCAATTAAGAGCCAGATCATAAATTTTGAGATCAAACTTTTTAGCTTGCGAGCGAATGAGTTTTTCTAAAGAAATATTTCCTGGATTAAAAACTCCCTTGCAGGATGATTTGAGTATCA
>JAYTJV010000067.1:0-153858 GCA_043730825.1 Pseudobdellovibrionaceae bacterium
CCTGCTGATTTTCAAAAACGAAAATCCTGCATATAAAAAATTGAAAAATCTGAAAATCGAAATTTCATGAATTAACGCAGCTTATCCGCGCCGTTGGGATCTAAAGTAATTAGTTCCGCCATTGAATTTTGGAAAATATTTGCTGAAAAGAAGCATAACGGTGAGAATGTAAAAATCGAAATAGAAGAAGGTGCAGTTGGGATAATTAACGTTGGTAGTGGTTCAATAACGGTGGGAGAACTAACTTTTAACACCGCAAGATCAATCACAAGAGCTGGTGATATTCTCACAAAACCATTAAAGAGAGGAGAGTTAGAACTAATTGAGTTTTCTGATTCTGCTGGTTCATCTGTAACTTTAGCCAACGAAAATTCTGACTGTTTCGCGGCACCTGTTGAGTTAAGCGATGTGCCTCGCGAAATAGATGGCAATATTATTGAATTTAACAAAAGAAGTAAGTCTGGTACGATTTCATTCGTTGAAAATTTTAAAGAGATAGTTCTCAAATTTCATTTGTCCAGACCAAGTATAGTTATGGATACTATTGATTCGATGAAACAGATTAAATGTCGAGTAACCTGCTATGAGGAATATATCCTCGGTCCTAGTGGAGAAAAAAATATTACTGGGCTGGTTGTATTAAAGATTCAGCTATAGATTGTTTAACTTAAAGGCTACTCGGCTAGAGCTGAATTTTATCAGTTAAATTATTTCGTTAACTTGCCATTCCACCACCTAGCGGAAACTCCCTTAGATTCATAAACTTTCTCAGCTTGTTGCTTTGAATAAATAGATATATCGATGAGTTCTCCGGCAATCCCCAAAATGAACGCAATCCAAATCAACGCAAAAACAAATCGCATAACTCCACCCATGATTTCCTCCAAGGTAGTTTAAGTTAAAATTTGTCTTTGAAAAAAATCGATCGTGAGCTGTAGGCACGGTACTTTTCTAATGGCATCTCAGTACAGAGTGCCATTTTCCAAGTAGCAAACGAGTAGCAAAAAAGTAGCAAACCAACGAAATTTCGGGACATTTCTATACGTTTCAAGTGAAAGAGTAAGAACCTACTCTGAATAATATTAAATACTTAGAACATTTCGGTTTTCTGTGGGACTTGGGATTACATGGGATTTAAATTGGTCGGGGAGACAGGATTCGAACCTGCGACCCTCTGGTCCCAAACCAGATGCGCTACCAAGCTGCGCTACTCCCCGACACTAAAAAACCTATCGCAATATCTATGAAGATATTGCGGCTTAAGGGTTCATCCTTAAAAACTGGACCTATATTGCACAAGACTACAAAATTACGCAAGTCTGATTGTGGGTTTTTAAAAGACCTTTTAAGCTGGTCAAACTATGACACCTGAACAATTCATTCAAACTGTGCCTCGGCCGGTGCTCGTTATCGGGGCACTTATCATCGGCGTTGGCCTGATCATGCTGTTTTCGCCACCTCACACCATTTGTGATACGCAAATTGATCAGGTGAAAGAAAGTTTGGTCGGGATAACGCAGCCATTTAAGATTAAAAAACAGACAATGCCGGCTAAAATTACGAAGGCACTTGAAAACTGCTATCAAGGAAGTACTCCTGGCGCCTGTTATGATTATTTTCAGAGCTTAAGATCTTTGGCTCGGTTTGTTATGGTGGGTACTTCAGAGTGTCGCCCGGAAATTTTCGCTATCAAAGATATCAATGAAGCCGTCAACGAGGGCGTTACCAACATGGCGCTGTTAGCTTGGGGAGACAAACCCCCAGCGCCTGGAGCTTTCGGCCGCTTCGGGCCCTTGCAGGATTCTGAATTAGCCTTATTTTGTTATCTAAAGGCAGCGGTCATTGCGGGTACGAATGAAGAAAGCTGGCATAATTTAAGAAAAAAGGTTTTCGAGAAATTTCCTGGGGAAGAAGTCGAGTTGCCAAAGGATCCCAAGGATATCTTAGTTAAAGCGCGGCCTGCTCCGAAGCTTCTAAGCGAGCTAGATATTTGGAACCGAAGTTTATTTTCGGTTCGTTGTGAAAATTATCTTTAAATTGATTCGAGCCAAATTTCAGTCCAGGCATGATTTTCGACCCAACCTTTGAGTTTAAAGGTTGGGTCATTACCGTAGGAAATAAGGCACTCGTTCCCTGATAGTGGAAAAATAATCCATTCTTTCGAGTTAAGTCCAAAAGCGCAAAGCTGAGTATATAGTTTTTTCACTAAATCAGAACTCATAAATCTCCCGTGATTAGTTTCGGTTGTGTCTTGTTCGTTTGTGTTTTGGAGAATTGCAGGCTTGAGGCCAACTGCATTATGTCATTTAAACAAATCTGATTGGGTTTTAGCCTTGTACCCGTAAGAAAATGTGTTTTAATTCTGAGAAATGAGACAGAAAAAATATCTTTACGATTTCCTAATTCAAATTCTTTTAATTTTTGGTGTGATTTATCTTTTTCAAATGAATGCTAATAAACTTCAGGCTTCGTTTTGGGCATCAGCTATGTTTGTGCTGATGCCAATTTCAATGATGAGCCGGGAATGGCTTTTTTTTAGGTGGGAAAATAAAGTTTGGTGGTCGGCTGTACTTCAGTTCTGGTTGCTGTTTGCGCTTCCTATTTTTTCTCTCAGAATAAAATATTCACACACTCCACTGAGCGAAGTCAGCGTTGGACCCATTCCAGTGCAACTCTGGCATCAAATTTCGACTTACAGTTATCTGCTCTTAATGGCAGTTACTCTCTGGAGCTGGTTGAAGAACCGCAAGAGTACCGGACCAGCAAATCCCAATAATTAGTTTAAAAAATGCTGTCGGCACAAACTAAAAAAGCCCTGAGGTGTCAGGGCTTAATAAGTCGTTAAACTTAAGTTAAACGACTTATGCTTCGAAAGGAACTGGGCTGATCGCTTCTAGACGGTAAACATTATTAAAATGTTCCATTCCAGAAGGTAATAAACCGAGTGAGCGAGCTTTTTTAACAGCTGCAGCTACTTTTTTCTGTTGAGCAATACTGAGCTTAGAGATGCGGGCAGGAACGATTTTGCCGCCATCGCCAATAAAGCGCATTAAAGACATTGGATCCTTGTAATCAAATTTATGATCACCAGAGAACTCTTGTCTGTATTTCGATTTGCTTGATTTCTTCATATTTTAATTACCCCATTTTAAGCGAATCAACTGTGTACTAAAAAAAGGGTTTGCCATCAAGTGTCTTTTTTGGCTATAAATCTCGTTCTTCGGGAGAATATATATGAGCCGTTGTGAAATTTCTGGAAAAAGACCTATGGTTAAGCACTTGGTAAGTCACTCAAATCGCAAGACCAAGGCTAAGTCTAACCCAAATGTTCAGTCTAAACGCATATTTAGCAAATTTTTAGACCAATTCATTCGTCTACAAGTTGCAACTAAGGCCATTAAAGACATGGAACACATGGGTGGATTTGACACGTTTATCCTCAATCAAGACAATTCAAAGCTTTCGACTAAAGCGCTTGCTGTTAAAAATCGAATAATTCGCAAGATTTCTTCGAAACCAGCAAAGAAACAATAGAGGTTTCCAATGATGAAATTAAAAATTAAAAAAGGCGCTACCGTACAAGTTATAACTGGCAACGATAAGGGTAAAAAAGGATCTGTCCTTGAAATTAACCCAACTAAATTACTCGTGAAAGTTCAGGGCGTTAAAATTCAAACTCACTTTGATAAAAAAGATGGTCTTCTTAAAAAAGAAGGATTCATTCACTACTCAAACGTAAAGTTGATCGAAAAAGCTCCAGAGAAAAAAGCTGCTGGCAAAAAGTCTAGTAAAGCAAAATCTGCCTAATTCTTAAGTCGCAAAATACGCGATTCTCCACGCCTGACGCGGTTCTTACTGGAACATGTCGTCAGCGCAGTCTAAGATTAAACTCGATGAGTCATAATAATGAACGTTCAAATAATTAATTTGGGCGTATTAGCTTGCATCGACCACTAGGTGTAGCTGAAAACTGATGGCAGGATGTATAGAATGCCGAATTTTGAAGTGAAATGGATTTTTCTTTTATTGTTTGTGATGACGGGCTTTCAAGCCCAGGCACAAACACCGACTGAAGCAGCTCAAGATCTAGAGCTTTCAGTTATTTGTCGCAATAAAAAAGAAGTCCGTACACTCAGAGTTGAAAAAGACCCTACTGGCAAATGCACTGCAATCTACACCAAATTAGGTCGTGATCAAAATATTGGTCTCGCAACAAATGAATCATCTTGTACTGAAATTCTTCGTAAGGTTCGCGTCAATTTAGAAGCCGCTGACTGGAAATGTCGCGAAGTTAAGGAATCAAGAGTTTCAAACCTCATTGAGATGTAATCTTTTGCGGATATTTTAATATGGATACTTTAAAAATTGCGCTGACTCAAATGACGTCAGTTGATGATGTTTCTGAAAATCTTCAAATGATATTTTCACTTTTAAATAAACTTTCGCCAAATGAAGTAAGTGCCATTTTCTTTCCAGAAAATTGTCTTTATTTACGTCTGCAGGAAGGCCAAAAAATTCAAGGCCTTGAATTAAGCGACTCGGCTTTTAAAGAACTGGGATTGTGGGCTGCGAAAAATAAAACTGGAATTCATTTAGGCTCTGTTCCTGTGAAAGAAAATGGAGTTCTCTACAATGGTAGCATTTGGATTAATAATTCAGGTGTTGCGAAAATTAGTTATCGAAAGATCCACCTTTTTGATATCCAGCTCGAAAACCAAAAACCCATTCGAGAGTCAGACGTATTTAAACATGGTGAAGGTCCACAAATTCTTCAATTAGAAGATTGGAATTTGGGTCAGTCGATTTGTTATGATTTGAGATTTTCTGATCTCTATCATTTTTATGCTAACCAGCACGTAGATGCTATTTTAATTCCCTCGTCATTCTTGGTTAAAACGGGGCAAGCTCATTGGGAAATTCTCATGAGGGCTCGTGCAATTGAGAGTCAATGTTATGTGATCGCAAGCGCACAGGCCGGAATTCACAAAAGTCCACGTGGACAGAGGGAAACCTACGGGCATAGCGTGGTCATTGACCCCTGGGGAACCATCGTAGCGGAACTAAAAAATTCACCAGAATTACAGATTGTTGAGATGCAGAAAAGTCGCATTCAGTCCGTCCGATCGCAGATACCTATGAAGGGCCATCGCCGCGGTCCTTTTAAAACGACGTAGTTATATTCGCTATTTCAAACAGTGACATTTGTTTTCAATTGGTTTGAGATAAGCTTATGAAAATAAAATTAATTTTGATCATTTTATCGGCTTTTGTTTCTATAACTTTCTCGACAGCTTTTGCTGAAAACGAAGAGTCTGAGGCTGACAGAAATCCTGCTCAAGTAGTGCAAAATCGCGAGTTAATGGAAAGAGCAAAATCTCGAAATTATAAAGGTGGATCTGAAGAGGGGGAACTTCGCGTTCAAGCCCAGCTCCCAAAACCTCAAAGAAAAATTTCGCCAGTTATCGATAAGAATGAAACTGATAAAGAATCTCAAGATCACGACTAGATCTAATTAAAGGACAAAATTTATGCTGAACGATTCACTTCCTGAAGGCGTTACCCGTGAAACAATGGATGTAGATGTTTTAATCGTCGGCGGTGGTTCTGCGGGATTATCGTGCGCGCTTCATCTAACGAATCAAATTAGAAAACATAACGAGCAAGTTGCAGCCGGAACTATTCAAGGCACAGCAATTCAAGATCCGATGATCGTCGTCCTGGAAAAAGGTGCTGAAGTTGGCGCCCACTCTTTGTCCGGTGCGGTATTAAATCCTAAAGCTTTAGCTGAATTAGTTCCTGATTTTATTGAAAAAGGCTGTCCACTTGATGCTCCAGTTACCGAAGATGCTGTTTATTACTTAGGGGATAAATCAAGTTACAAACTTCCTATTACTCCGCCACCATTTCACAATAAGGGAAACTATATTGTTTCAATTAGTAAAGTGAATCGCTGGTTGGCTTCTCAATGTGAAGCGAACGGAGTAAATATTTTTCCAGGCTTTGCGGCAGTTGAAGCACTTTATGAAGGAAACCGAATCGCCGGAGTCAGAACTGGTGACAAGGGTCGAGATAAAAATGGAAATCCAAAACCTAATTTTGAACCAGGATTAATTTTAAAATCAAAAATGACGATCTTTGCAGAGGGCACACGCGGATCTTTATTTAAGCAAGTTCAGGCAAAACTTAATCTACGCGAAGGCAAACACCCAGAAACTTACGAAGAGGGTGTAAAAGAAGTTATTCAAATGCCTGCGGGGACTGTCAAACCTGGCCAAGTCATTCACACTTTGGGATTCCCGCTTAAGAAAAGTATCGGTGGAACTTTCATTTACACGCTACCTGGTGACAAAATTATTTTAGGCCTTGTGGCATATTTGGATACCAAAGATCCGTTGCTTGATCCACACCGTGAATTACAAAGATTAAAAACTCATCCTTTCATCGCTGATATGATTAAAGGTGGGAAAGTTATCGCTTATGGCGGAAAAACTTTGCCGGCAGGTGGTTGGTATTCGATGCCTAAACTTTTTGGTGATAGCTGGATGGTTTGCGGGGATACGGCTTCAATGGTCGATGTTCAGAAATTGAAGGGAATTCACTTGGCAATGAAGTCAGGGATAAGCGCTGCTGAAACTGCCTTCGAAGGTCTCAAAACTTCAAAAACCGATGAAACTGCAATGCAGAAATATGAACAAAAAATTCATGATTCGTATATTAAGAAAGAACTCTACCGAGTTCGGAACTTCCATCAAACTTTGAGCATGGGTCTTTTAAAGTCGTTACCTTTGATTGCTTTTCAAGAAATCACAGGCGGCCGAGGTTTCAAAGATGGAATGAAGTCTCACATAGATGCTAAGACTACGAAAAAATTACATGAAGTATGGGGACATGATGGTTTAAAAGCACCAGAAAATCAGTTACCAAAGCCTGACGGAGTTCTTTTCTTCGATAAATTATCGAGTGTATATCTGACTGGAACTATACATGACGAAAATTCACCGAACCATTTGCTTCTTCAAAACCCTGACATTTGTCGAACAGTGTGTGAACCCCAATATAAGAGCCCTTGTAATTTGTTTTGCCCGGCTCAAGTTTATGAAATGGTTCCATCAACTATCGAGGCGGGCAAGAAAGACCTACAAATAAATTACACCAACTGTATTCACTGTCAAACTTGTGATATAAAGTGCCCATTCGAAAACATCGACTGGACTGCGCCCGAGGGAGGCGGTGGTCCTCAATATCGCGAAACCTGATTAGTCGTTCAGAGGTTTCGCCCGAAGGGAATGGGTTATGCCTCAGTTTTTTGCAAGTTGTCCAAAAGGTTTAGTTGAGCCTCTAGAAGCAGAATTAAAATCACTTGGAATGCATCCTTACGATCGCTCTCAAAATGGAGTTTTTTTTGAATCCAATTGGGAAGGTTGTTACAAAGTAAATCTTTACTCTCGATTTGCTAGTCGAATTTTAATGCCGGTTTTAAATTTTCCGGCTTATCAACCTGAAGAGCTTTACAATAATATTCGAAAACATGATTTCACAAAGTACATTGATGTTCATCAAACTTTAAAAGTCGATGCTTCAACTAAAGATTCAATGATTAAAGATCAGCGTTTTATCGCGATGAAAGTTAAAGACGCAATCGTGGATCAATTCCGTGAAAAAACAGGCGAACGTCCAAATGTCGAAAATGACCGACCTGATTTAACAGTTTACGTAAAAGTTTATAAAAATAATTTCTCTGTCGCTATCGATACAAGTGGCGATTCACTTTTCATGCGTGGTTACCGTTTAGAAGCGGGAGAAGCTCCATTAAAAGAAAATTTAGCGGCAGGCTTATTACAACTTTCGGGTTGGGATATGAAAACTCCACTTGTTGATCCAATGTGTGGTTCTGGGACAATTTTAATTGAAGCCATGTTGATGGCCTTAAATATTGCTCCGGGTTCATTGCGTAAACGCTTTGGTTTCATGCGACTTAAAAACTTCAACCGTGAAGCTTGGGATGCAATTGTTGATGAGGCGATTTCTGCCGAAGTCGAAACAACTGATTTACATTTCTACGGCTACGATAGTGATCGCCGCGTTTTAGATAAAGCGATCGAAAATGCAAAACGGGCTGGAGTTAATGAATTTATTCAATTCAAACGGGGCAATGTCACAACAATTGAAGCGCCGGTTGAAAAGGGAATGATTATTACGAATCCTCCGTATGGAGTTCGAATTGGTGATGAAGATAATCTTCGCGACGTTTACCGCGACTTTAGTCATACCTTGAAGACGCACTTTAAAGGTTGGGATGCTTGGATTCTATCTGGAAACAAGGACTTGATTGGCGATCTAAAGCTTAAGGCGAGCCGAAAGCACTTTGTATACAACGGTAGTATCGAATGCCGCTTTTTACGTTACGAAATCAGATAAGCAACTAGACTAAAATCCTGCCGCGGGTGCCAATAATCGTAAATTCTCACTTCTTCGATGATCTAGACCAACAGATTGGTCAAGATCATCGAAGAGGTAAAATCGTATGAAAAAAGCGCCCATCATGTTTCAGCTCAGAATGCTGACAATTCTATTAGTAGGCATCATTGCGCTATTAGGTGGATTTACATTTTGGCATTCCAATGCACTCTATAATTCTTTGGAAGTTTCCAATCAATTTACAACAGATACTGCAGATGATGCCGGCAAGCAAGTTTCGGAAGTTAAACCTCTTATTGCTGAACATTCCTCGATAACAAAACAACTTAATGATGTTTATAAAAATGCCGGAAAAGCAAAAATTACTGACGAGAAAATTGCCAAGGCGACTGAAAAAGCAGCTGCAGCTGAAGCCGAGGTATTAATTTCCAAGGCGGATAGCGTGTCTCGTAATATCAATCAAAGATTAAATCTAATTACTGAAAAGATGGAAAGTAGTTCTGCAAAAAGTACGAGCACAAACAGGGGTTCAAATACTTTGTTTATGATTGGCTCTATTTCATTCTTATGCATAATGATTGGGTTTCTATTTTCCCTCTGGTCATTGAAGAACTTAAAAACATCACTTGGAAAATTTTTGAATCAGGTCGCGCTTGCAAACGAAAATATTTCTGCAGTCAGCGAGAGACTTTCAACTGCCAATAATTTGTTTTCATCAACGACAACTATGGGCGCAGTAAGTTGGCAAGAGGCGGCCACCTCAATTGAAAATTTATCTGTTTTAGCCGCTGCCAATTCAGAAAGCGCATTGCATACAGCAAAAGCATTTACGGAAAAAATTGAACTTGGACAAAAAGAAATACTAAATTTAGGTAATGAAGAACTTAAATTAGGAATTACTTCTCAGAAAATGGAAGAAGTCATAAATTCAATAGATGAGATTGCTTTTGAAATGAGTTTGCTTGCGCTTAATGCAACGACAGAAGCTACAAAAGCTGGTGAGCAAGGCAAAGGTTTTACGGTTATAGCAGGATCTATCAGAACTTTATCAGAGAAAAGTTCTGCTGCCGCTAAAGATATTAGCTTGATGATTAAAGAAAGTTTGAGTCAGATTGAAGCTAACAGCGTACTAGTCGAAAATTCAAAACAAGCTCTGGATGAAATTTTAAATTCGATAAAGGAAATAGCAAGCCAAAATCAGCTTATTGTGACGGCGATCACTTCGCAAGCAGAAGGAATTAAACAAATTGGTTATTCCATGAGCCAGTTAGACTCGGTTTCTCAGCAGACGATGGCGGGAACTCAAGAGATATCGGAAATTTCAAATCTTGTTGTTGATGAATCTTCTCGCCTTGAAAGTTTAGTTCAAACTTTAAATCACAAGTTTATTGGTGAAATGAAATCTGAATTAGTTGAGACAAATTAACTTTAAGATTTAAGCCTTTTCTTTCGTTTCTTTTCTCCAAAATTTCCAGATTTCTGCGAGGTCCGTTAGGGCCTTTTGGTTTTTTAGATACTTTTGAATTTTAATTGCAGGGAAGCCACCATAAATTCCAGGCTCAGCTATGTCAGAGATAACTCCAGAACGTCCAGCTAAAGTAACATCGTCAGCAATCACAATATGACCAGCACTTGCGCACTGACCACCCGTTGTAAACTGTTTCCCGAATTTAGTTGATCCAGCAGTCATGAAGCCTGCCGTGATAAGTGAATTTTCTCCGACGTCACAGTTGTGGGCGATGTGAATAAGATTATCTAGTTTAGCGCCTGCTCTGATTCTGGTTTCAGTTAAAGTTGCGCGGTCAATTGTGCAATTCGCGCCGATTTCAACGTTATCTTCTAAAACAACTTTTCCAATCTGAGGAATTTTGTGAGCGAGTTTTGTTTGTGGATCTGTCACATAACCAAATCCATCGGAACCTAAAGTTGTATGCGGATGAATCTCGCAAGCTTTGCCCATTTGAGTTTGTGCTCCGATAAAGACCTGAGGATGAATCGTGCAGTTGTCGCCGATGGTACAGTCATTTTCGATGGTGACTTGGGTGCCGATCTGAGTCCCTGATCCAATAACGGTTCTTGCGCCAATATAGCAGCCAAAACCTAATGTCACATTCGCGCCAACTTTTGCTGTTGGATGCACAAAATTATTATTACAGTTTTCGAAACGTTCACTTTTACGATCAAAAAGTGGAAGAACCATGGCAAGACCTGCCGAAACCGATGGGACTTCGAAGACTGTGATTTCGGGCGGAAACCTAAAATCGAGGGATTTTGTTTTAATAATAGCTTTTGCGCCCCGAGAAAGTGCAGTTTCCGCAAATTCTTGTTTGGACACAAAAACAAGAGATTGTTGATCACATTCTGCCGGCGGAAGCACGGTGAGCACATTGAGCTCTAAAGAACCTTGAATATGGGTCAATCCGTACTTTTTTAATGGAAGAAGTGAACTCAATTGCATGCTTAGCTCTCGCGTCAAAATAAATTTGGTTTTTGTTTCTTATATTCTTCTTAGTATAAATCCAAAGAAAATTCGAGGGAGGTTTTCATTTATGGCGAAAAAAGCTCAAGCTTCTAGCAAAGCCGGTACGAAAGCGAAGCCGAAGGCAGCTGCGAAAAAGCCTGCCAAAGCAGCCGCGTTAACAAAGTCACCCGCTCCGACGAAAGCGGCAAAAGCTAAACCTCCAGCAAAACCTTCCGGAAAACCTGCTCCTGTCAGTAAAAAACCAGCAGTCGTCGCTGTCCCAAAGAAAGCTGCGGTAGAACCAGCGCTTCTCGAGACAAAGAAGGCAGAAGCCGCAGTGCCAAAATCGGCACCAAAGACGAAAGCAGAGAAGGCGATCCAAGCCGCTGAAACCGCTGAGAAAATTAAAGTCGATAAAAACATGACCGAAGAGCAGGCAAAATGGGTCGAGATGTACAATAAATTTAGAGATGCTCAATCTTCAAATTATGATATGAAGGCAACATTCATAGCGGCAACATCAATTCAGCATAAAGTTTTAGGGTGGGGATGGATTGTGTCCAATGAAAATGATCGACTCGAAGTTCTTTTCAAAGATGGAAAGCGAATGTTGATCAGTAATTATAAGGGATAGTTTTTTTAACTTTTTTTGACTGGACTTCAACGGTTATTCATTGGATTTTATCCGGGTAATCTTGATTAAATGATCCAGATAAAGCTTTAAAGTAAGGGGCGCATGGCAAAAGACGATTTAGCACAAGTAGATGGTAAAGTGATAGATGCATTGGCTGGGGGTCTTTATAAGATCATGCTAGATAACCAAGTAGAAATTGCAGCTAAGCTTTGTGGAAAAATGCGCCGATTCAATATTCGTGTTGTGGTTGGTGACCGCGTAACTGTTGGGGTCTCACCATATGATCCGACCCACGGTTTGATCATGTTCAGACACAAATGAGATCCTTACCTCATTGGCCTAACAAAATAAATACAAAGAAAAGTTAGAGGATTTATGGAAGCCCCATTACAGAACTATCTGTCCAAAATGGTGCCTGGCGTTTCTGCAAAATCAGCTCAAACTGTTATTGAGTTGGCTGCAGAAGGTGGCACGGTTCCTTTCATTGCTCGTTACCGAAAAGAAAAGACTGGAAACTTAGATGAAGTTCAAATTCGTCAAGTTATTGAATTTCACGAAGTCTATAACGAGATAGTGAAGCGAAAAGTATTTTTGGTTAAAGAAATTGGCGAACAAAATAATCTGACCGAAGAAATTAAAAAACGTATTGATCTTGCATGGGACTTAGGCGAGCTCGAAGAAATTTACAGACCATTTAAAAAGAAAAAGAAAACGAAAGCGACAATCGCGCGTGAAGCGGGACTTGAGCCTTTGGCGAATTGGATTTGGGAAGTCGGTCATGGAACAATCCAAGACGACACACCAATGGAAGTTAAAGCAAAACAATATTTAAATGCAGCTAAGGCGATCCAGCTATACGACGAAGCTTTAAAGGGCGCACAGGATATTTTGGTTGAAAAAACAGCCAACGAACCAGAACTTCGAACGATGGTTTTGAAAAACTACATGGATAAAGGTGTGGTTATTTCGAAAGCAGCAAAAGGTTACAAGCCTAGTTCTAAATTCGAAATGTATAAAGAATTTCAAGAACCTGTTCGTTCCTTACTTGAAACTAAAAATTCTCATCGTTACATGGCTATGAAGCGCGGCTGGCAAGAAGAAGAACTGAGTGTTGAAATTCAAGCTGAAGATGAAAGCCTACTTCGCAGCTTCGTACGTTATACAACGACTAATCCTGATAATCCGATTGGCGTTTACTTATCGACAGTGGCTAAAACAGCCTTGTCAGTATATGTCGTTCCATCAGTTGTGAACGAAGTCCACAGAGCTCTTAAAGAAAAATCTGATTTCGAATCGATACTAGTATTCGCCGAGAATGTTAAAAAAGTATTACTCGCTTCTCCATACGGTGCGAAATGTGTACTCGGAGTTGACCCAGGTATTAGAACTGGAAGCAAGATTGCTTTAATCGATAAAGCGGGTCGTTTTATTTCTCATACTGTTATGCACACTGAAGGTAGCGGCGCAGAAGTAAAAGCTAAAGCATTGTTTGGTGAAGTTACAAAACAAATCAAAATTGAAGCTATTGCAGTTGGCAACGGAACTCATGGTCGTCAGGTTGAAATTTTCTTAAGAAAAATCTTAAAAGAATTAAATGTTGATACACCAATCATTATGGTGAATGAATCTGGCGCCAGCGTTTATTCAGCAAGTGACATTGCTCGTGAAGAATTTCCTGATTTGGATTTAACTGTAAAGGGTGCAATCTCGATTGCCCGTCGTTTACAAGATCCATTAGCTGAGCTTGTAAAGGTTGATCCAAAATCAATCGGTGTTGGTCAGTATCAACATGACGTGAATCAGGTTCACTTGAAGAAGTCCCTTGATGCGGTTGTGGAATCGGCTGTGAATAATGTTGGTGTTGACGTAAATACGGCATCTGCTGCCTTATTAAGCCACGTTTCCGGAATTGGTCCCGCGACTGCACAAAATGTAGTTAAGCATCGAGAAGAAAAGGGACTTTTCCAACAAAGGGAAGAACTTTTAAAAATTCCCAAATTTTCAGCTAAAGTTTTTGAACAAGCTGCTGGATTTTTAAGAATTCCGAATGGAAAGTTAGTTTTAGATGCGACAGGAATTCACCCGGAAAGATACCAAGCTGTTAAAGATATGGCTCAAGATCTTGGGGTGACACTTTCTGATCTTATCGGTGAAGGTGCGAAAAAACTTTTAAGCCAGAGAACAAAGTGGGCTGCTTTAGTTGGTGGGTTTACTTTCGATGATATCGTTAAAGAACTGGAAAAGCCGGGCCGTGATCCTCGTGATCCATTTAAGGTTTTTAAATTCAGAGAAGACATTTTTGAAGTAAAAGACTTGGTTGAGGGAATGGTTTGTCCTGGCATCGTGACGAACGTCACAAATTTTGGTGCCTTTGTTGATATCGGTGTTCACCAAGATGGCCTTGTTCATATTTCTGAAATTTCTCATAAGTTTGTTGATGATCCACGTAAAGTTGTAAATCCAGGTCAGCAAGTCATGATAAAAGTTTTAAAAGTAGATCAGGTTAAAAACCAGATTTCTTTATCTATGAAGCTAGATGATGCACCTAAGATGGAAGCTCGGCCCCGTAGAGATAACTTCCAGCAACAGCCTAGACCTGCTCAGCAGGGCGGCCCGCGACAGAGCGACAACCGTGGACCTCGACAAGATGGGCCTCGTGATAACAACGGACCAAGACGCGATGACAGAGCAGCACGTGGGCCTCAAGACCGCAACCAAGGTCAGTCGGATAATCGTGGTGGCAGAGATAACCGGGGCCCTCAAGGTGGACAAAATCAGGGCGGCAGACCGCGTGATGGCGGAAGGCCAGCGGGATCTCCGTTCAATAACCCATTTGCAGCTTTATTAACTAATAACCAAACTAATAAGAAATAGAACCAAGGAGAATTAATATGCCAAAAGCAGTACGTAACAAAAGTGTTCGCGCTAAGAAAAAACGTTTGAGCAAGAAAAAGAGAATGAACAAAGTTAAAAACAAGCGCTCAGGCAAATAAGACTTAAAATTTAAATTTTTGATTTGGATTTTTAAAAAGGCTTTGATTTATAAACTATATAAATCAAAGCCTTTTGTTTTTTCGTCTAACGTGTAATTCAGAGACTAATTGAAATGAGGAGCTTCATGAGGATCGTTAACGTCAGTTACAAGTGCCGGAACCTTAGCTTTGTGAGCTCTCGTCAGGCTTCGAAGTAAATCAGCTGCTTCCGACTTCAAACTTGGAATAAAGATCATCAAAAACGGACCTACGAATAACCCGGGCAATCCAAAAATCATAACCGCGCCCACAATTCCCACTAAAGTAATCAAGCCATTCATTTGCGGACCCGAGTGAGCCACCAAGTAAGGCTTAAGCCAGTTATCAACAACACCCACAAACGCAGCTATGCAAAGCATGATCACACCAGGAGTTGTATCGCCTTGGAAAAATGCGATCGCGGCTAATGCTACACCAATCGGTGCAGTTCCTAGCACCGGGAAAAATGAAGCAAAGAAAGTCGCGATAAATATAATCGAGAGTTCTTCAAAGCCTGCGAAGCCCGCACCAACAGTCATAATAATGGTTTGAACTAAACCCACAGTGAAGATTGTAAATACTGATCCATAGCTAGCTTCCTGAGCTTTAATAAAAATTGAGCGAAGCCGAAGATCTCCCCACAAACTCGTATCCGAAAGACCTTCCAGAATACTATGGCGACGTTTAACCATCACTGTCACAAAAACCGAGAACACCAGGATATTCACAACAACATCTGTCAGCGTTGTCAGGTAACCACCCATTCGAGTTATTGTAGTACCCACATTTGATTGCGCGAATTTTGTCCAGTCGCGAACAAGAGCTTCTTCCCTGATAGGTGGAACTTTAATTCCAAAGCCTGCTAAGTTTTGTCGTTGTGATTCGACCGTCGTTAAGAGTTTTGTTTTAGCTTCTTTTAGAGAATTGAAAGTTTCATCTCTGTCATCGCCCATCGTTAAGTTATAGATTCGGTTGCTGGCGCTAAAAGTTGTTCCGATAAGAATGAAAATTCCCAAGAATATAGAAAGCATGACTAACCTTCTTTTTGTTCTCGGAAACTTGATATAAAGATTATCAAGCCAATAAGAAATACCCAGAGCAAAGATCATCGCGACAATTATTGTGGGTGCGAAAGGCAAAAAAGCCAGTGCAAATGCCAATAAAGCCAAAGTCAAAATCGCGTAGATGAACGTATTTTTTTGAATTTTCATATATCCTGCTTTTTTAATTTTTAGGATTCTTTAGGCTCATGTGTTGATTTAGCAAAACAAAGACCAATCATTTTCGAATTGGAGCAACTTTGAGAGTATTTTTGCCCAATGACAACGAAAGATTTTTTAACAAAGGCACCAAAACGCCCCGAGCCATTGGGGATGTTGGGCTAAGAAATAAATACAGGGATTCGTCGATCTTTACTTCAGCTAAGGGTTGGAAATTGCGATCTCCACTTTTTTAGCGGAACTAAACGTTTTTTGATTCATAGCTAGTTATCGTGGATTTGGTCAGCAAGGTTTATGTGTGAGAACCAGTGCGAGGTAATTAAGGATTAGATTGATGACCAACACATGGTTGTTTCGTAAGATCATGTCATGAAGCAGTTATTTTTTCTTTTGCTAAGCAGTATCGCTCTTGCACATAATTCTGTGCCGCTAGGAGTTTACGCCGGGGCTCCGATAGTAAATGATACCGTTGCATTTGAACTACAGGCAAATGAAAATGTGATTGTCATATCGGACTATTTTAATTCTGATGGCAGTAGGAATACGACTTCTAAAAATAAAGTTAAAGGCACCTGGAAGTACAAGGCGCCATTTCTATTAATTACGTTTGGGCAATTCAAAGACAAACTAAGGAAAGAAGATTGCCCTCAGCCAAATCCATGTTTCAAATTTGAAAAATCAGAAGGTAAGGGGTTAAGCCCTTTGAATGTTCCTTATGGTTTTGGCGTCCGAAATTAACCCGATCAAAATCAAAAAAGCTAGAAGAGGCCAACCGCCACAACTAATTCCCGCTAGACAATTGAACCTCCAGTTGTTATTTTTTTCAAATGGAGTTGCAGCCGCATTTATTTGGCAAATTGCTTAAGACAAGACCCCTAGCGATTGAAGATTTTGAATTGCTTCATGCTGCGGCTAATGACCCATTAATCTGGGAGCAACATCCAGACCCGTTGAGATACCAGAGGGATACTTTTCAACGATACTTTGATTCAGGAATTGCGAGCAAAGGTTGCTTGGTTATCGAGGATATCGACACTTGCGAAGTCATTGGTAGCTCACGATTCTATGACTATTCTCAAGATAAAAAAGAAATCACAGTTGGGTTTACTTTTCTGAAAAGAAATTACTGGGGCGGCGAATTCAATAGGGAGTTGAAACACCTCATGCTTAATCACGCTTTTACTTTTGTCGATACCGTGCTTTTTGACGTCGGAAGTGAAAATCATCGTTCGCGAAGAGCGTTGGAAAAAATTGGAGCCGTCCTTATTAGTGAAGATGAAAAAGCGGATCGCCGAGGGAATAAAATCGTCGCAATGACTTATTCGCTTAAAAAAAAGACTTCAAAGTTGGTCATTAACCACTTCTTTTGTAGCCTCAAAATTCAGAACTCCTGAACCTTTCGATAGCGTGGGCGAAGGGTTATGTTCGTAAACTTCAAAAGTTTAAAGCGGCACCCACGACACCAACTTAATCCATGAACTTCGAACTCCGGAGGGTTAAAAACCCGTCCTAGGGCTTGATACGTCGAAGACACCACAAGGACTTATGAACCTAGAAATCCTTAAGCTTTTTTAAAATCTCGAGAATTAGCAAAACTAATCCAAACAGGACTTTAAAAAAACTCAATAAACGCCGAAATCTTCTACATCTTGTTGGATAATAAAAGTTCTTCATTCGGACCTCCATCCGTTAATCCGGAGTTGAGGTTCGAATTTAAGAGGGAGTCGGGATGCCGATTTCCTCTTTTGCATTTTAGAAGCCTGAAAAATAAGCCTTATTATTTTTTAAGATCGATAAGATGATTCGCGAGTTCGACGAAGCCTTTTCCACCATTGCTTGGAGTTACAAACTTCGGTGGTGAATCGAGATCCTTAATAAAATTTTTGATATTTGCAACGCCGACCGAATAAGGGAAGTATTCAAACATCGGTTCGTCATTAGGCGAATCGCCGCTAAACACGCAGTTATTTTTTATATCGGCCTCTGATAATTTAAATTCAGTTTTCAAAAACTTTTTGATCATGGTCACTTTGCTATAGGTTCCGAACCAGCCATTCACATGGATCGAACTCACCTTGGCTTGAGCACCATTCTTTTCAAAAATGTCGACGATCTGTTGGATTTTTTTTGCCGGCAAAGGTTTTACGTCTTCGCAAAAGTCGATCGCGAGATCCATGAGACGTGAGAACTGATCACTTGCCAAAGCACAGCCTTTAACTTTTTTGAGAATTTCTTTTTGAACCTTATCGAGCTTCTTTCGATTCCTTATCATCTCGTTTTCTTTTGCGAAGAAAACTCTTTTCATTTTTTTATTGTAGTAGCGGAAATAAAACCCACCATTTTCACCGATGATTCCATCGACGGGCCAGAAGCGTGCGATCATTTCACACCAGCCTGCGGGGCGGCCGGTGACGGGAATAATTTTAAAACCTTTTGCTTTTAAATTCCAAAGTGCTTGATAAGCTTCAGCACCGAGTTGTCCGTGATCGGTTAATGTATCGTCGATATCAGTGAGTACAAAAGTTGGGCAAAAATTTAATTCTTCGAGTTTTTTCATCTTGTTAAAGTCTAGTTCATGGTCGAACGGCGCGCAAAGTCAAAAAAGGGACTTGCCTAAGTGGCCTTCGAGAACTCATTTTGTCTATATATTAGTATTGGATTCGTCATCCGAGATTTTTGATTGAGGTTGAAGTGGCAGCAGGTGAGTCAGGAAAATCAGGTTACAAGCTCGTCGTGGTGGAGTCGCCGACGAAAGCTAAAACTATACGCAAATTTTTAGGTAAAGACTACGTTGTTGAGTCTTGCATGGGCCATATCCGAGATTTGCCTCAATCTTCGAAAGATATTCCTGAAAAAGTTAAAAAGGAAAAATGGGCCCAGTTGGGCGTCAACGTTGATGATAACTTCGAGCCACTTTATTGCATTCCAAAAGATAAAATTAAAGTCGTCAAAAATTTAAAAGACAAACTACTGGGCGCTAACGAAATTTATCTCGCGACGGACGAAGACCGCGAAGGGGAAAGCATCAGCTGGCATTTAGTTGAAGTTTTAAAGCCTAAAGTTCCAATGAAGCGAATGGTCTTTAACGAGATTACAAAGGAAGCTATCCATAAGGCTTTAAAAGACACGAGACAGATCGATTTCAACCTTGTCAGGGCACAAGAGGCCCGAAGAATTTTGGATCGTCTGGTAGGTTATACGATCTCTCCGTTGTTGTGGAAAAAAATTGCTTATGGCTTATCTGCAGGACGTGTTCAATCCGTTGCAGTCCGATTAACAGCAGAACGCGAGCTTGAACGTTTAAAATTTAAAAAATCAATTTATTCAGGGATTTCAGCAGAACTCGAAAAAGATGGAGTAGGTTTCGAAGCGAAACTTCAATCGGTAAAAAACAACCGGATTGCATCTGGGAAAGATTTCGATTCAGACACCGGGAAACTACTTGCTGGCCAGAATGTAACTTTACTTGATCACGGAAAAGCCCAGGAGATTTTAGCTCAAGTTAAGTCTTTGCCTTTTATTGTTGATGAAGTTGATGAAAAACCAGTTTCAAGAAAACCTGCAGCACCATTTATTACTTCCTCACTTCAGCAGGAAGCCAATCGAAAACTGGGAATGGGCGCCAGAGAAACGATGCAGGTCGCTCAGAAATTGTACGAACAAGGTTTTATTACCTACATGCGTACTGATTCTACTTTCTTATCTCAAGAAGCGATTGCAGCTGCTAGAAAATGGATCGCGCAAGAGTACGGAAAAGATTATCTTCCAGCTCAACCGAGATTATTTGATGCTAAAAAAGCTAAAGGTGCGCAGGAAGCCCATGAAGCGATTCGTCCAGCGGGCGCTTCGTTTGTACATCCTGGCGAAGCAGGTTTGAGCGGAACTCAAATGAAGCTTTATGAAATGATCTGGATGAGAACCGTCGCTTCACAAATGGTGGACTCTCGTCAGTTGCAAGTTTCTGCGAAAATTAAATCAGGTGATGCGATTTTTTCTGCATCTGGAATGACAATTGAGTTTCCGGGATTCTTACGAGCTTACGTTGAAGGACAAGATGATCCTGATGCAGAATTAGCTGAAAAAGAAGTGAAGCTTCCGCCTTTAAAAAAAGGTGATAAAACAAAAGCAAATCGCTTAGAAGTGACTGATCACGAGACAAAGCCGCCTGCTCGGTACACGGAAGCAAGTCTTGTTCAGAAGATGGAAAAAGAAGGTATTGGCCGTCCATCTACTTACGCTTCTGTTATTGGGACAATTATTGATCGTGGTTATGTTCGTAAAGCGGGAAGTGCTCTAGTCCCGACTTTTACAGCGCTCGTCGTTTCTAAATTATTGAATAAGCACTTACCAGAGTATGTGGACTTGGGATTTACTTCTGAAATGGAGCAATCTTTAGACAATATTGCTGATGGCGATTTAGATTCGATTAAATTTTTAAAGCAGCTTTATCATGGGCCTAAGGGTCTAAAATCAATGGTCGAAAAGCAGGAAAAAAATATTGATCCTGATGAAGCAAGATCTATTGTTTTTGATAATTTACCATTAGTGAAATTTCACGTTGGAAAATACGGCGCATATTTAACAACACTTAAAGGTGATGAAAAAGTAAATGCTTCAATTCCTGATGCTGAAGCTCCGGCTGATATGAACATGGAAACGGTTGACAGGATTGTTGATCAAAAACTTCATGGCCAAGATAGCTTGGGAAAAGATCCTGCAACTGATAAAAATATTTATGTTCTTTCAGGCAGATATGGTCCCTATGTTCAGTTGGGCGAAAATGATGAAGAGCCAAAAAGAATCAGTATTCCAGCTGGAACTGTCCCAACGGAAGTTGATTTGAAGAAAGCTCTGCAGCTTTTAGAATTACCCAAAACTTTGGGTCAGCATCCAACGGTTGGAAAAGACGTTAAAGTTGGGATCGGTCGCTTTGGTCCATACATTGTTTGTGAAAAAGATTATCGCTCGGTACCGAAGGGGCAAAGTTTATTTGAGATTACGTTTGATCAAGCGATGGCGTTGTTATCGACTCCGAAAAAAGGCCGTGGTGGACGAGGTGCTCCGCTTAAGATTTTAGGTAAACACCCTGTTACCGAAGATGAAGTTCAACTTTTGAACGGGCCTTATGGGCTTTATGTGAAGGCTGGAAAGACCAATGCGTCTTTAGCAGAGGGCGAAACTGCAGAAACGATTACGCTAGAAAAAGCGCTCGATGTTTTGAATGTTAAAATGGATTTACAGCCTAAAAAGAAAGCCAAAAAGCCTAAAAAGGCCGCCAAAGCTGGAAAAGCGCCAGCAAAGGCTGCTTTAATTGCTTCGGCGAAAGCTGTAAAAGAAGCTCCAGTGAAGTTGCGTAAGAAGTAATATTTACAAATGGGGGGAACTTCTCCTCTCATTTATGATAAAAGTTATTTTATGTCAGATGAGTCACTTAAAGGTCAGATAGAACTTGGCATAGACCGGGTTCAAGAAAAAGATCGCAACCACCATTTGGGCGGCCGGAGTTTTTATTTTTTCGACTTCGATGACAACATTGCCTACCTTACAACTCCTTTAGTCATTTTCCACCGAAAAACTGATAAGGAAATGTTTCTCTCGAGCGGTGATTGGGCTTTGTATCAATCTCAAATCGGTCAAGCAGGTCAGTTTAAAGATTATGAAATTCGCTACGACGATAAAGTTGGTTCATTTCGTTATTTCCGTGATCATTCAGAAGAAGAGCTCACGGTGTTAGGGCGAAAGAAGCAGATTTTTGTCGATGATATTGAAAAGGCTTTACTGCAGCCTGACCTTCAGTGGAAAGGTCCGTCATGGGAATGTTTTTATCACGCAACTTTCAACCAAAGACCGGTTTCTTTGATCACCGCTCGGGGACATGCTCCGGAAACGATTCAAAGTGGCATCAAAGAATTTGTTAAGCGAAAAGTTCTACCTCTTGAACCTAATTATCTAAGTCTTTTCCCAGTTAGCCATCTAGAAACGCGAAAATTTCTTGGCGATACCGATCTCAACTTTACAACTTCAACTTTGAAGCAAAAAGCTATTCGAGCCAGTGTGGAAAAGGCGATTGAAACTTATGGGTATAGTCCTCATCACCGATTCGGGATGAGCGAAGATGATCCTAAGAATATCCAGATGATAGTCGAGGAGTTAGTGCGTCTTAAAAACGACTACCCTGAGATGTCTTTCTTTATGATTGAGACCCATGGCGGCCAATTTATTAAACATGAGATCTCTCTGTCTGGGTTGAGTACTCAAAGTGCTGAGCACTTCGCTCAAATGAATCTTTTCGACAAGGCACCGCGCCTTTAGTCTTACAATGATCTAAGTCATAATTAGAGCCTATCAACACTGACTAATAGACAGTTGCAAAAGCAATTGTCAAAATGGAAGTCTGTGTGAAAGGAAATCCACCAATGCGTTTTGCAACATTCACTTCTTCTTTTGTAACTTCAGTTATGATTTTTTGTCTTCAACTTCCGCTGCAGGCTCAAGCTCAACAAAAGAGCGATAGCAGTCAGATCAAATTGCAATGTCAGTTCGTTTATTCAATCGAGCAGATGTTTCTAGGAAACCATATTAAAAATCAAGCACGGACTAAAGAGCTTGAGGCTCATTTGATTGATCAATACATCAAACGTCTTGATGGAACTAAAATTTACTTCACCAAAGGTGATGTAACTAAAGTGAAGAAGCTGATGAGCGAAGCTTTTGATAAAATTAAAAATAGAAAATGTGATTTTTTAAAAGACGTTCAAAACGTTTACTTAGAAAAAGTTCAATCACGATCTGACTTTGCAAAGAAATTTTTGGATAAAGATTATAAGTTAGACAGCAAAGCGGAATTCGTTTTTGATCCAGACAAAAAAGATTTTCCAAAAACTGATAAAGAAGCTGAAAGTTTTTTAAAAGATTATATTCACTTCCAAGTTGCAAACTACGTTTCGACGGACATGAAACTAGATGAAGCAAAGAAAAGCGTTATTAAAAATTACGAGCGCGCAGTGAAGCGAGTGAACGACATGACCCAAGAAGATTTGCTTGTGCAGTATCTTGATTCATTTGCCCGTGCAATGGATCCGCACTCAAGTTTTTTATCTCGTGATTTCTTCGAAGAGTTCAATATTAACATGAGCCTCTCGTTAGAGGGAATTGGTGCGACACTTTCTCAGCAAGATGGTTTCACTGTGATTGAAGCGCTGGTTCCGGGTGGTGCGGCTGCAAAATCTGGTCAGATTATGATCCAAGATAAGATCATGGCTGTTGGTCAGGATAATGGCGCTTTAGACAACGTCATTGATATGGATTTAAAAGATGTTGTTAAAAAGATCCGCGGTAAAAAAGGAACAAAAGTTAAGCTCAGTATTTTAAGAGCAGAAGCTGATGGCAAAAAGAAACTAGAAGTTATTCTAGTTCGCGATAAAGTCAGCTTAGAAGATGAAGCGGCACAGTTGATTCCGGTTGAAAAAGAAATTGGCGGCAAAAAAAGAAAATTTGGCGTTATTAATCTTCCGTCTTTTTACTCTGACGGTAAGCGCGGTGGCAGGTCATGTGCTGCGGATATGAAAAAGCTGATTAAAGAAGCTAAAGAAAAGAAAATGGAAGGTCTTGTTTTAGACTTCTCACAAAATGGTGGTGGAAGTTTAGAAGACGCTGTTCGCATTGCGGGACTTTTCTTTAAAACAGGCGACGTTGTAAAGCAGGCAGGTAGAGCCGATGGCCGTGAAGAACAAACTTACACGGACACAGACGCTATGGTTGACTGGTCTGGCCCACTTGTTGTGTTAACTTCTAGAGTATCAGCAAGTGCCTCTGAAATTGTGGCCGGAGCTTTACAAGATTACAAGCGTGCTATTGTAGTAGGTGCTGATCATACATTCGGTAAGGGTAGTATCCAAACGGTAGTGCCCATTCCCTATGATTTAGGTGCAGTGAAAGTGACTATCGGAATGTTCTATATTCCTGGCGGAAGCAGCACTCAACATAAGGGTGTAGAAGGCGATGTTATTCTTCCAAACTTTTACTCTGATGATATCGGTGAGAAGACATTAGATTACTCATTGCCACCTGCAAAACTTCCTAACTTTGTTTCTAAGACCGCTTTCGTAAAAGAAGGCGATGGCTCTTGGAAAGAAGTGAATAGTGATTTGATCAAGCAGTTAAAGGACAAATCTCAGAAGCGTGTATCGGCTGATTTGGAATTTAAAAAGCAGATCGATGAAGCTAAAAAAGCAGAGGAAAAAGGAAAGCTTATTAAGGTTTCTGATATCTTAAAAGACAGCAAAGAGAAGACAGAAAAAGAAAAGAAAGCTAAGCAGTCTCGTTATAACAAAGATGAAAGAATTAAAGAGTACATGAAGCGACCAGAAGTGACGGAAGCGGTTGCAGTATTAACAGATTTAACGGATTCTCAGCGGGCACTTCCTTAATTAAAGCTTGAGTCTTTTTTAGCCCTGAAAATGGGCTAAACTCAGCGGATGCATCGCAAGATTGCGTGACACACCGCTACTGACTCTAGTACCAATCACATATGACAACGAAAAAATCAGCTAAGAAGAATGACTTCGGGGGCTTGGCCCCTGAACTACTTTTAAAGATCCATAATTTGATGGTTAAATCCCGCGTTCTTGAAGAGCGTTTGATCAAAATTTATCGTGCTGGGGAATCCTATTTTTGGATTGGTGGACCTGGCGAAGAGGCCTGGGGCGTTTGTTTAGGTTTGCTTGCTCGTAAGGGAAAGGGCTTGGCTCATGATTTTTTACACCTCCATTATCGTTGTACTCCAACTTTGATTGCTATGGGCATGCCAATGATTGATTCCATCCGTTTAATGATGAATCGAACAACGGATCCTTCAACTGGCGGTCGTAATTTTTCTAATCACTACTGTATCCCTGAATGGAATGTAGCTCCAGTGACTTCACCTATCGGAGTTCAGTACTCAATCGGTCTTGGCACTGCACACGCGCAGAAGCGGGCGGGCCACAAGGCGATTACAATTGTAACTGGCGGGGACGCTGGAACTGCCGAAGGGGATTTCGCATCTTGTTTGGTATGGGCTTCTCGAAAAGGCAAAGAACTGCCAATGCTGATCACTGTCCAAAATAATAAATGGGGAATTTCGACAAAATGGGAAGGTCAGCACGGCGAAGAGCAAGTTGCAGATCGCGCAAATGCTTTTGGTATTCGATCACGAGTTGTTGAAGGCAATGATCCGGTTGAATCTTACTTAGCTATTCAGGAAGAAATTGAATACATCCGCAAAACAGGTCGCCCTAGTTTCATCGAGAGTAAAGTTTCAAGACTTTACGGGCACTCATCTGCAAGTGGTGCTAATGCAGATCCTAACGAAGTTGATCCAGTTAAAAAATTCGAAGAAAGACTTCTAGAAGCCGGAATACTTAAGCCCGCAGATGTAAAAAAGATTTGGTCTGACTTCGAAGAAGAGGGCGTGAAAGCTCAAGAGCAAGTGCGCACGGAGCCGCAACCAAAAGGCGAAAGCGTTTGGGAAAATGTTTTTGTTAATAGTGAAAATGCGGACTGGAGAAAATTCTAATGTCTAATATGGCTCAAGCTATTCGCATGGCGCTTCACGTAGGTGAATCAAAATTAGGTTTAAAAGATATTTTCGGCCAGGATGTAGGCGCACCATTAGGTGGTGTGTTTACTGCAACTCAAGGTCTTAAGAATGCCTGGAATACTCCTCTTGATGAAAGAGGTATCATTGGTATGGCGATGGGAATTGCAATGGCAGGTGACCGCTGTGTCGCTGAAATTCAATTCGTAGATTATATTTTTAACACGATCGATTTATTAAAAATTGCGGGAAATACAAATTGGGTGACGAATGGAAATTACACTTTACCAATGACAGTAATGACTCCGGTGGGTGCTGGAATTCGTGGAAGTATTTATCACTCTCATTCTTTTGATGCTTGGGCTTCAAGATTAACTGGTTGGAAAGTTGTTATGCCTTCTAATCCATTGGATGCTTATGGTTTATTACTATCAGCCATCCAAGATCCAAATCCGGTGCTCTATCTGAAACCAAAAGCTCTTATGCGGGTCAAAGGCGAAGAGCTTATTCCGGGTGAACCAGATGAAAAAGACCTAAAATCTCGCATCGATGCGCCTATTGGCGATCGCTCTGAGTGGAAACCTAGATGGCCACAGTTAGAAGAATATTTTGTAGAGATTGGTAAAGGAAAAATTACTCGCGAAGGAACCGATGTAACTCTTGTCAGTTATGGCCGGCACGTATTGCTATGTAATGAAGTTGCAGATCAGTTGAAATCGGAAGGCGTATCTGTCGAAGTTATCGATTTAAGATCAATCTTTCCATACGACTGGAAAATGATTAAAGAATCCGTTGAAAAGACGAAGCGTGTATTATTTGTTAACGAAGACACTGAAGTGACAAACTTTGCTGAGCATTTGGTTTACCGCTGTGTTCAAGAATTATTCTATCATTTGCATGCTCGGCCACGTGTTCTTGCAGGAAAAAATCTACCAGGAATCGGTCTTCATCATAATTTAGAAGATGCATCTGTTCCTCAGAAAAATGACATCTTAAGAGAACTTCGCGAAATCTTGAGCGAGGAACCTTAGATGGCTAAAACTAAGTCTTTGCAAAGAAAAGTAGTTAGAAAAAATAAAAGGGCGAATTTTGACAAATACGAAATGTACCGCGACGCTGTTCAATCTCCGGAAGTGGATGTTGAGTTTTTTGAAAGAGTTTATAAAGAACTCCGTGGAAAAAAAGCCGTGCAATTTAGAGAAGATTTTTGTGGCACATTTCTTTTAAGCAATGCGTGGGTTTCTAGTCATCGTAACAACCGGGCATGGGCTGTCGATATCGATCCGGAACCTTTAGAATACGGCAGAAATTATTATTGGGATGAGCTAACTTCCTCTGCGCAAAAAAGACTTAAGATTTTTGAAGGCAACGTCTTAACAGGACAATTGCCAGATGCAGATGTCGCAGCAGCTTTGAATTTTTCTTATTATTGCTTTAAAGAAAGACAAACTCTGAAAACTTATTTTGCGAACGCTCGTAGAAGTCTTCGTAAAAATGGACTTTTTTTCATAGATGCGTTTGGCGGCAAACAATGCACAGACGCGGTCGAAGATGTTTTAGTAAGAAAAAACTACACTTATTATTGGGATCAGGAAAGTTTTGATCCAGTTACGAATGAAGCTAAGTTTCATATTCATTTTAAGCCTAAGGGTCAGAAAAAAATTGAAAATGTTTTTAGCTATGACTGGCGTATGTGGTCCATTCCTGAGCTTCGAGATATACTTGAAGAAGTAGGCTTTAAAAAGACCCATGTCTATTGGGAAGGTACAAGACGTAATGGCGAAGGAAACGGTAAGTTTTCTAGAACTGAACAAGGTGAAGCTTGTGACAGTTGGATTGCTTACGTCGTTGCTGAAAAATAAATTATTTTAAATCGCAGTCGACGCTAGCTTGTTTCCCATCAACTTCAAATGAACTCGAAAGATGAGTCAGCGGGAAGTTAAGTGATCTGGAAGTCGCATCAACTTTAAGTGGCTTATAGTGAACTGTAAGGTAATTTAATTTTCCTTCAAAAACATCTGCCGTATATGCCCAATCACCCTGGTCGTGCCGAATGTGCGCAGTTTCGTACTCACTAAGAGGAGCTTCTCTAAACTCTATCTCGTAATTCATCCATGACATACAGACTAATTTTGTCGCTGCTGAAGCTTGGTTCAAATTTAAAAATAAAAAAGTAATAAGAGCTAAGTTTTTCATAGAGTCCCCCGTACAAGAATTGTCCCGAGGAGAACTTCGAAAGACAAGAGTTTTAGCGGTTTGACCTGATGCCTATGGCTCTAAGCTTTAACCAGGCCAATAAGGGAATTAGCATAGTTAACAAACAAACGATCATCCATTTAAAATTTATTTCAGGCGCTGCCGCTGCCTTTACTGTCCCGCAACCTTTTCCGAACTCAACTTCTTTGATACCAGTTCCCAACGTTGAGCTTTGCACAGTTTCAGTGGGCATGGGTGCCGGCGTTGTTGGCGGGGTGGGCGCAGCGGTAGCTCTTATATTAAGATCCGCACAAGAATAATAGTAAGTAGGTGCTGCTGGGTTTTCTTCCATGCTTTGAATCATTTGAAGCGTGCAGGTTGGGCAGTTCATATTAGGAATCATGACTTGCACCTGGTATCTGTGCGGCAGTGCTACGCCTACGTTTTGTTCGTCAACAATCGTAGCTAAAACATTTTGTTCGAAACCGACATCATTACCTTGAGATAAAGAAAAAATATAGCGACCCGGATGATTGATGGTCTCTTCCCATTGAATCGTTAGCATTTTGCCACCTTCAACAGCTGCTGGAGATACAGATCTTGCGAGACCGCCACAAGGGCCGCTCTTTATGCCAGCATTGTTATTTCTTGGTGTAGGTGACATTAGTCGCGCATGACCCCAAGCAATTGAACAAGTAAGAAAGGAAAGAAAAATCAAAATTTGAATCATTTCGAATCCTCTGCAATCCTTTGGCAGAAGCTATGCAGATCTGAAAGGCTTTTTTCTAAGCTCACTTGAGTAGAAACGATTGGATAAAGATTTTCAGAATTTGGAATTCTTAAATGACAGCTGTATTCTGCATATTCATAAGACTCCTGACAGCCATTGCAATTTTCCTGCGCGGCTTCTGTATTAAAATAAACTATTCGTACGGACGAGCAAAGTCTTAAATCAGAGCTTAAGTTCACACACTCTTGTAAATTCGAGCTTTGGCCGCTTTCAACTGATGCTGAATAAACTTTCTTCATGCAACTGTAGGATTCATAGCTTTTGCAAAAAGAAGAGGAGACTCGAGCTTGAAATTCTAATTGAAGAGCGATTGATTTTTCTTGAGGGCTTAAGAAAGCAGATTTTGGAGTTGTAGCATTTTGCGGATTTTGCGAACAATTAGAAAATGGCACCAAGGCAATAGCGCCTAACAAAAAGAGGGTAACTCCCCCAATGGCAAATCCACTTAAACCGTTTTTCCCCATATAACTATACTAGCTGAAATCATAATGATAAGGGGGAGTTTTTGTTTTTATAGACCTAAGCGTGTCTTATTTTGAGTCATTAGTTTGTTGGAGTTCTTCCATCACTACTTTGTTTAAGCTCCTCCATAGTGAACAAACTATGGAGGGTAAGTTTCGTTTCTGTAAAAGGCGTGAGGTCTTTACCTCTTTGGATAACACAAAGGACATCGCTTATGATCGCGCCTGCTTTTCTTAAGTCTTCTGTGCTAAGTAAAACCTGACCACCGGTTGTTACAACATCTTCAATTATCAAAAGTTTTTTACCTTTAATTTCAAAGCCTTCCGCAAATTGTTCTGTTCCGTAGTCTTTTGCTTTTTTTCGAACAAAGACTATTGGAATCCCAGTTGCTAATGATAAAGCGGTCGCGATCGGAATGCCTCCCATTTCTAATCCTGCAAGGGCATCGGTGCCTTCAGGTATAAATTTGATCAGCTGTTCAGCAACTGCTTTTAGAATGTGAGGTTGAGATTCAAAGCGATACTTGTCGAAGTATTCAGTCGAAGTTTGCCCCGAACGTAATTTAAAATTTCCTTGGCGATAACAGGCGTTGAAAACCGCTTTGCACAAGGCTTTCCTGTCCATAGTAGTGGGGGTCATTTTGGCTCCTTTTGAAAACTTATCACATGGCCCCAAGTATGCACAATTCTAGAGGTAGGGAACAGCTTTGTCGTCGGGAGTCGAAATAATGAAGCAAACTTTAAAGCGAGATTGGGAAATAGTTCGAATATTCTTAATCTTAGCTATTCTAACAGTTGGATTTGTTTTGGGAGTTCAAAGTATCATTTTGACCCCAACAACTGTGCCTGCGCGCGTTCCGGCCGTCAGTATCAAAAATTAATTTCTTCGAAGCTTCTGTTTTCTAATTTGCCATTGCTCTAGTGCGTATTTTCTCATGTCTTCGACGTTGTCGAACTCATCTACGATTTCAACACCCAGTAAGGTTTCGATCGCATCTTCTAGTGTTACTAGGCCTGTGACAACTCCGTATTCATCAATCGCCAGTGCGAGATGTTCTTTTTCTTTGATGAAATAATCAAGAAGTTGAGAAATGTGCATTCTTTCACTGACCGTTGCCACTGGAGTTAATAAATCACCTAACTTTTTATCGTGTTCATCGCCAGATGAGGCTTCCAGAATCCGATAACGAGAAGTCATGCCGATGATATTATCTAAACTATCGCGGTAGACAGGAATTCGAGAAAATCGAATCGGTTTGTATTTTTCAACAACGTCATCAACTGTTTCGATGTCTTCCAACGCAAATAATACTGTCCGCGGAGTCATCACATCAGACACATATATTTTATCCAACATTAAAAGATTCTTGATGATCGTCGACTCTTTAGTCTTGATGATTCCTTCTTCAGCGCCGATTTGAGCTGTCATGATCAGTTCATCACGAGTGACTTCAGGGGATTCATTTTCAGTCTTAAAACGTGCACTAATTTTTTCAATAAGCCAAACAACTGGGTACATGAAGAAAATCATAATCTGAATTATGTAGGCTGCTGCGGGAGCAAACTTCTTCCAGTAAGTTGAACCTAAAGATTTTGGGAGAACCTCGCAAAATACCAGAATAAGCAAACTCAAGCCTCCGGAGAAGATCGCAAGGGTAGTTTCGCCGTACTTTTGTTGAACATGATAAGCGATCATTGATGAACCTACGATATTATTGACCGTATTCACTGTTAAAATAGCTGAAAGGGGACGATCTATTCTTTCTAGGTGATGCTCAAGAAGCAATCCATAAGGCTTTCTGCTTTCAACAGCCAATGCAACAAAGGCTGAGTTCACAGATAAGATAACTGCTTCCATCAATGAAGTTATAAAAGAAACAATTAATACTAAAAGGGTTACTAGAATCAGGGTGGTCATAACTTGATATAAAAGATCTTTGAAGAATGAAATCGTATGGTAGCTGTTGGCATTTCTATAAAGCATATGTTCTTTATGAAAAATCGTCACCCGGATAAAAACGGTAACGCAAGACATGAAACTAGTCTGTTTGCGAGGAAATATCCATTGGCCTCGCGAAAACGTCTCAGACTGAGAATGTGCCTTTTATTTGGAGATGTGAGGGTAGTTAGGGGTTAACATTATTTAATAAGTAGTAAGTGTAAACGTTGGGTGGTTATGAGAAAAGTAGTCAAAATAATGATATATTGCATGGGAATCGGCCTAGTCGTCGGTGCCGGCATATGGGCAGAGTTAAACTCTGGCGCCTATCCAAACTTGCAAAATGAAAGCGGCAGAATTTCTGTTAAAAAAATAGTGGATAAATAATATTTTATTACCTGTTCAAAGTTTTTTAAATTGCTGATTTATTGCAAAAAAAAGAGCAGCTGATTTCCAGCCGCTCTTTTTCATTTTAAGGATTACGAAAACACTACTTTTGTTCAGCTAAACGCTTAGCCTGGTATTTCTTGGCTAAGTCATCCTGGATGTTACGAGGTGCCTGTTGGTACTTCGCAAATTCCATCGTGAATTCGCCCTTACCTTTTGTGGCAGAACGTAGGTCAGTTGAGTAACCAAACATTTCTGTTAATGGAACTTCAGCTTCGATTACGACACTTCCTTCAAAAGTTGTTGTTCCAGTAATAACACCACGACGCTGATTGATCTGACCAGTAGCAGGCCCTTGGTATTCTTCTGGAACAGTTGTTTCAAGCTTCATGATAGGCTCTAGAACAACTGGCTTGGCTTGCGGATAAACTTCACGCATAGCTGCCATTGCTGCGATCTTAAAGGCCATGTAACTAGAATCGACGTCGTGGTATGAGCCGTCTTCTAAGTCAACTTCCACGCCAACGATCGGAAATCCTATCAATGGACCCTTCACGCACTGGTCGCGGAAACCTTCTTCAACTGCAGGGATGAATTCTCTTGGAATACGTCCACCGACAACTTCGTTATTAAATTTGAAAACTGCGCCATCTTCTTGAGCTGGAAGAGGGCGAATCTTTCCAGAAATTTTTGCGAATTGACCCGAACCACCTGTTTGCTTTTTGTGAGTGTAATCAAAGCCAGCTTCCAAGTTGATCGTTTCACGGTAAGCCACCTGAGGCGCGCCCACGTTAACTTCGCAATTAAATTCACGTTTCATACGCTCAACGTAAATTTCCAAGTGAAGTTCACCCATTCCCGAGATGATTGTTTCATTTGATTCATCATCACGGTGAACGCGGAAAGTAGGATCTTCTTTTTTAAATTTTTGTAAAGCCTTAGTAAAGTTGTTTGCTCCGTCTTTTGACTTCGGAGAAACTGCTAAACTGATAACCGCATCAGCAATATGCATTGATTGCATGGAAGCTTCAATTTTTCCATCGCAAAATGTATCGCCCGAAGCGCAATCGATACCAAATACCGCAACAATATCACCAGCGTGAGAACTATCAATGTCTTCCATCTTTTCAGAGTGCATTCTGACTAAACGTGGAACTTTAAGAGATTTTTTATTAGTCATATTAGTGATGAAATCACCTTTGCTAACCTTACCTTGGTAAACGCGCATGTAGGTCAGCTGACCAAACTGAGTTTCCTGTAATTTGAACGCCAGCATAACAAGTGGTTTATTATCATCAGGGAAAAGTTCAAATTTTTCTTCACCTTTTGATAAATCCAATGCGAATTCTTTTTTCTCTGCTGGAGTTGGTAAGTAAGCTAAAACACCATCAAGAAGCAACTGAACACCTTTATTTTTAAAAGCAGATCCGCAGAATACTGGAACTAATTTTAAAGATAAAACGCCCTTACGAATTGCTGCTTTAATTTCATCTTGAGTAGGTTCTTCTTCCATCAAGAATTTTTCGCCGATGCCATCATCGACGTCAGCTAACTTAGCAATCAATGTCTGACGGTATTCTTTAGCTTGTTCAATCATGTCTTCAGGAATTGGCATTTCTTTGATTGTTTCGCCATTTGCGCCTTCATTTACGAAAGCTTTCATCGTGACTAAATCAACCGCGCCTTTATGGTTCTCTTCTAAACCAATTGGAAGCTGAACCATAACTGCATTTAATTTTAATTTATCAACTAGCGCATCTTTTACGCGAAGTGGATTTGCACCCTGACGATCTAATTTGTTTACGAATGCTAAACGAGGAACGCTGTAACGTTTCATCTGACGATCAACCGTGATTGATTGCGATTGAACGCCTGCAACGCCGCAAAGAACTAAAATTGCGCCGTCAAGAACGCGTAGAGATCTTTCCACCTCAACAGTGAAATCCACGTGTCCCGGAGTGTCGATTAAGTTTATGACATGATCCTTCCACTCAACCTGAGTCGCAGCAGATTGGATCGTGATTCCTTTTTCCCGTTCAAGGTCCATGGAATCCATGGTGGCACCAACACCGTCTTTACCTTTAACTTCATGGATGGCGTGAATTTTACCACCGTAGAAGAGGATACGCTCTGACAGGGTTGTTTTCCCCGAGTCGATGTGTGCCGAAATACCGATATTTCGCACAATATTGATGTCCCATTTTTTAGACATGAATTAGCCCTTTCGCTGTTTCATTTCGCCATCGGCGAATAAACTATTTTTATCGCCAGTGGCGATTAACTGTTATTACAACTTCCAAATTGGAAAGACTGGGTTTAACATGACTTTTGCCTTAGAGCAAAACAGATTAACACCCGAACAGACCTCTCAACATCAGAAATAACGCTAAGCGTTTTTTGGGGCAATAATGGTGAACATGGATTGGAATTCAAAACTCAAGACAGAGTTTAACTTCGATAGCTTTCGACCAGGACAAAAGGAAATCATTGAGCTTCTGCATCAGGATAAATCGGTTCTAGGATTGATGCCGACGGGTTCAGGCAAGAGCCTGACATACCTGATGTTCGCAAAAACGCAGCCAGATCTTGTTCTGGTTGTTACACCGCTTATTGCTCTGATGGAAGATCAGTCGCAGAAAGCCCTTAATTTTGGGGTTGATTGTGGATTTATTCACTCTCAAATCCCATCGGCAGATAAAGCCAAACGAGTTCAAAAACTAAAAGACGGGGAGTACCGTCTCTTCTTTGCGACTCCGGAAAGATTACAAAAGCCAGAATTTAAAGAAGCTTTAGCTAATCGAAAGGTTGGTTTATTTGTAATTGATGAAGCCCACTGCATCAGTCTTTGGGGGCATGATTTTCGGCCCGATTACGCAAAACTGGGTGATATTAAGAAAAGCTTGGGAAATCCGTTAACGCTGGCGCTGACTGCGACGGCAACACCCGATGTGCAAAAAGAGATTCTAAAAAGTCTTTCGTTAAATGAAACGCAAATTGTAAGCACTGGTCTTAAGCGGGACAATATCGGCATTTCTGTAAAAGATATTTATGGGCTTCAGGAAAAAGTTCAGGATCTTATTCCGAAAGTCAAAGAGCGCACGGGAACGGTTCTGATTTATACGACACTTATTCGAACTGCGGAAGAAGTGCGAAATATTTTAAAAAAGAATGGTATTGAGAGCTTAATTTACCACGGAGATTTGCCTCCTCAGAAAAGGCGTGCTTCATTAAAAACTTTTATGAAAGACGAAACTGCCTTAATGGTGGCAACACCTGCGTTTGGCTTAGGAATTGATAAACCTAATATTCGAGCAGTCTATCATTTGGAACCTCCGGGCTCGCTGGAAAGTTATTTTCAAGAAGTGGGGCGCGCTGGTCGAGACGAGCAGATCAGTCAGGCAGTTCTTTATTATGACCAAGAAGATTTAACGATTCCTATGCAGTTTATCCAGAGTGCTCATCCAGAAGAAAGTTACATTGAAAAAATCTATCATCTAATCGAAACAAATCCTGATAAAGTAAAATCATTGGGCAAAGAATTTTTAGCAGAGCAGATGAGTTTTAAAAATCGAAATGATCACCGAGTTGGTTCGGCTCTCAATATTTTAGAAAGGTGGGGATGCATTTCCCAGGTAAACGAAACAATTAAAATCACAGGCCCGTTAAAGGCAGAATTTTTTACTTTGGAAAACCAACAACAGCTTTTAAAGCATCATAATCAAAAACTTTATTCTTTCCTTCAGTGGATAAAAAATAGCGACGACTGCCGGCTATTGCAGATTTATAAATATTTTGGCCACGAGGGCGATAAACCCTGTGGCCTATGTGACGCCTGCGCTACTGTGCTTCATTAGTCTGGTTATCAATAAAAGGTTCTTCTGTCGCTTCCGGAACATAGTTTCGCGAACTTCTATAATCCTGAACTTCATTCTTACACGCACGAGTCTGAAGTTGAAGTTTGTTTTCATGTGAACAGATGAGCGCTTGTTTAGGATCGTCTAAATATCCACAATATGTTTGTAATTCTTGCTCACACGCATAAATGAGCCTGTTCATCGAGCCGCTTTGCTGAAGAGCTCCAGCATTGAAGCTCAAAAATAGAGCCACTATTATAAGCCACGGAGCAAAAATATTTTTTGGGCTAAGGTTATTCATGGGGCCTCCTCAAAATTAACTATTTCCTAATAACTTTTGTTACTAGGCTATTTTAGCGCCGAGGACTTCCAACCGTCTCTAATTTATACAACAAACGGCACTTTTTGGATATGAAAACCGGAATGTCTTTAAGCATTCAGTCAATCTTAAAGCCTTTAGAAAAGAGAAGAAATTGCCGATAAGAACTTATGAAAAAACTCATGATGATGACGCTTGTTTTCGGTCTTTTTTTAGGTACAGCTCGCGCTGGGGATCAAGATAACTTCGATGCTTCCCTGACCCAAACTCAGCAATTATTAAAAAATAAAAATGAAAGATCACAGGCGATTTCTGAATCGAAAAATGCTCAAAAGGCGGATGAACAAGTTAAGAAATTAGCACCAGATGGTGAAAGTTATGAAGAGTATTATAAATTGGCATCGGAAATAATGAACAACTATAAAGAAGAGAAAAGCGAAGAGGGTATGAAAAAGAGCATCGACGAAGCTAAACGAAACCCTGCTGATTTTTATAACAATCTGACTCCAGAGCAAAAGAAAAAAATAAAAGCTTTGAGTGAAAAATTAAATCCTGGTGCACAATCCAATCCTTAAGAGTACGCTTAAGATATGGGAGTATTTCCAGATCCGTCACTTGATTTCGAAGAAGGGCTTGTAGCAGTAGGCGGTGACCTAGAAGTCCCGACTTTGCTTGAGGCTTACGCAAAGGGTATCTTCCCTTGGCCCCAAGAAGGTTATCCCATGCTTTGGTTTTGCCCTGAAAAAAGAGGCATTCTAAAATTCGATCATTTTAAAATCCCAACAAGTTTAAAAAAGAAACTAAAAACCTATCCAAACATCCGATACTCGAAAAACGAAAATTTTGCCGAAGTAATTGAAGCCTGCGCCGAGCAAAAGCGGGTGAATCAGCAAGGAACTTGGATCAGTCACAAAATCATAAAGGCTTACATAAATTTTCATAAGGCAGGACACGCGCATTCTTGGGAAGTTTGGGATGGTGATGAGCTTGTCGGCGGTGGTTACGGCGTTTTTTGTAATGGAGTATTTTCTGGCGAAAGCTTGTTTCATAAAAAAACCAACATGTCTAAATTGGCATTGATACAAATGGTTGATGACTTAAAAAAACAAGGTCTTAAATGGATGGACACGCAGATGGTGACTCCGCTTTTAAAGTCTTTCGGTGCAGAAGAAATGCCTAAAAAACAGTATTTAAAAATCCTAGTAGGAACTCAAACTGCCTATTCAAAAAAACAGAAGTAATAAAATTGTAGGCGGCAGTTTGAAAAGGAATCAAATATAGTAATACGATCGTCCCATGGGACGATGTTTATAAGCCTTTCAAGGGTAAAAGAGTCAAGGGCTACGGGATGTCGCCCACGAGGCGGAACCCCACACCATAAGAGAGAAGATCAGGCGGGAAGGACTTCCGATAACCCGAACGCAAGTCCTGCGCTTTGTCGTACAAACCACCGCCACGGATGACGCGGTCAGAGCCCGCAGTACCTAATGGATCTATACCACCAGGCAATTTACTACTTCCATTCCAAGAATCTTGTAACCATCTCCAAATATATCCATGAATGTCGTAGAGAGGCTTGCCGTTGAACATAATTGGTTTTTTACGCCCTACCGGATGCGTTCGATTTCCAGAGTTCATAACATGCCAAGCATTTTCGTCTAGCCTTTTTGCTTTGTTGCCAAATCCATAATCACCTGTCGCAAGGCCCGCAAGTCGTGAAACGTACTCCCACTCGGCTTCCGAGGGAAGCCGATATTTTTTACCGGAAAAATGGCCTGGGAATAATTCTGTTAAAGAATTTTGAATTGCCTTGTTATTCATGTTTGATAATTGATTCAGAGCCACAAGCCACTGTTGAGTGATCTCATCGTGTGAAATGCCATTAACGGCGTATTCAATTCCCTTAGATTGTGAAGGGTCTTCCTTTAACAAATTAAACTGCCGTGGTGAGTGCGTGTTAATTAAGACAACAACGCCTTTCCACATCCTTTGAGTCGTGTCCACAGACATTATATAAAATGCTTTTGTAAGCGTGACAGATACTTTTTCGGCATCACCCATCATGAATGTTCCAGGATCAATTCGTACTGAATCTATAATAGGTTCACCTTCAGGGTACAATTCTGTTTTTTTTGAGTTGCGCTCTTTCAGTTTAAGTTGTTTGGATTTTGTCTGAGCCATTTTCTGCTCTAAATAATCGGCCATTTGATCTTTACCTAAAAGGCGCAACTCTTCGACGTCATTGCGGCCATGCTTATTTTTACGATTGATATCGAAATCTCGATTTGAGATCAAATAATCAATCACATTTTGAGCTTCGTAGTAAACGGCCTTGAGCAGTAAAGAGTGCCCACTGATACTGACATCATTAATATCAATTAGATCCAGGTTGATTAAGTTTTCCAGAATTCTAGCATTGTTCTCTGTAAAGGAGCTTTCCTGCTCTTCGGATAATCTGATAAATACCGCTTGCTCTCTGTGGTCCTTGGACTGGGAAAATGCTTTTATTTTTTCGATCACAAGACTTTTCGTTTTAGTATCTAAGTCTCTTAGATTGAGATTTTCTACAAAGCTATCAACTCCTTCTAACAGTGCTAGTTCAATAACCACCGAGCTCACCACTTCCGTTGATAAGCCTTCTTTTTTCTTGTAAGTTAAATAATTTTTGAATCCGTCTTCTGTCAGAACTTGGCTTTTGATCAGCTCTGGCAAGATGTGACCTATAGTTCGCATATACATTAAAATTTCATTTTCATTTCGGGAATCTTTGAGCGGAGCTAATTTATTATAAACATACTTAACAACTTGCGTGACCGTTGCTTCCGCCACCAAATCCTTAATCTTTTGGTTTGTAACCATCGAAGTTAAAATATTTTGAAATTTTTTCTGATCTTCTCGTAAGTTCGAACGCATTAATTTTTCAAGTTCTGCTTCAATGCGATTTGCATTTAATCTTCGTTTTAGTTTTTCAAAAATTCCTTTATCCGAGCTATCAAGATTAAACTTTCCGCTCTCCATCATATCGACTAATTCTACGATACCTAAATTAAGTGATTCTTGAATCACCGTCAGCGCTTTCTTATTTAAAAACACGACGTGACTGTTGTGAACTGTGAAGTCCACGCCTTCACGTGCTTGGGGATCAACATTAAATCTAATTGTTAGCCCAGTGCCACGCGCTCCAAAACGCCCAATCTGCGTGTAAAAACCATCCCCATGAGCTGCCTGTTCACCCTGGGCATTCTGTCTTGAAATAAGCACATTCGGCTCACCAGTATGTGATTTCGTGATCGACTCATAGGCTAAAAAAGACTTTGTTTCATGTGCTACGATCTGAATCCTTAGATCCTTTGCTGTTCTTCCTGTCGCCTTAGAGCTTCCCGTTTTCAATAATCCTGAAGTGTATTTTGGAAGTTGCGTGACTTTACCATCTTTTGAGATTTCGAAACTTCTCAACGGTTCTTTATTGAGCCAAAGAGTGGCGTCATTCGTAGCATCTTTTAGATTCATCGAAATTAACTTTTGGCGTAGTCCCAATTGATCGAGGACATCCAGCGTACGTTCGATATTGTTTGAATGCATCACAAGCTTTGACGCAGTTTCGTTCATTCGTCGAAGAGCCGCCTGGTTTGTCACGGATTGAGGATTAAACTGCTCAATCACTTCCTTCATATCGAGTATACTTTTAGGGTCAATGACTAAATCATATTGAAACGCCTTAACTAACAAACGAATGACCGAAAGAATTTCTGGGTTTTGACCCATCATTGCACGAGCCGTTGTGTTATGTAGGGGGTTGCGCAAGTAAGAAACCGTATTATGAAGCGCGTCTTCTAACAATTGATTTTTACCCGTTATCCAAGCCCTTAAATCACGAACAACAGGTTCTTTCGATTCTGAAATCTCGACCATCGCTAAGCTATTTGTGTCCGTATTTTGATTCGAAAAATTCGGGTCATTCAACAACGCTTCTTTATAGAACCCATCGCCTGGTTTGCCAATGGGAGTTCTAAGCGGACGCACTTCCCATGCCTTTTTTGATCCGACAAAGTAGGGGAATTTTTGTGATAATGAATTTTGTAAAGCTTGAATTTGTTCCATCGTGCCATCAACAACAATGTCTAAGTCTTGAGTGCTTCTAAAAATATTTGTAAAATCATAGTCGAAACGGTCAGCCTGAAGATTCAAGGTTTTTTTTTGACGAGACAAATCCCATTTTGCGTAATGCAAGTAGCCTGAAGCCGTTCCGCCGAACATCCAAACCCGAACGCCCATCTTTTTGGCTTCGGTCCGAATAAATCCAAACTCTTCAGTTTTGGTGATACTTTTAGAGACGTAACTTAATAATTCGGTCTCAGTCAGTCTTGATTTGGTTGAGATTACTTTTGGGACTGTAGAGTCTGTAAAAAAATCTGCACATTGTGAAGCAGTTCTTGCTTGTGGAGTAGATAGAATCGCAAGAAAAAGAGCAATATAAAAAATATTTAAACCATTTTTATTTTCTATTTGTGTAATCAAAATTTCCTACTCTCGAAGTAAAAATAATATTTCAAAATAAATTCCAGTAATTCTTAATAACGCTCTGTGCTTCTGCATTTATTTCATCGCTGTTGCCGATTAGGCCAGATAGCCCGCCGCCAAATTTAACTTCGCTATTGGCTGCATTTACAATTACTGGACATAGATGAAGTTGAAAATTCGCAATTGAACCTTCTAAAATTTCAATTTTTGTAATCTGTAAGCTGTCAGCGATGTTTTTGAAAAGATTAAAATCATTTTGCCCAAATAATACAAATTTTACTTGAATATTCGTATATGATTGGACAGAGGCTACAGTTTTCAATAATACTTCAGCAATTTCTGCATTAGTCACACCAATTCTTGAGGCAAAAATTCCACCACCAATGAATGGGACCGCTACACTTTTCAATTTACTTTGTTCTGCCAATTTCAAAGAATTTTCAAGCGAATCTGCTATACTTTTAAGTGTTGGATCATAGCCTACACCTGACTTGTTCATGCTTCCACTGGCAGCATGAACTATTCGTTCAATACCTGACTGTCTAAGATTACCAGAACTTGTTATTAACGCAGAGCCAAGCGGTAGCATATTGTCTTCTTTAATCTTGCGTAAATGCGTTTCGTTTCGCAAATTAAATTCAGCAGCCGCAACTGATTGATTTTTAAAAAGCGCTTGGCATTGCAACGAGGCTTTAGCTTGAAAAGAAGGCAAGACGCCAATAATAAGTACGCCCAATACAGCGTTTGTAAAAATTGTTTTGAATAATATTTTTTTATTTCCCATTATTCTCCTCACTTCTCGTAAACCTACTGAAGTATCTCTTTACACATTTTTTTAGAATTTCTCGAACTTGGTAAAACACGATTCTTTTCTGTATCTAAGATATTTATTCTTGTTTTTGAATATCCGACTTCAAGCTGCTTAAATCTAGTCTCATCTACAGAACCCTTAGCTATCAGTTCGCCCACAAGCGCGCGTACAAAATTCCAGTTTTTTGTTAATTGCTCTTTGGCTAAGGCTTCTGCCGCCGCGAAAAGGCGATCCATATTTTCATCAAGCGCTTTGGTTTGCTTTGCATTTAAAATGGGTTCTCCCGATTTATTCACCCGTACGGCTTGCAACTCTTTGATCAGGCCCCATTTTAATAAATATTCAGAAATCAGGCTTCGCGTTTTTTCTAAATCGTTAGACCAGCCGGCGTCGGCGCCGTAACCCGCTAACTGCTGCGCCAACTGTCCCGCTAATAACTGTGCCGCTTTTTGCACGATCATATTCTCATTTGCCTGCGTGCTGTAAATTCCACTGTTCAGCTCATCGTAGCGTGCATACCCTAAATACTGTGTTCCGTCCGATAGCATTCCGGCACGAATTGAGATGTAAGAGAGCTTTTGCCCTGTTACCTTGGCGTTGTTTACCACAGCATGACCCGCTTCGTGGTAAGAGGTGGCTAGAGCGTTTCGTTTTGAAAGTTTAAGTTCTTTATTTGCATAATCTGTGGCTGGTAAAACTAAGCGAAGACTCACGTTATTATTCTGATCAACAACTTCCATGTAAATGATAACTTCACGTTCCGGTGTTTCTGATGTCGCATAAGTCTTTTCGTCTCTATTATCATAAATTGAAAACCGTAGTGTATGATCACGTAATTTCGATTTACCGCCAGCGGCAATGACAGCTTTAGCTACTAAAGTTGATATTTGTTTATCTGCTACGTTTCGAATCGATCTGGCTCCCATATCCGATGTAAAAAAAGCGTCAGACAGTTTTGCGTAAAAATCAATTGAAAATTCAAACTTAAGACCATCATTGATGTAGCTTTTTAATGCCCATTGCACCAACTTATCAGAAATTTGTTTGACCTCGTTTTTGAGCAAAGGTTTATAAAGAATCGTTTCAGACATCCGGCCAAGAAGCGCTTGAGGTACTCCTGCTTTTAATAATAGAGCTCTGACTTGCGCCGGTTCTTTGTTTTTCTTCCACGCAGTCATTTTCATATCGTCTGAAGATAGACCCATCGTTATCTTTTCACCATCATTGCCAGTAAATATAAATTTGTACTTTTTTAAATCGTAGGTTTTATTGGTTGACCTGGAAGTCCACTTTCCTTCATCTAAAATGTCGTAAAAACTTTTAAAAAGTTCACTCTTTTTTGATTTGTCATCGCCACCCATGTTGGAGGCTTCATCAAACACGATGATTCCGCCGTCGGGATTGTTAATAAGGGCGTGTTCAAACAGGGCCGTGTCAGTTGAACCCACAAAACCTTTTGATGAACCAAAAATATCATTCAAGTGACCATCGAATCTAACGTGGCCTACCGGTATAATAGAAACACGTTCGGCCTTATCATATAAGGCTTCAGCCAGTGCCTTGGCAAATTCAGTTTTACCTGTTCCTGTTGAGCCAACTAAGAAAAATGACTGCGGACGCTCGGCATTCGCTGCGTTCGCTTCATGCGCGATGACGGCGTCTGAAAGTCTTTGGATTGCATCGTCTTGTCCGATCACTCTTTTCGAAACAGTTTGCTTTAAATTTTTTAATCGAGCCAAAAAGCTAGGATCTTCCATTTTGTCGTTAGGCTGTAGCTTTGGCAATTGATGATGAACAACTTTACCATTTGCTGTTCCGCGAACAGCCTGGTTTTGTCCCTGTGTCTCGACATCAATAGTGAGTGAATCGTTCTTTGTCATCCCAATTTCGGCCAAGGCGGATACAACTGTATCGCTAATAACTCGGTCAATGGCTTTTTCCACGGGACGAGTTCCCATACCCGGAGTGTAAGAGCTATCAGTAATTGCCTTGGCAACACCAACAGCTACCACTATTTTTATTTTAAATTTTTCAGAAAGCTCTTGAACTATGCGAGTTATTTTAGATTGAGCTATACGCAGCGCTAAGGCTTTCGTGATTGGGGCCGCCAACGAAAATCGATCGATTCGAGCTAAGATCGGATCGGGTAAGGTAAAATTATCTTTACCGCTGGTTTTTTGAGTGAATAATTTTTTTAACTCTTCAGAGTTATACCGGTGCATTTGATCAGTCACTTCTTTATCAGACCAATGTTCAACTTGTGGTGGATAAACGATTTTATCGCCACGATTTGACGTCAGGATAATAAGATGCTTTGAGAGTTTTCTTTCTTTGCCATCACCGCCAGTGCCACGTCCAGTATCCATAATTTCCATCCAGCGTTCCCAAAATTCGGGGTGGGCCCTTTCTCCCTCGTTGATCAAGATGATACCGCCGCCTTTACCGCGCCCTGGATCGTCGATGTAGTCATAAAGCTGACCCGAAGTTTCATTCGAACTGATCACGCCATTCGGCGCACCAAATAAAGTGTTTAAATCCAGTCCACCGTTTTTAAAATTGTTGGCATCGATTTCTAAAAAAGCGCCCTCAGTGCCGAATACTTTTTTTGCCAGCTCACGCCCTAATAGCGATTTGCCGGTTCCAGTAGGCCCTAGCAATGCTATTGTGCGCACGCCTTTTTGACCTGACGACATTAAAAGTTTTGTCCATTCGTTGGTTACATCACTAATCATGCGATCTTGGCCAATAACAATTTCAGACAGATGCTTTTCTAAGTCCGTGCCGTAAGCACGGATAGCTTTGGCATCCAAAGGGTTGACCGGAAATTTCAGCTTACTCTGGATGAAAGAGTAGGCCAGTTCTTCGCTGACCTGAAATCCAGTTTTTTGTTGAATCGGATTTTTTCGGATTTGCGCGATGGCTAAATCTTCCACGATTGTAACGGCAGCATCGACTTGTGATTTATCGGGATAAACGAGCGATGAGCTCTTAATAATCACTTCCAAGGCATCTGCATCGATCGCGACGTTATACTTTTTCTTTACTGAAGAAATTTTCGTTAATTGCACTATTTTTAAAACCTCTGCAAAGCTTTGCTCTGCCACGCCGATTTGTTGAAGTCTGCGCAAAAAAGCGGGATTGTTTTTAAACGCATTTTGCATTTCAACTGACGTCGACGCCCCAATAAGTCTGATGGCCTTTTTCTTTGAATCCAAATAAGGCTTCATGGCCTCAATTTGACCTTTTGATAAAGTATGAATTTCATCAATGAATAAAATTAATTTGATATTTAATTTTTCTTCGACCCACTTCATAGCATCAAGATATTGCTCCATCGCGGCACCTTGTGAACCATCAGAGTCGGATTTCGCAAGCATCGATATTTTACCCGGAGTCGTGGAAATAACGAAAGCACCCTTCAAATCGTTGATATGCGCTTCACTTTGCGGGAAAGACTCGTCAATGATCATGTCTGCAATCTTAATCGCAATCGAGGTTTTGCCAGCTCCTCGAGGGCCTACTAATACGGGATTTTTGCCTTTCGTTCTAACTAAAGTATCAATCACTTCGTTTGATTCTTTTTCCCGGCCAATGATTTCATAGCTGTCATTCTTCGCGCGGTCTTCTAAAGCTTCATCCGTTAGATAATCAGGCTTCACTGATATAAATGCAGTTAATTCTGGTGGAAGCATAGGACCCATTTGTTTAACTAGGCCCCTAATTTTTTCTTGCAGGGGAACTGAGAAATCGGGATTCTGATTCTTTGAATTAGCTTTTGTGCCGGCATTATTTTGTGTTTTCGATTGCGTTGGAACTTGTAGTTTTGGCAAAGCTTGTTGAGTATTGGAAGCGGTCGTAGCAAGCATATTAAGTTTATTAAAAATAGCAGTGAATGTTTTATCATTTGATAACTTTTGATCTATGTAGCGAGCTTGATTTATTTGATTAATTAGTAATTGAATTTCAGGACTATAACTTGAATCGGCCATGCTATTTAGCGAATCAATAGCGGCATTAACAATAAATGTATTTGTATTATGAGACTTAAACTGAAAATCCAAAATTTTAATAAGGGCTTGAGCGACATCATCGTATTTATATTGAGCCAATTGAGTAGCAAGTAACGATTGCTGTTGAGGGGTTGCAAGAGCAAATTGTGATAACAGTTGATTAACAATTTGGAAGTCATCTTGAATCGAGGAGATACTTCTTTTTATTGATTGAGTCGATAAGCTGACCACCTGTGCTCGCAATTGCCCCACTGCTAAAAATGGAATTAAAATTGTCATCTTCCAGGTGCCGATTTTAGCGAGCAGGTGCTTAATTTTTTGACATACAGGCATGATAGGCTCCAATTCGTTTCGAAATTACGTTGCACACGCATAAATTAAATTTCTTATAGATTTATATTTCAATTACGGTGCCGGACAAATTTCTAAAAAGACAGAGCGTGTATCAATCCGAGACACGCTCTGTCTTTGAGTAAAGTAGAATATCGATGACAGATTACAGCTTCTAAATTTTGCATTTAATGCAGTAGTTCTTTACAGGTACGCTTCGGAGGTAAAGCAAGGCCAAGTTGTGCTGCCGTATTGCCGAATTTATCAATATTTTCAGCTTTACGGATAAAACTCTTTTTTGCAAAATTGAATAGTTTATTTTTAAAGAAATATTTCACTTTCAATTTTGAATATTCTAATAAACTTTTGAACTCGTACTTTATAACGGGATACATTGCGATATTAAAAAGAAAAATATTTTCAATTAAGCTGGAGCTATCACTGAATGTATAGTTCGAAATGAACACATCGGGCAAGAGATATTTTGCTGCATAATTCAAAGAAACGAGTGTGTAAAAGCAATACTGCAAGGACTGCAACGAACCAAGAATCTTTCTCTCCTCAAGGTGTATAAATTCTTTCTTCCCGCTCTGCCCTAAAGGTAAGTTCAATTTTTGAATTTTATTTAACCCGTCTAAAAATTCTTTACTATTTTTAAACGAGGATTTCGCGTTCGGAGTTTGCATAAAAAAGAAATTGTAAAGTTCAGCAGTTTCCTTTGGGTGTTCAAGAAGCAAGGCGGCTTTTTTCTTCACATCGTCCAGAATTGTTTTATCTTGAGATTGGGACATGTCCTGATAACCTTCAAAATAAAAGCTTCTTAAATTAAAATTCAAATTTATCGCTCCAAAGTTCAAAAAATGAAAATAATTGTTCATCGTATCTAAAAACGCATTTTGTTTGAATGTCGTAGAGTCCTTAAGAGCTGCAAGGTTGATAAGCAGTCCTTCTATCAACATAGATTTAGTTATTGAAAGTTTTTTGCCCAGTAATTCTATGTTTGGAATACTACTATTTTTTATTTTCGACATATCTTCAAAAGTATTTCTGGCAAAAGATTTATTGGCTTCAGTCATAGGGTTGGGGTTAGATTGTAAATAATCAATTATTAGAATTGGAAAAAGACCGTCATGAAGTTTTGGCAGATATTCGAGATAGAAATCCATAGACGAGCGGAGTTTCGGACGCACAAGATTTATAAGTTGCCATGTTAAATCAAAACGATCTTGAGAATCAGCCCAATCCTTTAACAAAGAAATACTATTTTGGGGCATATTTGCAAAAAAAACAGCTCCTTGTGTGTAGTCTATTATTTGATTTAAAATCTCTATTGTTTTCGAAGTATGATCATTGTAGTTAGCTGACTTGAAGGACTCTTTTAAGTAGTAGTTGAAGTACTCAAGTACTAACAGTACTTTCTGACTCTCGCTCTTGAGTGAGAATAGGGGGGCAACCTTCAGATTAAAGTATGCATCTGCTGTGATGTGAATTTTATTGCGGTTACAAAACTCAAAGAACAGATCAAATTCACTTTCCGTTTTTAGATCCCTTGAAATAAAAGTACCTACATCACCTAAGGAATGATATAAGTTCATCAGCTTCTCGCTTTTTATTTCTACATCAATTTTCTTCATTAAGAAATAAGCTAACTGTTTGGTGGAGGTAGAGTTTAGAAAATTTCCAAAATCTCCAGACTGATAGCCACTTGGTAGTTGGTATTTTAGGTTCGTATCCGAGGGCAATAAAAATTTAGATGGGTTATCAAGTCTAATTAGAAAATTCCAGTACATTTCAAAGCGTTGATCTTTTGAAGCTGCCTGAAACTCAGGTAAGAAAATAATGTGGTAATAATCTGCTCCAGTTAACTGCACCTTCCATGCACTTACCATTTTATTCGTTAAGTGTTTGTCAGCTTGCGAGCCTGCAATTTTTAAATATTCTTTTACAACTAACTCATAGTTGACGCCCTTTTTGGGTGAATCAAGAGATTTAGAAAGAAGAGTATTTACTTGATCTAGATCAGTCGATGTTACACCGTGGCTGAGTCTTCGCTTAAATTTTTCAATGATACCCATATCGCTTTTTATAAAGCTTTTTCCTTGTACTAGAGTTGAAAAGTAATCGGTTGCTGTCATAAAGGGTTGTTCATCTAAGAATTTTAAGGCATTTTTATTTTTAAAAACCACATAGGATCCTGAGACCGTAAAATCCGACCCTTCACGTGCGAGGGGATTAACTAAGAAGCGGGCAGTAAGTCCCGTGCCACGAGCTCCCTCTCGCCCTATTTGTGTGTAAAAGCCATCACCGAAGGCTGCGGACTCTCCAGGTTGTCCATTTCTCGAGATAAGTATATTTGGTTCTCCTAAATTTGAGCGTGTGATGCTTTCCAACGCCAGCAGGGTATTAGCCTCATGGGAAACCAATGAAATGTTTAAATGTTGAGCTGTCTTACCTGAACCTTGGCCCACGCTTTGTGATCTTAGGGGCTCTTTATTCATCCACCAACTAAGGCTATCAGTTTCACTTGTATGATTAAAAGTAAGAAGTTTGTTTCTTAAACCTGTTTTTTCTAAATAATTCCAGGCGTATTCCAAGTTCACGGCATGGATAAAGAGTTTTTTAGAAATATCCAAGAATCGTTTCAAGGTATTGGAATTTGAAACTTCAGAAGACTTAAAACTTTCAATAATTTTAAGAATTGTTTTGTGATCTTTCTCTGGGATTTTGAGATCATACTGGAAGGCCTTTGTAAGATAGCGGATAACAGAAAAAATTTCAGGATTCTGTCCAGCTTTGGCGCGAGCTGTTTCAAAGTGCTTCATGCTCCAGTAATAAGTAATTTGACTTTGGGCGGCGTCAGATAAGAATGTAGGATTGGGAGCATTCCAGTTTCTTAAATCTTTAATTCGCCTATTATCATTTGGTCTTGTAATTTCAATTAGCCCTGTTGAGTTAGAGTCCGAATGTTGGTTGTTAAAATCAAAATCATTTAAAAGAGCTTCCTTGTAGTATTGTCCCGGAGTGCCTTGAGATTCTCTTAAAGATCTCACTTCCCACTGGGCTTTAGAGCCAATAAAATGAGGAAACTTTCTTTCGAGAATGTTTTGAAAGTCCTGAATATTTCTAAGATTTCCATCAATGACGATATCGAGATCTTGAGTAGAGCGATAAATATTGGTAAAGTCATAATCAAAACGGGTTTCAAGAAAACGGATCGTGCCATTTTTTCGCTCTAAGTCCCATTTCACATAGTGAAGAAAACTGGCGGCAGTTCCACCAAAAAGATAAACACGAAGTCTCATTCTATCCGCTTGTTCCTTGATAAAGTTAAACTCATTCACTTTCGTTATGTTCTGTTCGATAGCGCGTTCTAGTTCTGCTCCGGTGACTTGAGCTGTTGCTAAGGAAGAGAGGGAAATTAAAAAGGAAAGTAGAATTGAAAAGAGTTGGATTTTCATTTATATTCTCCGCAAGTTTACACAATGCTTTTTTCGGGTCTCTTTATTGAAAAAAATTAAATGGGTCCTTAAATAAAATTCGCTTATTTCCGTGAGACTTTCGTTGCTAAAAAGGAACTGTAGCGTGTACCTATGGGCGGTTGCAGGATTAAATCTGCTTATAAAACTTGTTTCCATTTGGAAACCATTCCAGTTGGAACCTTTAAAAAATTTTCTGAACCAATAGGTACTTTTATCGTTTCCTGTGAGATTCGAAAATTCAGATTCAGAGGCCAAAGCGGGATCAAATGCTGCCGGATGAACAGTGGAAAAATCAAAATCCAATCCGTAGTTTGTTCTTTGGAACGGGGCAAGAGTCGAAATTGATATAACTTGATTTCCATTGTTAAATGTAAGGGTCACTTTGCAGGTATTATCTTCCTTGGTGTGGAATTCAGATTTTCCAATATAGACCTCAGATCGAGCAACTTTATGTTTAGATGTGTTACCTTTGTTTTGAGTATTATCAGTTCCTGCTGCACTGGTAAGGATTGCAGCATGCAATGAAATGATAATTATTAGGATTATGCGTTTTATAGTCTTAAAGTTGCTTTTGAACTTTTTTAAAAACATTTCTAAAGTTTTCATAACAAGTGTCTAAATGCAAAGTTGAAGCCATTTGTTTTGAAGCGTTTTAAATTGAGACACTTACTTAATGATAACGAATTGGTATTACATAATCTTGCAGTATGTCTGTTCTCGCAGTGGACTCGCCTTATCCGAAAGAAATCCGATCAACTAGAGTATCAAACTATTAGTCGGCTGCATACGTAAATAAGCTTGAATTTCAGTCCTCTCGTTGGAGAACTTTCACCGAGCACAAAAGCACTTGGCAGTTGGCAAATAGTTTCTATTCGAAAAACTTTGACCAGTCTTTATAAAGACCTGTTGAAAGTACCCAAGTAAAGAATGCCCAAATTCCAAGTAAGCTCGACATGACAAGTAATTTGAAAAAGTCAGAGGCCGAAAAACTAACCATTGAATTTTCTGTAATCAGCTGTTGATCAACCTGATCTTTTAATTTTCGAGAAAGTCCTTGAGCGATTGCAATTCTTTGTGGCATTTCTAATTTGTAAAAATGCACTCCAACGAGCATCTTTTGCTGTTTTAGTGGATCAATTCGAGTCACTACTGCATAACACGCCATCGGCTGAGACCCGGGTACTTCAAACTGGATTTTGATGACCTCGCCTAAAAGCGGGCAAAGGTCGGACGGTGCGATGAAAGCAAGACCCGTCAAAGAGATATTTTTAATCTCTGTACCTTCTTCCCAAGGCATTTGCCTTGGGCCCGCAACGCGAATCAGCGAGTCATCCTGTGTGTTCAGGATATACCGGGGAGACCTACCATGATATCTTGCGAGTCCTTGTGCCATACTTCTGTCCTATCGGCAGAAGACAGTCGGGGTCTTTAGCCCAGTTTGATGAAAAAACAAACTGGATCCTGACTCAATCTGAACCACGAAAAAATTTGAGTCTTTCTGCAAGGTTAGAGAGAATAAAAAGAATGAAAACAACTCGCAAAAAGCGCACCACGTCCAATTCTCGTAAAAAGGCGACAACAAGTCGGCCCCGTAAGCGTTTAAACGTTATGGAGCATCCGCGGTCTTCATCTTCTGAATTTACCAATCGTGAAATCGGTTGGCTTAGGTTTAACCAACGAGTTTTGAACGAAGCTCAAGATCCAAGAAATCCACTTTTGGAACGCGCTCGCTTTTTAGCTATTAGCGGATCTAACCTAGATGAATTTTTCATGAAACGTGTAGGCGGTTTAAAAAGACAAGTTGCTTACGGTGTAACTGCGAAATCATCAGACGGGCAAACGGCTGCGGAACAGTTAGTGGCAATACGCAATTTTGTAATCCCAACTTTAAAGACCCAGTGTCAGTGTGAAGAAGAAATTAAAAAGAAGCTTCATGAAAATGGGATCACGATTGTGAAGTGGAAAGAATTGTCTGCTAAAGACAAGGAAGCCGTTAACAAATTTTATGTGCGCAACGTATTTCCCGTACTTACGCCTTTGTCAGTTGACCCGGGACATCCGTTTCCTTTTATCTCAAATCTTTCAACTTCATTGGGTGTTACTTTAAAACATCCTGATCACGAAGAAAAATTTTTCGCTCGGATCAAAGTTCCAAAAGTTTTACCTTCATATATTTTGGTTGATAAAGAAACTTGTCGTTATGTCAGCTTGCTTGACGCTGTGACAGCTAATTTACAAGATCTGTTTCCGCAAATGCAGGTTTTAAATGTTATGCCTTTTCGAATTACTCGAAATGCAGATTCTGACAGAGATGGCGATGACACTGAAGATCTTTTAGAATCAATCGCGGAGGAGTTACGCCAGCGAAGATTTGCTGAAGTCGTTAGGCTTCAGCACGGGCCAGATCCAGATCCATGGATTTTAAATTTCCTTATGCATGAACTTGATCTGAAGGAAGAAGATATTTACGAGAGTCCTGGTGATCTAGATTACATGGACTGGAATTTTATTGCCGACTTAGCAAAGCCTGATCTGAAATTCGAAACAATGACGCCTGTATTGCCATTAGCGTTTGCGGATGAATCTCAATCTATCTTTAGCATTTTAAGTAATCAGGATGTGTTGTTGCACCATCCGTTCGAAAGCTTTACCGGTACGGTTTTAAAGCTCATTCGTGATGCGACTCATGATCCTAAAGTTTTGGCTATCAAGATGACGCTTTATCGAACAGGAGATAACTCTCCATTCGTTAAATCACTGATTGAAGCCGCCGAGATGGGCAAACAGGTTGTGTGCTTGGTCGAACTTAAAGCGCGCTTTGATGAAGAAAGAAATATCTACTGGGCACAAGAATTAGAAAGTGCTGGCGTTCATGTTGTGTACGGCGTTGTCGGACTTAAAACTCATGCCAAAATGATCCTTGTTGTAAGACAGGAAGAGGATGGGCTTAAGTGTTATTGCCATATTGGTACGGGAAACTACAACGTTTCGACCGCTAAAACATACACTGATGTTGGTCTTTTAACTTCTCGAGAAGAAATCACGAACGATATGATTTCATTTTTTCACTATTTAACCGGTCACTCTTTAAAAAATGAATACCAGCATTTGCTGATTGCGCCACTTAACATGTTTACCAAGATGAAAACATTGATTGAACGTGAAGGAGATAATGCAAAAGCCGGGAAGCCTTCGCAGATCATAGCTAAATTTAATAATATGGAAGAAAATGACTTGGGATTAGCCCTGTATGCGGCTTCTCAAAAGGGAACTGAAATCGATCTGATCGTTCGTGGCTTTTGTTGTATGAGGCCAAAGACTTCTGGCCTAAGCGAAAAAGTGCGTGTGATTTCAGTTCTTGGAAGATTTTTAGAGCATTCTCGAATTTATTACTTTCGGAATGCAAAAGAAGACCCGGTCGATGGCGAATTTTATATTGGCTCGTCTGATTGGATGTATCGAAATCTTCATGCCCGCGTTGAAGCCCTTGTTCCCATTTATGAGCGGTCTTTAAAAGAAAAGCTGTGGGAAATTTTGCAGCTTTGCTTAAAAGATCAAAGACAAACTTGGGAGATGAGTTCAATTGGTGAATACACCCAAAGAAAATCAGACGGGGCTGGAATTCACCAAAAACTAATTGAATTAACGAAATCGCGTTCAAAGATCGAAGAAGAAAAAGGGTAGTCATGATTCAGCTAGTATTCATCCGTCACGCCGTTGCCTTAGACCGCGAAGAGTTTCAAAAGAAGACAAAGCTTGATGATGCTTTCAGACCCTTAACTGCAAAAGGGCGCGGCCGATTAGAAAAAATGGCGCTCATTATGAAGCGTCGCTGGGTCAAAGATTTTGATATGATTATCTCAAGTCCCTATACTCGGGCACGCCAGTCGGCAGAAGTCGTAGCGCAAATTTATCACGATAAAAAAGTAACCGAGTCTTCAGAGCTCGTGCCACAAAGCCCACCTCAGGCTTTCGTCAAGTGGATGAAATCCCAAAATTTTAGGGGTCAAAACTTTGCAATCGTCGGTCACGAGCCAAACTTAAGTCTGCTTGTGACGTATTTATTGGCTGGAAACGAGTATGCCTTTTTAGAATTCAAAAAGTCAGGTATCCTATGTTTAGAAGTGGATATGTTAAAAAGCTTGGGCCCCAGTTCGGCACAGTTGCAATGGTTTGTGGCGCCCAAGATGCTTTTGAAAGACGTTTCCAAGTTAGGAAAATAGTATGAAGTGTTTAAGTTTGATCGCTTTGGTTTTTGGTTTGAATGCACAGGCTGATCTGATGCTCACGGCCAATACAACTCCAAAATCCTCTTACAAAGCAATGGGCGAGTGCTTACAATCAGTCGATTCTTCTCTTTACAAAGATGCATCCAAAATTAATCAGGCTAACGATAAAATCTATAACTGTATTACTGCTAAACCTGATGGATACGCGGTTCCCACAGAGCATTTTGTCTGCACAAATGGCGCAAAACGAATTCAGGATAATAAAGAATTAAAAGTTTCAGCCCTTGATCACTGCAATATGAATTTTGCTGAAACTATGCCCTGTGTAAAGGGCGCAGCGAAACTGACTGATAAAATGAAAAAGCAAAAGCGAACTCGCGAATGCGTAGAAAAAAACTATGCCTACTTTACCCCAGAGTTTTGCACAAAGATGCTTGAAAGCGCTGATCTTTTAAGTGACGATGAGTTAAAAAAGACTTGCACTGAAAAGCACGAAAATGCACCACCTTCGGTAACGCCGTCGAATGGTGTTAGGAACAAACGCTAGTTATTTAAAAAACTTTCCGCACGAGCCCGCCGAATTAGTTTTCGGCGCGCAAGGAACAAAAAACTTTTCTTGATTAGTAATAAGATAAGCCTTCGCTTTTTCTTGGAGTTCTTTGTAAGCCATTGGTTTTGGATTTGCGTCCATGATTTTCATCAGGTAAGTCTGAATTTCTGTTGTGACGATCTTGTGATCAAGCACAAGGCGTATGACATCAGCTGAAACTCCAGGCGGGACTTGTTTCATGGGGATCTTTAGATCATTATTTAAAAAGTAAGCAATCTTAGCCTGAGCCACTGAGCCAAGTGTCGATTTGTAATCATACTTTTCGTGAATGAATTCAAAGATCGAAGACATTGCAACATCGAATGCCCAGTCTGTTTTTAGTTTACTGATATCTCTCTGAACCATTAATACATCGAATTCCGGTTGAAAAAATGCATCGTCTGGTGCCGCGCCCACTTGAAGAGTATTTCCCATACCTGTAAAAAGTGAGTTTCCAGCTAAAGCTTTTCTAAAAGTCATCGGGAATGTGGGTAAATTGATTTTACCTTTCGTTCCATTTTGATAGGCTTGTTTGATGAGTTTAAAGCAATATGTTTTATCTTTGCGATTCGGGTCCATAAGCATATCAAATTTTTCTTTGACCGGAGATTTGAGATCTTTATCAACGATTTCAAAACCAGCAAGTGCAGCAGCTTTGCCGTCAGCGGAATTTCTGGGACGTAAAACCGTGGCCCGAGAAAGTCTTTCTAAACTTAAGTATTTATCTAAATCATAAACAACGATGCCTTCTTGCATGAGTGCTTCAGCGACCGAGATATTTCCTTGCGGATCCTGAATGACCATCGCCACGTGACTGTAGTTTGAAAGGTAATCTCCGGTGCGCGCGATGGTTGCAGAAATAAAGGAACCACCGCGAACAAGAATAACGTCACCTGGGTTCAGTTGAAATCTTTTGTGATTGGGATTCTTTAAAGTAATCGGAAAGTCTGAAGCAAACATTTTCTGGTTGGCAGTCAAATCCTGACTTTGCGACCACTCCATCAACACAAAATCTTGCGCGTAACTTAAGTACATATTACCGTTGCGAAAAGCTGCTACTTGAGCTTCGGCTAAAGGCTTTTCAGCTTGGAAATCCAGCATTTTTTCCCGGAGCAAAAGTTGAATGCGAAAAAGTCTTTCCATCCAATCCTTTCGGGTTCCTGCGAATTTTTTCTGCTCTTCGGGCGAATCTGGATAAATATCATCCGTATCGAGGTTATAAGCAGATTCAGTTAAAGTTTTGATATAGGCGATCGCATTGTCGCGATTGAAAACTTGAGGGTTGTGCAGATCTTTTTCGACTTGCTCGAGCATGAGATAAATCTGATTCACTGAACTTTGTGGCATGCGACTTACACTTTCTTTTGATTGATCTTGAAATTTAGTCGATTGATGAATCGCGAAAAAACCAAACGCAAGGGCGACAACAAGTGCGCATGCTGACTGGAATATATTTTTAGGCATCCTTACCTCTTTTAGATCATCGAATAAAGTAGGCCATCGCGAAGTCCTATGCCGGGTACAAGCATTTTATCGATTCCTGCTTGGCGAAGGATGGCTTCAACCACTGCGATGGCAGGTACTATGACATCGGCGCGGTCTTCTCTGAGTCCGAACTGGGTCACTCGGTTACTTATCGGAATAAGTAGAAGTTTTTCGAGTATTTTTCCAAGCTCCGAGGCCAGTAGTGACTCGTTTGCGACTTCCAGCAAAAGTTGAGACTTTAGTCGAGCCATGCATTCCATGTTGCCACCTGTTCCGACTGCAAAATCCAATGCGAGGCCATTTAAATTTTGGTCGAAAAAATCAACAACTGGTTTTAAGAGATCGCCTAAAACAATTCGAATATTAGCTTCAGTCATGTTACGTTTTTGAAGATGCTCTAAAAGCCTGACTGTTCCCAATGGAAAACTTCGAGTCGACTTTATTTGACCTTTGTCTGAGTGAGTAATTTCAACGCTTCCGCCACCAACATCAATGAGCAGAACTTGTTTTCTTCGTAGATCAACGTGGTGTTTGACGGCATCAAAAATTAATTTCGCTTCTAAGTTTCCGTCTATTAATTCTAAATTAATGTTCGAACTAGCTTTGATGCGAGTTAGAAATTCCTGCTTGTTGCCGGCTTCTCTGGCGGCACTTGTCGCGACGGCACGACACTTCATGACTTTCATTTTTTTATTTATATCAGAAAAATCCTGAAAAGACTTTTCGGCCAATTTCAAAGTTGCTTCTGAGATCTTGCCATCGTGAAAGACATCAGTCCCTAGCCTAAGTGGGATTCTATATTTTTTTAAAATTTCAAATCGATCACCTTGCCACTCGGCAACTATCATTCGTGCAGCATTGGAGCCTAAATCAATTGCGGAAATTTTCATAACACTTAGAATAAGATTTGCCCGTGCAGCTTGCAAGACTGAAACACATGTGTTGGGATTTTCCTTATGAAATTTCTTCTTGCGTCGATTTTTTGCTTTTCATCTGCCTTTGCTCAAAATTCTGCAACTTTAAACTCTGGCTTTCGGCCGGAGCCAAAGTTCAAGATTTCAGCGGAAGCTGATTTCTTTTTTGAACTTGCCCACATGCCGGCGTCGGTTAGGGGACAATCTCGGTTTGACATAGCACTTTTGCAGATAAGCCCTGAGATTTTTGTTAACGAAAAGTTGGGTTTACATTTTCGTTTCGTTTTAGCTGAAGAAAGAAGTGCTACAGAAAAAAACTACCTAAATGAACTACAAAATGGTTTTGTTCGCTACGTGGATCCTCAATTTTCAGGACTGACGCATGAGCTCGGACTGATTCGTCTGGCATGGATTTCATCGGAAGAATCCGCAGGTGAGCTAGATTTTTTTGGAGACTCCGGAAAAAGTCTTTCGAGAAGGTATGGACTGGTAGCTGAAGGTGAATTGGGTTATCAAGGCCATTTTAAGCTGAGCGAGCACGTTGATTGGGTTTTTGGATTCGGAAATGGCGAAGAAAACAAGGAAGAGGAGCAAGGTCCCAACAAAGAAGCTTTCTTGGGTTCATTTTATAAAAAAAATGACCTGGTTGTTCAGCTTTGGTTAAGCTCTGGCCGCGTTGATGATATCGATACGAAGATTAATCAAAAAAATCGCACTATAATTCGATTGCAAGAAACGTGGGGACGATTTTCGATGGCTCTTGAAGGCTTTCATGCTCAAGACTCAAGTATTGATTTGGCCAATCAGGGTCGTCTTGAAGGTATTACTTTTACGGAACTTATTTCGCCTCAGGAGATCACGACTTCAGGTGGGCGAATTGAACTGGGATATGATCTCTCTGATCAACAAAAAGCTTTGATTCGTTTGGATCAAATAACACCGGAATCAGAGAAAAAAAGCATTCGCTCCATGCAGACTGCGTGGACCAAGCGCGAATCCCCCAATATGATTTGGGGAATTTACTATGAGCGAACCGACTTTGGCGCTCAGCATTCTTCTCTGTCCCGGGTTCGAGAATTGGGACGCCTGGGCTTAGAGATCGCGTTTTAAGAGAGTTCTGTCAGGATTCGGTCAATATTGAGATGGAGCATAATCAAAAAGGATCATCCTGTCCCTTCGGGTTGGACTTCCCAGGTAAGTCAGTTTATGTAAAAGAGGGGGATCCAAAGATGGAAAGATCGCACTCTGCGCAGTTAGAAAATTTAAGAACCAAGATCGCGAATATGGGTGTTTACACTCAAAAGGCGCTGGGTCTTGTTTTGCAAGCTCTTATCGAAAAACGCATGGATCTTTTCGACGAAGTTTTCGAAATCGAAAAACAAATTAATGAATGGCACAAACAACTGGATGAAGAAGCTGTCGAATTTCTTGCAGCCAACGGTCCTGTTGCACGCGATCTAAGAGCGGTCGTATCATTAGTCAAAATTAATACTGATCTCGAGCGCATGGGTGACCAATGTGTAAATATGGCCTATATTGGTAAAGAATCTTTACAGAAAAAATTAGATCTAAATATTCCTGCTGTGCGAACTATGTTTTCGATTGTTCAAGAAATGATTGAGAAGTCTCTTGATTCTTTTATTAAGCATGATTCTCAAATTGCACAAAAAGTTTTGATGATGGATGACGAAGTTGATGATTTAAAATCCAAAGTTCAGGCTGATATGATAATTGAAATGAAAAAAAGCAGTGATTTTGTTGATCGCGGTCTTTCACTCATTTTGATCGCAAGAAATCTTGAAAGATTCGGTGATCACGCAACAAACATTGCTGAAGATGTGATCTACACAGAAGCTGGTCAGGATGTTCGCCACGGAGGCTTTATATGAATTCAAATGCGCTAAAAGTTCATGTAGTTGAAGATGAATTTGAAATTAGAGAACTCATGGCTTTGCACTTAGCCCGTCAAGGTTACCAAGTTACTGAAAGCGGGAGCAGTGAAGAGGCGATGGACAAAATGAAGGCTCAAAAATTTGATCTTTTGATTTTGGACTGGATGTTGCCAGGGATGAGCGGTGTTGAATTCTTGGATCGCCTCAAGATGTTAAAAGTTAATCCTCGTGTTCTTATGGTGACGGCTAAATCAGAACCGCAAGATATCGTATTTGGTTTAGAAAAAGGCGCGGACGATTATTTAACCAAACCTTTTGATCCTTCAGTTTTCCTAGCTCGCGTAAAAGTTCTTTTGCGAAGAGAAGGCACAACGACAACTCTCACGAATCCGCAGCATTTTGAATGGGCGGGATTGAAACTTAATTTTGACGCTTATGAAGTCTATCTTGATGGACAGCAATTACACTTAACTCCCTCAGAGTATAAATTATTAGCGACGCTTGTTCAGTGTCAGGGACGTGTATTGACGCGTGACCAGCTTATCGAGCGCGTTCAAGGTGAAGGCATCAGTGTAACTGGTCGTACAGTTGATACTCATATCTTTGGTTTGAGAAAAAAATTAGGCGAGTGGGCAGATCATATCGATACGATCCGCGGCATTGGCTACCGATTTAAGACCGACCTTAACGCGATTTCATGATCTTTAAAAGATTTCCATGGCGGATTTTTTGGCTTAGTCTTCTTACTCAATTAGCCGTCTTTAATACTCTTTATGGAATTTATTGTCTAATTTTACATCTACACTGGGATGGCTCAATTATCTTGCTGGGAACGCTAGCGAGCCTTATAAGCACTTTTATTTTTATTCGTCCGGTCTACCTTTTAGCGATCTCATTAAAAGATCAGAAGGCAAACCTACACAGAGAGCGCGAAGAAACACAAGCGTTCTTAACTTCCATACAGGAAGCAGTTGTTACCTTTGGTTTAGATAAAAAGATTTTATTTTACAACACTCGTTTTGCTTCTTTTTTCGTAGGGGCTGGGAAGAGTGGAAGAATGAAATCGTTTGAAAATGTTTTTGCAAACGTCGAACTCTTATCAAATGTAAATGATGTCATTAGCAATGGTCAGGCCAGAAATTTAACGATTAGCCTTCCGACGTTGCTGGATGCGCAGTCTCGATTTTTTAACATCAATGTAACCCCGGTAAAGAAGAAAAAAAATTCAGAGCTTTATGAAGTGGTATGCGTATTTCATGATATTACCGATATCAAAAAAGCCGAGCAAATTAGAATTGAGTTTGTCGGTAATGCTTCTCACGAGTTGAGAACTCCATTAACTTCAATTAAGGGTTACGTTGAAACTTTAAGAGAAGATATTCAGCAAAAAAGATATGATCAAACTGAAAAATTTATTTCGGTTGTATCTAGAAACGTCGATCGATTAATTGATTTAGTGAATGATCTGTTAAATCTTTCGAAGATGGAATCCGGGTCTGAACTTAAACTTCAGAAACTTTCGCCAATTTTGATTTCGCAAAATATTATTGCAGAATTGGCCCTCTTGGCGCAGGAAAAAAATATCCTCATCAAAGTGACCTCACAAGTACAAGACTTTAAAGCTGATGGGCAAAAAGTTGAACAGGTTTTAAGGAATTTAATTTCGAATGGAATAAAGTATATTTCAGAAGGAAAAGAAATCCAGGTACTTTGGGAAAAAAACGAAAGTGATGTTGTATTAAAAGTAAAAGATAACGGTCCTGGGATTTCCGAAGAACATCACGCAAGACTTTTTGAAAGATTCTACCGCATTGATCGTGGCCGCGCCCGCGAGACGGGTGGGACGGGTTTAGGCTTAGCAATCGCAAAGCATATTATGCAAAGTCACGGCGGCTCTATCGAGCTTAAAAGCTCGCTTGGTCGTGGGGCTGAATTCATTTGTCGATTTCCACAAATCAATAGTCAGCCCGAAGAGTATTAATTTATGAATGAAAAATTTAATTCCTATTATCAAGGTATTTATCAGGATCGATGGCCCAAGCTGAAGGCCTCGCTAGGTAGAGATAAAAAAGTTGGATTTGTTCCAAGCCGACCGAAATTTTCTGTTGAAGAGTTAAAAGAACATCAGCCTGGACAAATGCCTGAACGGCTAGAAAATGGATTACTAAAAGAATACTTTATGGATCTTGCCAGTGTACTCCTCGCGCAGACGTTACCGTTAAATAATGCGACAAGAGTTCTCGATATGTGTGCAGCGCCAGGTGGAAAATCATTGGTGCTATTTTCCCGACTTACTGAGGTTTCTTCTCAAGCAGAATTTATAGCGAACGAAATTTCAGGCCCAAGAAGAGAAGCTTTAACGAAAGTTATTCAAAACTATATTCCGATGACCGAACGGAAAAGAATTTGGGTAAAAGGCCAGGATGGAGTTCGTTACGGAATGAATCAGCCCGAAAGTTTTGATGCAGTTTTATTAGATGCGCCTTGTTCCGGCGAAGCGCACCTTTTAGGAAATAAAAGCGAAATGAGTATCTGGAGTCCAAATAGAACAAAAGGTTTAGCAATTAAACAGTATTCTTTGCTAAGCAGTGCATGGAGTGCAGTTAAGCCAGGTGGTTATATTTTGTATTCCACTTGTTCGATTAGTCCGTTAGAAAATGATGGCGTGATAGAAAAGTTATTGAAGAAAAAGAAGAATGATGCTCATATTATTCCGGCGAATCCAGCCATCAATCCGGAGGTCACTCGGTACGGTTTTCAATATTTTCCAGATCAATTTGGATTTGGGCCTCTTTATGGCTGCCTTATACAAAAAGCGATCTCTTAAAAGCTACTGAATATTAAATTTGTTTCAGCTTCTAGCCGATAAATCACTATGTCTAACGGTACGAAATCTCAAAATGGGATAGAAAATTTAAACGATACGGATATGGCTGAAGTATCGAAAGATTTCTTTTTCGAGGGTATGACGTTACCTGTTCCCGTGTACATCAAAATGGCAGCTAAATCTTATTTAATTATTGGCAAAAAGGGCGACAAAGCTCAGTTCAGTAGTCTACATGCTTACAGCAATCCAAATGTCGGAGTTTACGTTTCAAAAGAAGATCAGCCAATGCTGATTGGATACATTACTCAAATTACCGGCAAAATTATCTCGCAGAAAACTATTCCGGATAGTACCAAGATAAAGTTTCTTGCAAGTTTGAGTGCGGACGCTGTTGAAACCCTAGAGAAGAGCAATTTTACTTCGATTGCTAAGATTCAAAAAGTTGCGCAGTTAGTTCAGCAGATGAGTCCAAAGTTATCAGCATTTGATGAAGTCTTGGGAATTTTAAATAGCCTGCACCCCGCCGATTCAAAACACGCTATGACAACTTGTCTGGTAAGCCTTTTGTTAGGCGAAGAAATGCATGTTAATCAAACTGCTGTTCAAGAAAAATTGATTCTAGGATCACTTCTTCACGATGTTGGTATGAAGTATGTGCCCAAAACAATTACATCAAAACCCAGACATTTGTGGTCTCCGGAAGAGCTTCACACTTATGAGCAACATCCGTTAAAAGGTGCTGATATGTTACGGGAGATTAAAGCGATTCCACAGGATGTCCTTTTGATCATAGCAGAACATCATGAAAATGCAGTTGCATCTGGTTTTCCAAAAAAATTGCGAGACGTTAAAATTAGTCCACTTGCAAGAATTGTCGGCGTAGCCAATTGTTTCGCGAATTTGCTTTTTGGAAGCACTGAAGGCTCTAAGTCTTACACTCCGGATGAAGCAGTACTTTATATTGAAGAAGTGCAGGGCCAGCCTTTTAATAAACAAGTGTTTTTATCTCTTAAAAACATTATCAACAAAAAACATTTAGCTGATAAATCCTAAACTTTGGATTTACAGAAATTCGAACCTGCAATCGCACGGTAAATCACCAGCGTAGAACTTGAACTGTCTACTTTATTGGCGGCTGGTGACACTAATACTACGAATTTCCATTTTGAACCCCCCAAAGCGAACTATGATGCTTTATACCTGGCTTAGATATTGAAGTATCTATGGATAAGACTCGATAAAATAGGTATCAATTTGAGACGTATTTTATCGGAAATTTGTTTAAGGAAGTATTTATGAAATACCTTTTTATGGTTTTATTTTTTGCTAATTTCGTAATGGCGAATGAATTGCTCATTGCACAAGCTAAGCAAGAGCAAACAAAGGTAATAGCTGAAGAAATTAACTTTCAGGAATGGGAGTCGGAATTCGACAGTTCCATGCAGAAAGCTAAAGTTCGGGTCAGAAAATGCGAATCTAAATCCCAAAACTGTCAGTTTGAGAAATTCCAAGCTTTAGATCCAGCCTTTGACATGGTTCACTAGGGTTTTTCACTTCACAACTTGAGTGGCCTATGGCTTCATAGGGCCATGAAAGCATACTCACTTCGAGAGCTCCAAAAACATGTTCAAGAGCTCCAATCACTTGTGGGGGCTCAGCTCCAAGACATCGAAACACACTCAAAGGGCATGGCACTTTCTCTTTATAAGCGCGGCCAGATTTGGTGGATCCTTGATCTGACCCAGCAAACCCCCATCAGTCTTATTTTTTATGAACATTCGCCCTGGGGTAAAAAACAGACTCCGAAGCCGGCCGCACTATTTTTAAACTCCCATGCGAAAAACTTATTTCTTTCGAAAGTCGAACTTCAAAAAGATGCAGGTCGAATCATCGAAGTTGAGTGGGTTAGTTCCCAAAAAATATGTCAGATGGAAATACATTTGGTTCCAAAAGCTGTGAACGTCATCGTTCGGACAGAAGATAAATCAATTGCCTGGGAAAAACCGAAAGAGCTTGGACTACCGCCACAAATTGAAAATGAACTGGATCGCGACTTAAGTGACATCAAGGCACAGTGGCTTGAAGAAAACAGCGCCCGGGTCATGGCACCGCAAGCGCAGATGACCCCCGAAACTTGGGAAAAGCAAAAAGTAAAAGACATTCTCAAAAAAAAGAAGGCCTTAGGGGAACTTCAAAAACAGATCGCACTTGATTTACCTCAGCAGTGGCAAACTTTAGGTGAACTTTTAAAGTCTTTTGAACTTTCCGAGCTTGGTTCAGAATGGAAAGAATTTTTAACCAAGGGTATAGGTCGCTTTGATCAGATGGAGCAAGCGTTTGCAAAAGCTAAGCAATTGCAAGGCAAAAAAGAAGGTACCTTAAAGCGCCTTGAAGTTTTGGAAAAAGAAATTGAGGCTCTTGAAAATTCAAGTGGCCCACCGCAAATAAAGCCAAAGAATAAATCAAGCGAAATGCTTAAGTCCGCTGGGGCTGAAGGCCGAATAAAAAGATTTGGTGAATTGACAGCATCCAGAGGCAAAAGTGCTGCTGATAATATGGCCCTGTTACGTAAAGCAAAAGCTTGGGATGTGTGGGTTCATCTTCGTGACTACCCAAGCACTCACGCCATAGTATCTTTGGATAAAAATCAAAAAATTAACGATTCAGTTCTTCGAGAAGTCGCACTTTGGGTGGTGACTGAAACTAAAGCCAGTCAGAAGCTACCCGCGGGTTCAAAGCTTGATGTGGTTGTGACGGAGTGTCGATATGTTCGTCCAATCAAAGGTGATAAGTTAGGCCGGGTTAACTATCAAAATGAAAGAGTTTTGACAGTCGTCATCCCTTGACTCTGGAGCAATCAGAATTACGATTTAACATTAGCAAACTTATCCATAAGGAGTTCGTAAAACCATGGTTGAAGTGAAAGACCTTTGTAAGAATTATGGTCCGGTGTCCGCGATCGATCACGTAAGCTTCAAATTAAAAAAAGGCGATGTCGTTGGATTTTTGGGACCAAACGGTGCTGGCAAATCAACAACGATGAAAATTATAACTGGATTCATGGCGCCAACTTCTGGTGTAGCTAAAATTGATGGCTTCGATGTTTTTGAATATCCGGTTGAGGTAAAGAAAAGAATTGGCTACTTGCCTGAAACTCCTCCGGTTTATACAGACATGTTTGTTCGCGATTACTTAGAGTACGTTGCCCAACTTAAAAAAGTTGATAATTCAAAATTAAAATCTTTGGTAGACTCAGCAATCGAAAAAACTCACCTTCAGTCAGTTGCTAATCGGCTTATCGGAGTTCTATCAAAAGGATTTCGCCAAAGAGTTGGAATTGCGCAAGCACTTGTTAGTCATCCAGAAGTACTGATCTTAGATGAGCCAACAGTGGGATTAGATCCAAAGCAAGTTGCCGAGATAAGGGATCTTATTAAAAAGCTACGTGGTGAACATACGATTATTCTATCGACACACATCTTATCGGAAGTTCAGGCAGTGTGTGACCGAGCGATCATTATCAACAAGGGTCGCATTGTGGCTGAGGATTCAATTGCTAATTTAGGACAATTAGAAAAAGGATCAGCATCCTTGAGAATACGAATTCGAAATGAAACGAATCTGAATTTAATCATAGCGAACGTTCAAGGCGTTCATGGAATTGAAGGACATGGCTTAAATTGGGAAATTAAATTTAATGGTGATGATCAGGTACACGATGAAATTCTTTATAAACTTGTTCAATCCAAAGTTGGCCTAATTGAGTTCCTACCTAAGAAGATGGATTTAGAAGATGTCTTCTTAAAGCTCACATACGGACAGGAGACCCAAACATGAATTCAACTTTTGTCATTGCTAAAAAGGAATTAAAAGGTTTTTTTCTAACTCCAACTTTTTATTTTATCGCTGGTATTATTTCTATAATCTTAAGTCTTTTGTTTCCGGCGCATTTATCAATGTTTATAAGTGCTTCACAAATGGCAGCCCAGCAAATGGGCGGAGCGGGACAACAGGGTAATATTCATTACGGACTTTATTTAAGGCATTTAAGTTATATTAATCTTCTCTTAATTTTTGTGGTCCCAGCCTTTACGATGAAATTATTTGCTGAAGAAAAAAAGCTTAGAACATTTGATCTGTTATTAACTTCGCCAGTCACTTCATGGCAAATCGTACTTGGAAAGTTTTTATCTGTCGCAGGTGTCATTGGCGCGATTATGTTTATTGCACTTTTGTATCCCTTGGTAACACTCATGTTTGTGGATAAAATTCACTGGCCATCGCTTGTCTTAGCATTCAGCGGAATTTATGTTTTAAGTTTAATCTATGTTTCGATGAATCTTTTTTGCTCGTCGTTAACTGAAAGTGTTTTGATCTCTTTTATTCTTTCAGTGATTTTAAATGTTTCGATCTGGTTTGTTGGTATTGGTGTCGAGGTAGTCGATAGTCAGTGGGCTCGGCAAGTATTCGAACACATTTCCTTAGCCAATCAATTGTCAGGATTAGTTGAAGGAACACTGAGAGTTCAAACTTTGGCCTTCTTTGTATCGACAGTGGCCCTTTTCTTATTTTTAGCAGAACGAGTCGTTGAATCACACCGTTGGAGAGCATCATGAGTAAATTGGGAAAAGTTTCATTTGCTTTAGCAGCTGTTGCGATCTTGGCATTTGCACTTGTCAGATTCCTTTTAGGCGGATGGATGCCCTTTTACTGGGTACTCTTGGGATTTTTTGCATTATTCCTAATCGTTGGTTTTACCCTTGATCGTAAACTGTTCAAAGAAATTTTGACCATGAAGACCACAAAGCATGGAATGAATATGGGCGTTTTGGTAATACTCGTTCTGGCCCTTATTGTAGTGGTGAATTATATCGCGATAAAAAGAAACAAGACATGGGATTTTTCTCAAGCTCAGACAAATACATTAAGCGATCAATCGCTCAAGATTGTTCAGGGTTTAAAATCGGAATTAAAAGTTTTATTCTTTTATAAAGATGGCACTCAGGGTGCAGACGAAAATCGAAAAGCCTTCAGAGAACTTCTAAAAAAGTATCAGGATAAATCTAATTTAATTCGCCTTGAGTTTTTCGAAGTGAACCAACACCCTAAGTTGGCCGAAGACTATGGTGTCACAAAAGGTGGCGGACTTGCGTTTGTTGAATACGAAGGAAGAAAAAATCGCCTAGAAAGAGTAGACGAACAAGAAGTTACTCAAGCCATTATAAAAGTAACCCGCGCGCAATCTAAGATTGCTTATTTTGTTACAGGCCATGGTGAAGCTGATATAGAGGATAACGTTGAGGGTTCCGGCATGAATGCCATGAAGTTGTTGGTTGAAAACAATAGCTTTACAGTCAAAAACTGGAATCTTCCATCAGCACCGCAAGCGCCTGTAGACGCCGATGCAGTTATGATTATAGGTCCAACTCAAAAGTTTGCAGATTACGAAATCAAAGCATTGGAAGCTTATTTGAAAAAAGGTGGGAATTTACTTTTAGCTTTAGAGTCAGGAAAAGCTGGCGGTTTAGAGGGTCTTTTGCAAAAAGTTGGTATTAGACCAGATAATAGCTTCATAAAATCGAGTTTCATGGGAATGGGTTTTATTGATGGGCCGACACTTGGGAATACCTTTTCGCCAAATAGTAGCATCACAAAGGTTTTTACCAGCCAGCGGGATGTTATCAAAATGAACTGGCCAATGGGATTCAAAACTGAAAATGTTCCTGAATCTATAAAAGTCGAGCCAATCGTTAAAACTGATCAAAATTCTTCAGCGTTTACTTCTCCAAAAGTTGATTTAGGAAATCACCCCAGTGGCCCATTTGATCTAGCACTCGAAGTAAATGGTCGCTGGCCTGGTGGAGAAAAAGAATTCCAATTGCTTGTGTACGGGGATGCAGACTTCTTAAGTAACCAGCTGCTTTTTCAGAGCTTAAACAGAGACATAGCTCTGAATTCGGTTTCTCAGCTGACTAAAGAAGAAAACCTCATCAGTATTGCTCCAAGAGAAGTTCAGAAAACCGAGATGCAGTTAACAACTGCTAAAATGGGTGGATTTTATATTTCAATGATTCTCATTCCATTTAGTTTATTTCTCGCCGCAATTCTGTTTTTTGTTCGCCGAAGGAGAGCCTAATCCATGAAGAATAAGAACGTTATTCTTTTGGGGGGAACGGTCGTTATTCTGGCTCTCTATGCTTATTTCGGCGAATACAAACGCGAAATAAACGAAGAAAAGAAAAAGGAAACGGACAGCAAAATTGTTTCATTAGCTAAGGATCAAATACAAAAAATAGAGTTAAAAAAGGGTGATGTTAATTCTATCGTTCTTGAAAAAACTGTCGATGGCTGGAATATTATAAGTCCCGTAACTGACCAGGCAGATAGTGAAATTGTCGATGGTTTCCTGGAACAAATCACAGGCGAAAAAGTAGTTGATCAAATTGATCCTAAGACAACAGACTTATCTGAATATGGATTAAAGCCATCATTAGGATTTGTAGTTTTGGTTGATAATGCGAATCGCAAGCAGGAAATCGAAGTCTCGACAAAAAAGAATTTCGAAGGATTAGTCTACTTACGAAAAGATAAAGAAAATAAAATTCTAACATCAAGTCAGACTTGGACAACTTTTCTTACAAAGCCGGCTGATCAATTTCGCAACTTAAGACTTTTTAGAGGTTCCATATCGAAAGTAGATTTAATAGAGATCAAAAACCGTCAGGGAAATATTGATCTCAGATACAACGATGGTTTTTGGTTCTCTCCCCAGCGGACGGATTGGAAGATTGATCAAAATGCAGTTCGTGAAGTATTGACTCAAGCGACGACTTCTAAGGGAACGGCCACTATTCCTGAAGCAAAACTTGGGTTAGTTGGGGCCCACTTGCTAACCTTGGAATTCGCTTCTGGTAAAGTCACTTGGAAAGGGCTACTCCATCAGGATACAAAAACTAAAGATGTAATTGGCGCAATTTCTCCGGATCGAATGATTATTCGGTTCGCGCCCCAGACTCTAGAAGAGTTAAGAAATAAAAGATTAATTGATTTCAGAGATAAAAGTGAACCTTTCCGTTTCGAGACGGATCAGATTAAAAAAATTGTCGCAAAAACTAAAGTGAAAACCTTTACTTTAACTAAAAAAGATAATGTCTGGCACCTGGATAACAAAGACCCTAATTTAGTGACCAACTTAACTTTGGCTGAAGAACTAGTTACGAAATTAAACCGAATGACAGTTTATCGATATTTGGAAACACCTGCGCCGAAATCCACTTTGGATTCAGAAGTTCAGCTTTATGACGAAGATAATAAACTAGTTTTTAAATTAACGTGGGGTGAGTTTAAAAACCACGAAGCCTATGCGCAGACAAATGTCTTTAAAGAAGTTTTCCAGATTGATGATGCGCAAATCAATCGCTTGATGCTTCATGAAATTGTAAAGCCAGTCGCAGCGCAACCTGCCAAGGGGCAGTCTGAAAATTCATCAGAGAATTTAAAAGAGAATGAAGAACAGAAAGTAGAATAGTGTGAAAAAAATTGAGGTTAAAAGTCCGACTCGTGTTGATTTAGCCGGAGGCACATTAGATCTTTGGCCTTTGAATCAGTTTGTACAGGGCGCGACGACCCTCAATGTTGCCATTGACGTTTGGACTAAAGCAACTCTCGAGCCGAATGAATCCGAAACAATCGTTTGGAACTCGCCGGATCTCAAGCTTCAAAAAACTTATAAAAACTTAGATGAGGCAATTCAGGATAAAGATCCGAAAGTGATTTTGTTTCAGTCAATCCTTAAAATCGTGAAGCCTAAGATGGGATTTTCGCTGACGACTCAATCAGAATCTCCTGTTGGTGGCGGGCTAGGCGGAAGCTCATCACTTACCATATCGATGATGAAAGCATTTTCGTTGTGGCAGGGGCCGAAATTTAATTCGGTTCATGAGATGGTCAATGTCGCCCACAACTTGGAGGCATTTGTTCTTAATACTCCAACGGGAACTCAAGATTATTATCCTGCTGTAAGTGGCGGGCTTAATATTTTAAAATACACTTTTGCAGGAATTGAGCAGCAGACTTTTGATGTGCAAAATTCTCCCTTAAATGATCACTTTATGTTGGTATACACGGGCAAGTCTCATCACTCGGGTTTGAATAATTTTGAGGTTATGAAAAGTGCGGTGCTAAGAGAAACTAAAACTATGACAGCTTTGAATGATTTAAAACTTATTGCTGAAAAAATGGAAAAATCTATTATGAGTAAAAAGTGGACAGATTTACCAGAGCTCTTTAATCAAGAATTTGATGCAAGAGTCAGACTTGCTCCGGCATTTACAAGCCCTGAGATCGAACATTTAAGTAAAATCACTTTGGAAGCTGGAGCCGACGCTGTTAAGATCTGCGGAGCAGGGGGCGGTGGCTGCATTCTCGTGTGGTGCTCCCCTGATTTTAAAGAAAAGGTGGCGCAAACATGTCAAAAAGCCGGATTCCAAGTCATGAACGCGCGGCCCGTAAACATGCTGACCGATCCGCTGCAAAAAAGTTTTTAGGGCTAAGCCTTTCTGGTGGCAAAACTGACAAGGCCAGTCTTGCCTTGATTGAATATTATCCTGACCAGAAAAAAGTTTTTTTAAGCCGACTTTTCCATTCGCTAAAACCTGAAAACAATCTTTCGGCCGATGCGAAGATCATTGAACTTATTCAGCAGTACGAATCAGTTGTGGAATACATGGGAGTCGATAATCCGTGGCGTCCGCCAACCTGTTTTACTGACTGTAACCCAGCTTGCGGTGGCTACGAGATCTGCAAGCGACCACACATTCAGTGGTTCCGTGACCATCTCAAAAGAACCCAAGCGAAGAAGAAGCCGGCAAAATTATTTACGCCCTATACTCAAAGGTGTGTCGAAAATTATTTGTTAACAGAACTTGAAGAGCCTTTTCAAGTTTCTCACGCGATGGGTGCTAATTCCGCGCCTTTATTAGCTCGAGCAATTTATTTTAAAATTAGAACAAAGTGCGACTGGATGGAAATTTTTCCGCCATTAAGTGTATGGCGAATTGGAAGACTATTAAATATCAAAAAAAGCGACTTAAGATCATACCGAAAGTCAGCAGTCGGTGAAGCTTGCCGAAAACAAATTCTGATTTCGCTTCAGGAACACGACGTGGTTTTCCTGTATAAAGACGACGTAAATACCATGATCCAAAGTGTACATGCTTTTGACGCGTTTATCTGTGCCTACACACTCTATTTAAAATTTACGAAGCAAACAGAAAAACGCCCGGTCGGATTCCCTGATTACGAAGACTGGATCGAATTTCCAAAAGCAGAAATTACGATTTAAGCGACAGCTTAATTAAATTAAAACGAGCGTCAGCTTAATGAGGTTAAAGGAAGCGAAGCTGAGCTAATTAATGCAGCAACTTAACTATCCAAAAAATCCGGATAATTTCAAGGGCAAACTATGACTTCAGTAAAAGAAAAGTATCAGCGGATCGTTATCATTGGGAACAGTGGATCGGGGAAATCATATTTCGCCCGGCAGCTCTCAGCATTTCTTGATTCACCAATTATTCATTTCGATGAACATTTTTGGGAGCCTGGTGGCTTCAATAAAAAGCGACCACCTGAGGTAGTTCATTCTGAAATAAAGCAGTTATCGTTAGGTGAAAGATGGATTATGGAAGGAGTTTTCGGAGATTTGGCCGTCACTGCCTTAGATAATGCTACTCACTTAATATTTCTCAATAAGTCTTGGGATGAGTGTAAGAGCGCCTTAATTGTGCGTGGTTCAGAATCAAAAAAGCAACTCGATCCAATTGTCGCAGAAAATAACTTTCGAGAGCTTTTGTCATGGGCTGAGGCATATACGATAAGAGAAAACTCCAGATCCTTGAAAGGTCACACCAAGATATATTCAACTTTCAATGGCGACAAGCATGAATTCCACGATCGTCAAAGCGCCGAAGCCTTCTTGTTAAATCTTTAATTTTTTTACTTAATTGACAACTTCGGGACGATGTCGTAAACCTTCGGTCATGAAACCAAAGCAAACAAAACTATTTCCACAGAAATGGAGCCTCCAATACGGTGGTATTTTGCGAAATAAAGCCAAAAATAGGGGTGCTCGTCCTCTTTCAAAAAAAGATTCGCTTCATGTGGTGATGCGGTCAAGTTTAGCGAAAGGAAATTGGTCTTTCAGGAATCCCGAAGTAATGACGAAGATAGGTGAGTTCATTCAAGAATTCTCGTCAAAAAAGGGAATCCAGATATTGAGTTTGGCTAATGTAGGTAATCATTTGCATTTACATGTGAAGATCACCAATAGAACTTTATACAAAGCATGGATTAGAGGCTTAACTTCGGCCATTGCAATGCTAGTTGCAAAAAGAAAAGGCTTGGAAGAGCTCAAAAGAGAAAACAAGAAATTTTGGGATTACCGTCCTTTTACTCGTGTGATTTCAGGCCTTAAAGCATTTCTATCTTTAAAGGACTACATCGAAATCAATCATTTTGAAGGTTTGGGCATGCCTAGAGCTCAAGCTGTTCTTTTGATAAAGGGCTCCAGAGCTTATTTTCGAAGCACCGGTTAAATCAGCTCTTAAAAGCGTTACGTAGGCGTTTTGATAAGGTCATCACAAGCGCTTTAGACCAAGCTGGTTTCGTGAATAGTACGATATCGAGTGTTCCAAATGGAATCTCAATTAGTTCGCAATCTTTTGCAGCAGTCACAGTCGCAAAGCGCGGCTCTTGGTTGATATGGGCCATTTCTCCGACGAACTCACCGGCTTGAATCTTGCCGATGATCACGCTGTGATCGTTCATTTTTTTAGTTGCTTTCATTTCCCCAGATTTAACGATGTAAGCTGACTTGCCCATGTCACCTTCGGTAAACAGAACATCACCTGTGACTAAAAATAAAACTCTGTAACCTAAGTTCTGAATATCAGCTAATCGATTTAATCCACGGGCAATCGCCTGATGTAATTTTTGGTCATCAGTAGAATCAGTTAAAAATTGAACTTTCCCAGTTACGACTTCGTCAACGAAGTGATCTTTGTCGGGGATATTGCTCAAGATAATAATCGACATATCAGGATATTTGTCCTGCGCCAGTAGCCGCTGAGTAATTTCATATCCATCAATCTTCGGAAGATCGACATCCACCAAAATAACGTGAGGTGGAGCATTGTCGATTTTGAATAAGGCGTCACTTCCGTCTTTGCCCGTGAATATTGTAGCGCCTGCAATATGCTCATTAATTTTGAGGGTTAAATAAGTTACAAGTTTCTGATTTTGCGAAGCAATTAGAAAAACTCGTTTGGTTTCAAGATCCATAATAGACATACATAAAGCCTAGCGCGCGTCGTTATAGAGTTCAAACCTAAACCGACTCGACCTTTTTTAAGCTTAACTGATATTTAAGTAATTAAATTAAAGTAGGTCCCACTTTTTGAGCAATTACTTCATTTCGACCCTAACATCTTCCTAACAAAAAACTAAGTAATCCTAAACAAGAAATGATGACTCCTAACGTGACGAAAGTCGAGCAGATGTCATAACTATTAAGTCATAAAAAGGAGTGTGGTTATGAAATCAATCTTAACAGCATTAGTTCTATCTCTCTCTTTGTCAGCAAACGCAGCAAAGCATCTTTTCTCTGGTTCAGACACAATGGCAGGACTTTTAACTGACGCAATCGTTGCTTCAGGTATGGATCAATCTATTGGTTATGTTGGTGGCGGTAGCAGCGTAGGCGAAAAAGCCTTGGTAGCTGGCGAAATTAATATGACGGCTTTGTCTCGCGAAATTAAGCCAGAAGCTGCTCAACAATTAAATGCAGTAGGTGTTGCAGCAAAAGCACACGTGATTGCTCTAGATGGTCTTTCAATTTTTGTTAACAGTTCAAATCCGGTAAGAGGAATGAACTTCGCAACTTTGACTAAAATCTTCAGTTGTGAATACACGAACTGGAGCCAAGTACCTGGCGCGGGCAAAACTGGAGCAATCAAAGCATTCAGAAGAAATGACGTTTCTGGAACTACTGATACTTTTAAGTCTTTAGTCGGAATTAAAAAATTCGGTGATTGCGTAACAGTTTCTGCAGAGACGGTGGATATTGCTGAGCAAACAGCTCGTGACCCAGATGCAGTTGGTTATGCTGGCGAAAGTGGCAAAAAAGAAGGCAACCGTGCAATCGGTGTTGCGGCAACTGGCGAAGCATATGTACTTCCTGCAACAGCAACTATCCGGAGTGGTTCTTACCCATTGTCACGTAAGCTTTACATTTACGAAGCAACTGGCGCTAGAAAAGCTAATCGCGTAGAAAAGCAATTACTTGAGCAAGTACTAGATCGCTCTTTCATGGACCCTATCGTTCAAGATCATGATTTCGTAACAATCGATTAACTCAAAGGTTAAAAGGTGCGAGTTGGAAAATAATCTTTTTCTTTACTTACTCAATCCGAAGAGACAAATCATTTTGATTTGTCTCTTTCTTATTTCGTGCGGCGGGAAATATGAACCCGCTGACGACTTATCCACTTACAAAGCTCAAGCATGTGCTCCCACGGAAAAACAGAATTCATTCGAAGAAGTTATTTACGAAGGCCTTAGAGGCTCAGGGGTTCTTTCTTATAATGATTTAAAAGACAGTATTAGTTCTGCTTGTATGAATTGCCATATGGCTCCAAGTAAAAGTGGTAATTTTACTTTTATTGATTCTTATAAAGGCGAAGTCCGCACAATCTCAGGCCAGACAGCTTTTTATCCTGGTTATTATGAGATCGCTGAAAAAGTTCTTGAATCTATTAATCATCCAGACCCTGAAAAGCGAATGCCCCCCAAAGAGCGTCGGGATAAGAATCCAGAATCATTTTTAGAGATTGGAAAAAGAGTTTCTCGTTGGATTGCAGTGGGAAAGCCTCAAGGTAATTTTACTCGAAGTGATAGTGACGTTATTGATACAAAGCCTAAACCACGTCTTCGCAGTAGCGAGATGGGCGAATGTACTCCAAAAGCGCAAACAATTGGTTTTGATTACGGTAAGGATCGTTTCTTCGCAGAAACTTCCCTACTGCCTGAAAACCTATCTGATACAGATTTATTTTCTCTTGATGCTTACGAACTCGCCCAAAAGGGAACTGTTGCGTATGTTCCGAATTATCCTTTATGGGCAGACAATGCTCGAAAGGGACGTTGGGTTCACTTCCCGATGAAATGGGAAGGCCCATTATTAAAACAGCAATCAGCTGTTTATGATACTGCTACAAATAATTTTACAGTTCCTAATAACACCAGATTTTATAAAACTTTTTATCGAAAAATTAAAATGGCGAACGGAAGAGTTCGTTACAAAAGAGTTGAAACCCGCATTATTGTTGTTCGGACCCCAACTGAAAAAAGCTTAGTTGGATCTTACAAGTGGGATGATACCGAACAAACTGCAACTTTAGTTCAAACACCTTACCGTGACGGTACGACTTTCAAAGACACGGTATTCCCAGTTGTTGTTGACGAAGGCACATTAAGAAATCGTGATTACGCTATCCCTGGTCAACATCGCTGCCATGAATGCCACTCAGGTTCTTTGGGTCGGAATTTCGTCTTAGGTTTTTCTCCCATTCAATTAAATCAAAGAAAATTCGGCGAAGCCGCCAGGGACACGACACCTACAAATTCAGAACTTTCTCAAGTGCAAAGATTTGTCGATTATGGATTTATTAAAAATGCACCTTCAGTGCATGACTGGCCGAAGCTTGAAACCAGTGGCTCGCTTTCACCAAGTAATGAATACGAATTAAGAGCTCAAGGATATTTTGTGGGTAACTGCGCCCACTGTCATAATCCAAATGGACTGGCGTTTAATCCGGAAAACGCAATTACTCTTAATTTAACTGCCGGATCAATTTTTGGATTTAATACGAAGATGCGATCAACGCAGATTCCAACACGATTACTAACTCATCCGAACGGCGATTTAGATCAAAGCCACATTTGGCGAAAAGTAAATGATTCGTCTTTACAATTAGGACTTACAAGCCAGATGCCGATGAGCACGCCTGGTGGTCCAGATTGCGGAGTTTTGAAAGTTGTTGGTCAATGGATCAAAAGTTTTGAAAGTTTAGAGTCAGCTAGAACTTTTGAACCTTCTTGTAAAAAAGAAAATGAATTTAAATGGATTGATCAAGATTTTACTTCTGTCGGAGCTGAAAATTACATTCCACGAAGAGATGACTGGGCAGACCCTGTAGCAGGCATGTCGCAAAAATACAGGCAACTGGAGTTAACTCCAACATTAGCTGATGCGATTACTAAAAAATATGCAGTTGGCTATTGGAACAATAAAGAATCTTGTAACTTTCCCGAAGTCGATTTGCCGAAATCAGAACAGCGACCTTGGATGTTGCGAGGTGGAGAGCCCAAGAGACCTTTCGGTGAAGTCTATTTTACGACACCGGGTTCTTGGTACTACCGGACTTCGTGTATGAAGTGTCATGGTCCGCAGGCAGATGGAAACACTTCGCTTGCTCGTGGAATTTTAAATTGGTCAGGCGGAAAAGTTCGTGTCGCTAATTTCATAGAGGGAATGTTTGGCAAGGCTAACGAGAATTTAAAGTTGTTTAATAGCCAAGGTAAAAACTATGCGCCAAATTATTTAATTTGGATGGCAATGGAAGGAACAAGAGTTCAGTTCCCACCAGAACTATCAAGCTTCTTAGGCAAGCATGGTGGCCAAATGCTTAATCAAATGAGAGAAAAATGTATCAATCAAATTGCGGCAGAGAAAAGATCTTCGCCTAATTTTATGGATCATGAAGTATTTAATAAAATTTGTTTTGTTGATAATCGAAGCGCTGATGATCCAGCACTTCAATATAATCCCGAGACTAATAAGCCTCTTAATCCAGAAGCCGTTGACGAATGGGGCGACAGAGCCGCCGCAAATATCGGCTTTGCTATTTTTGACTTTTTAAAATCAGCAAGCGCAGGCAATTGGCAGTATGGTAATGATCAGTGTGATGTCGCATTTAAAGGTGATCCGAAAAAATGAAATTTATAATTTTTATCTTTTCCATTTATTTGATCGGCTGTAACTATAACGTTACAAAAGATGCTGCAGGATCGGACCAGGGGCAGAATCTAAAATCGATCTCGGTTTTAGATTATCAAACGGTTAGAAAATCTGTGATCGGGCCCCAATGTTTAAATTGTCATTCGAACAGTGGTGGAAATAAAGGTAGTCTAAATTTAGAGACCTACGAGTCTATCAAATCGAATTTAAATCAAATTTATTACAGATCAATAGAAGTCGGTGACATGCCAGAGGACGGTATGGATCCAAATTCGAAAGAAATCTTGAAAGTCTGGATTGAGAACGGTGCTCCGGTTCAGGCCACTGAAGGAAGTGGAATTGTTCAGGGACCCTTAAGCTGGTCGTTAGTTAGAAATAAAATTATTGCCTATAAATGTTTGGAATGTCATTCAGGCCCAAAGCCAGAAGGCAAATTGAACCTTGATGACTACGAAATTTTTAAAAGTAAATTAAACGTGATATTCGATCGAGTTTTTGTAAAGCAAGATATGCCAGTCGCACCTTATCCTGCTCTAACAATTTCTGAAAAATCAGCTTTATTAAAATGGATTTCCCAAGGAATGCCAAAGTGAGATTGATCCTTATATTATTATTTGCGCTAAAAGCTCAGGCTTTTCCAGATCTTATTCGCCATGGGTATGCGGGTTGCTTAAACTGCCATAGTTCTGTTGTCGGTGGTGATTTGTTATCAGCCTACGGCCGAGTTGTAAAAAATGAACTTGTTGTTTCAAACTATTGGACCTTAGAAGAAAAAGAACAAAAAGAGGGTCGCATCCGAACGCCCGAGTGGTTTCAAACCGGACTCAATGTTCGACTGCTGCAGTATTTTAAAGAAAACTCGGTTAAATCCCAGGGTCGATTTATGATTATGCAGGTGGATTTTGATGCAGTTGCAACGTTCTTAGAAAAGTGGAAAGTCTATTTATCTGTTGGCCGTTACGAACCTTCTGACAAAGATGCCACCTGGAAAGATTTTCTTTACACTCCACGTGAATGGATCGGTTACGAAGATGACTTCCTTGGGCAAGAAAGAGGATTTCAAGTGCGGGTAGGGCGCTTTAACCCGGCCTACGGAATCTATATGGCTGAACATTCGTTTAGTCCAAGAAAGTTTCTAGGATTTAATCCCGGGCAAGAAAGGCTCGGTGTTGAGGCATCGTTTAGTAAAAACGATCATCAGTTAGTTCTAACTGGCTTAGATAAGCGAGCCAACTACAGTCAATATATTTCTGAAAAAGGTTATATATTCCAGTATTCAAAAAGTTTTGAGAAACCTTGGCGTGTAGGTTTTAATGTCTATCGATCACAACTTGGTCCAGAGATATTGAATCAAAAAGTAAAAATGGATGGCGTATTTGCAATCATCGGTTGGGACGAACAATGGTCTTCGCTTATTCAAATCGATCGAACATATAATGCCGCAAACAAAGAGGGTCGAAATTTCTTTTTTAAATTAGATAAAGAAATTGAACTCGGCTGGCATGTTTTTGGGGTGTTTGAATATTTCAATTCGCAAATCGAAAAGACAGATCCACATGTTGACTCATTGGGAATTGGCACAAACTTTTTTTGGTCGCCTAATGTGGATTTCCAAGCATTCTATAAAAAAGAAAAGAACACTTCCGATCTTAATGAATATCAAGATGTTCTATGGTTTGTCCTTCACGGCAGTCTTTAAGAGGTAAGTATGAAAACAGTTTTTTTGGTTCTTCTGACATTTAGTTTAGTACACGCGCAGACAGAGGCGACGGTTCCCATCGCTCAAGCTGAGTTAACGAATTCCGATATTCGTGCGCAGCTAAGCGAGCTAACTGAAAAGATTAAATCTCTAGAGGCGAGCTCAGAAAAAAATGCAGCAAAATCCAAGGTTAGTTTCTTCGGAGACCTAAGACTCAGACAACAGCATGAAAAAGTCGCTGGCTTCGATGAAAGAAGGATTCATCGCCTACGAGTAAAGCTGGGAGCAAAGATTGATTTTTCTGAAAGCCTACAAGCAACTGTTAGGCTTATGACGGGCTCTGGAGCAAATAGTGGAAATGTGACCATGGGTGATAATAAGTCCGCAGCAAATGCACGTAGAAGCATTGGTGTTGATTTGGCTTACGTTCATTATCAACCTCTCGAGTATCTGACTTTTCAAGCGGGGAAACTTCCAACTCCATTTTATTTCGTAGGTAAAAACCAGTTACTTTTGGACCGGGATATTACCCCTGAAGGTTTTGCTTTAAAAATGCCAATCGAGATTTCTGAAGAATGGTCGTTTACGATTTTAGGTCTCGCTTCTTGGGTGGTCGAAAATTACGATTCAAGTGCAGGCCTTGATGAAACTGATTCGCTCTTCAATGGGGCCCAAGGTTATGCTAAATGGAAGCGTGCTGATACTTCCGTGGTCGCAGGTGTTGGGACTTTCAGCTTCACAAAGGTGAAAGATAACGAACCAAAAAAGTTCTTCGGGAATAGTTCTGATGTAACCTTAAATAATTCCCGCGGCAATACTCTAGTGATTGACCCTTTAAGTGGGAATAACGTTTATCTGTATAATTATGATTCGTCGGAATTGTTTTTTGAAGGGAAACAAAAGATAGGCGACTGGGAATTCAGTGTATTCCAAGAGATAATCGAGAACTACAATGCAAACTCAGCAAATAAAGCCACGGCACTTGGTGCGACGGCTCAATATAAAAAATGGTCTGTAAGTTATATTGATCAAAGGGTTGAGCGTGATTCCGTTTTCGCACTTTTTACTGATTCTAATTTCGCTGGAAACTTCACAGCAAGTAAAGGAAAAATCACGCAAGTTAGTTACAAGGCAACCAAAGAGGCCGCCTTTACGCTAACCCAGTATGTAAATAAAAATGATTTCGATTCTTCATTGGAAGCCAAATACAAACGAATGCAGTTGGACTTTACCTTAAGTTTCTAAACGTTAAAGCGGAAAAATAAAACATCGCCGTCTTTAACGGCGTATTCTTTCCCTTCGATTCGGTATTTTCCAGAATCTTTAACTGCTTGTTCAGTTTTTAAAGTAAAAAGATCTTCGCAGTGATAAGTTTCTGCGCGGATAAATCCTTTTTCGAAATCAGTATGAATAACACCAGCTGCCTGCGGAGCCTTGAAGCCTTTTTTAATGGTCCAAGCACGAACTTCTTTAACACCAGCAGTGAAATAAGTGTAAAGCCCGAGTAAGCTGTAAGCTTCGCGGATAAGGCGATTTAGGCCTGGTTCAGTTGCATTCATGGCAGCTAAAAATTCAGGACGCTCTTCAGGTGGAAGAAGGGAAATTTCTGCTTCCATGGCAGAACAAATCATAATGCATTTGTTGCCTTCTTCTACAGCGCGTTTTTCAACGGATCTAACCCAGTCATTTCCGCCTGCTGCAAAATCTGTATCTGAAACGTTACAAGCATAAAGAACCGGCTTCATTGTTAATAAATGAAGTTCTTTAGCCGTTGGCAGTTCAAGAACTTCATCAAACTTAACAGATCTAGCTGGTAAGCCTTCGCCCAATGCATCTTTTAACTTTTTAACAACTTCATATTCAGATTTAATTTTTTTATCTGTGCTGTTGATTGCATTTTTGTGAAGTTTTTGAAAGCGCTTATCAATTGAATCTAGGTCTGCAAGCATAAGTTCAGTGTTGATAATTTCCATATCACGTAGCGGATCGATAGATCCTGAAACGTGGATAATATTAGAATCATCAAAACATCGAACGACGTGAACGATCGCATCTGTTTGGCGGATGTGCGATAAGAATTGATTTCCCAAACCCTCGCCCTGGCTTGCGCCTTTTACGATACCTGCGATGTCGACAAATTCCATCGTCGTGGGAATAACACTTTGAGGCTTAATGAACTGAGTGATCTTTTCTAATCGGATATCTGGAACAGTCACGATTCCAACGTTTGGATCAATCGTGCAGAATGGATAGTTCGCAGCTTCAGCTTTTGCAGAAGAGGTGAGTGCATTAAAAAGAGTACTTTTCCCAACATTTGGTAACCCAACGATTCCTACTTGTAATGCCATAACTTCCTTCTTTCTTCTTCGAAAGCCCTTTTTTTTAGGCTATCTACTTAATCGTAACACCATTGAAGATGGTCGATGCTTTATCGACACCTTCTTTTATTATCATTTCCAGAGCATCGCAACCGAGGCTTAAAAACTCTGGCATCTTATTCATCTCTTCTTTGGAAAAGTTTTGTAAAACATAGTCTGCGACATTAAATTCCGGATTCGGCGGTCGCCCAACGCCTAAACGAAGGCGGGCATAATCCATACCCACGAGCTGAGAAATATTACGAATCCCATTGTGTCCTGCATGACCGCGGTTTTTATGGATTTTCATAGCTCCATAGGGCTGATCAATTTCGTCATGAATGACGATCACATTTGCCAAAGGGATCTTATAAAAAGCCATTAGCGACTGAACGGCCTGACCCGATAAGTTCATAAAGGTTTGAGGCTTCACTAAGCAGATTTTGTCGCCCTCAAGTTCCAAGGTCAAATTTAAGCAATCGTGGTCGCTTTTCCAGCGCGGCGAAGTATTGCCTAGAGATTCGAGCCAGTAATCCAGGCACAGAAACCCGATATTATGGCGATTGAGTTGATATTTGGAGCCAGGATTCCCCAGGCCAGCGACTAAAAACATAGGTTTCAAGTTTTAGCTTACTTTGATGCATGAGGGGAGAGAATTCTTAAGCATTTAAACGCTTAATACCCCTGTTTGAGGCTCAACACCCCGAGCTGACTCGGCTTTGTTTTGACATGAAGGTCTTGATTGCTAAGACTCTTGGGCAATCAGGGGGTTTTAGTGAAGTTCATTCTATTTTTTCTTATTTTAGGGTCGCTGTCATTCGGCCAAGCCAAAGTTTTAACAACGGATCAGAAGCTTTCCGATTTTGCTCAGCTTAACTTAAGCATCGATTCAAGTTACGGTCCTTTGCTGTACAAGCAGCAAACCCGCGGTCTTAAACTTTATGAAGTCAGAGAAGCTTACCTTAATAAAATAAAAGAAACTAAAACCAATGCGGAATTCTATCAAACGATTGTACGTTATCTTTCAGAATTTCAGGACGGCCACTTAGGCGCAATTATACCTTCCGATTACAGAGCCGATATCGCTGTCACGACCGATCTTGTTGAAGGCAAAGTTTTAATCGGGGAAGTTGACCGCAAAAAAATTCTAGAAAAAGATTTCCCGTTTCAAAAAGGTGACGAAATCATTTCTTTAAACGGAGAAGAAATTTCAAAAGTGGTCGACAATTTAAGTTCGTATTTGGGAAGTGGTTTTGCGCTTTCAGAAAAAAGAACTGCAGCACAAATCATCTTCGCGAGATCGGCCCGAAGATTTCCAGTTCCTACTGGAAATGCAGTGGTGCAAGTTCGACGTGGCACTTCTAACTTGATCGAAACGGCAACGCTCAAGTGGGAAGTAACCGGTACTCCTTTTGACGAGCAATTATCTGTTCAATTTACTCAACGCCCTCAGCAAACTCAAACAACTCAGTATCACTCTCTTTCAATGAAGCCTTTATTATTAGATGTCTTAGGCCAAGAGCGCCTTGAAAGATCTTTCCGCTGTTCAGGTGGAACTCGAATCGCGATTCCTGCCGATGCAACAGTCATCATCAGAGATCCCTTCATTGCTTACTACCACCAAACTCCAAAGGGAAAAGTCGGCTACTTACGCATTCCACATTATTCTTTCCCGAAACCGGAAGATGCTTTCAAAAAGTATGAATATGCAATCAACGAATTGGAAAAGAACACTGTCGGTCTTATCATCGATCAAGATCATAATTGCGGTGGCTCGGTGACGTTTCTTCATTACATGGTCAGCCTTTTTATCTCCGAACCAGTTAAGCCCACAGACTTTCAACTTTTAGCCAGCAAGACTGAATATTTCGATTTCAAAAAATGGTTAGCTGAAACTGTTACGGACACAATTGAATATAAAGAACTCGAAAAAGTCTTGGTCGCTATCAAAACCGCTTGGGAAAAAGGCGATCACTTAACCGAAAAAGTTTCAATTGTGGGAGATCAGCAAATCTATCCAAATCGCATTCACTACACAAAGCCAATCGTGATGTTAATCGACGAATTGGCAGGATCGGGCGGCGACGCATTCCCATCTCTAATGGGTGGAAATAAACGCGCGGTACTGGTTGGAACAAGAACTGCGGGTTTGGGTGGACACATTGCTCAATTAGCGCCGTTGAACCATTCAGCCATCAACGTTGTGATCACAAAGTCTTTATTCTATCGCCCAGATGGTGTTGCGGTGGAAAATAATGGTGCAGTACCTGATGTTCCATACACGATCACAAGAGATGATTACATGTATGAGTATAAAAACTATCAGCAGTTTTACTTGAAGACTTTGTTAGATTTGGTTCCGTAGTCAAACGAGAAATTAAAGTGCTTAGTCAATTTACTGAGCACTTTTAAATTAAAATTATTCTAGAAAATAGCAGTTACTGAAGCGCACAAAGATATTTAGCCCAACTGTACCCGTGGCCAGTTGCCTTTAACTGCTTTTAGAACAATGAGCACTATTTTGAGCTCATTTTTATTTACAACAGTAGTTAACACTTTGGTTTTTAAATCTTGATATAGATCTTCGAGTCTTGCCATTTAATGCCGGTTTAGCGAGCGTCACACACTAAGTTGTACTTAGATCCACCCTGGGCGTCTTTAAACATAACAAATCCAGACAATTTTTCTGAAGGCTGATTGGGAATTGTTAGTTCTAACGAGAAATAGTCGCCTAAAAGCTGAAAAAGACCTAGATCAAATCTTAACATCCCTGCGTATTTCCCTTTGCTGGAAACCACATTGCCTTTTTTATGACGCTGGTCAATTTTCAGAGATTCACCTTCGATAAGAACAGATTTTGTTTGGAAGCCCAAAGAAGGATTCACTTTAAGTACAATCGAAAGCGAAGAATCACTAGATGCCCCAAAGAATTTCGTGAAACAAGAAACCGTCTTCGCTTGGGCGGATGTAGCAAAAGCGATAAAAACGATGGGAATGAGGTATTTCATTATAAACTCCTATTTGTATAGAGTTCTTTCTAGCAGTGATTTCTTATACTTTTACAGCCTAAAATTTAGGTATGTATAAACTCCAAATCTTGGATGTCGCCTCATGCACAGTTACTCGTGATGATTATAACTGATCATTCACGCTTTTGGTTTTTCTATACGTCCATCAGGATATTTTGCGAAGCGCTCTGGGCTTGGGCCATGAACCATGTCCTGGCGACCCCACTGCCAACCACGAAATTGTGTTTTCTGGTAGTCTTCGATAATTTGCACGATGGGCTCGTTGATCTTCTTAGCTTGAAGAAACTAAATTTCAGCAGGCTGAGAGCCGACTTCCTATCATCAATTCACTTGGGCTTTAAGAATAAAAAAAGGGTCACAGCTGTGTGACCCTTTTTTTGGAAATTCTTGCTAATCAGTTTCTAATCTAACTTCTTATATAGGCATGTTGAGCTTTGAGACAAAGAATGAACGGATACAATTGTGCCATCATTCATTTTTCTTTCAATCATAGTTGGTTCACGTTGGTATGACTGGACTAGAATTCGACCATCTTTAAATTTTTTCCAGTTTGTTTCGCCGACTAAGTTTTCACGTTTTTTACCGTCTAAAACAATTGACTCATTGAGTGTCAAATTGTCTTCAACTTTTACAACAACAACATAAGAAGTAGACGTGTTTGTAACTTTCCCGTCAAATACCATTGTGCTGTAGGTTTGATAAGAAACTTCAAATCGAGAATTTCCTAAATCTTTAGTTTCCGTGCGAACAGTGCTTGTCGAAGAAAAGTCTTCATCCTGCATATTAGAAGTCTCAATCGTTACATCACCACGTTTGACAACGGAAACTTGGCCTTCAGAGTTGTAAAATTGACGATCGAGTTTGCCATCAACTTTTGTTACGCCAACTGAGTGACAAGTTTCAGAATATTTTCCGGCATCAAGTGCAAATGGCTTTTCGGCCAACTGCGCGAATGCAGATAAAGCAATCAAGTTGATTGTAGCAAGTATAGTTAATTTCATTTCAAAAACTCCTGTATCTTTTTTGTTACGGCCCAGGCGAGTTATACTCATTACGCAAGATAAGTTTCAAGGAATTTGTTTAGTCGAAAAGCATTGAGCCCTACCTTGTAGTTGGCAGGGAAAATAAAAAAAGGCCCCAAGTTTCCTCGGAGCCTTTTTTAAATTCAGTTCTAGATTCGTAATTACTTCTTCGCAGCAGGTTTTGCAGCAGCAGGCGCTTTCGCGTCTTTTGCACCAGCAGCAGGAACAGCGGCTTTCGCGCCCGCAGGAGCACCGGCAGCAGGAGCAGCAGCGCCAGCAGCAGGAACAGCTTCAGCAACAACAGCAACAACTTCTTCTTCTTGAACGTTAACAACCGCGATTGTTAATTCAGGAGCAGAAATAACTTTTAAGTTAGCAGCTAATTTTAAATCTGAAACGTGTAGAGCGTCGCCAAGTCCCAAGTGAGAAATATCAACAGAGATATTGTCTGGGATGTCAGTTGGAAGAACTTCGATTTCGATAGAGCGGTTAACTACGTTAAGTAATCCACCTTCTGCGATACCAGCTGGTTTTCCTTCGAACTTGATTTCGACACTTACGCGTACAGTTTTAGTTAAATCGAGTGCAATGAAGTCAACGTGAAGTGGCCGACGGCTCAATGGATGTATGTCCACCTGCTTCATCAAAACAACTTTACCATTTGCTTTTGCATTTGAACTTTTGAGAGTGAAAAGCGCATTCTCGTATGCGCGAACATTGTATTTAACAATTTCTTTTTCGCTAACATGTAAGTTTACGTTTTCAACGGCGCCATACACTTGTGCGGGCACTTTTTTATCGAAACGTAGGTTGCGGCTATTGCCTTTACCTGTTTCTCTTGGTTCAACGGTTAATTCGATACGATTTTTCATAGGCCATTACCTCCGGCTACTTCCTATTACTGGCTTAAGTCCATACATCAAAAGAATTTCGACGAATAAGCTTAAACAATTTGGGCTCTTTTTTTTGTTTAAACGAAATCAATCAAAGAGCGAACTGACTGAATCATTTCCGTGGATCCTTTTCATGGCTTCAGCGAGCACAGGTGCGACTGAAATCACTTCAATTTTACCACTTTTTTTCGCTGCTTCGGACAGGGGTATCGAGTCTGTTACCAATACTTTTTCAATTGGACTTTCCATCAACCGACTGACAGCGGGCCCTGATAGGACAGGGTGGCTGGCCACAGCGAACACTCTTTTTGCACCATTTTTGATAAGCGTGTCAACCGCTTGTATCAAGGTGCCGGCCGTATCGATCATGTCATCGACGATGATAGCCGTTTTATCTTTAACGTCTCCAATGAGGTGGAGGGCTTTAGCTTCGTTTGGGCCTGATCGGCGTTTATCAATAATCGCGAGGGACGCTTCAATTCGTTTTGCGAAGGCGCGGGTTCTTTCGACTCCGCCGGCGTCGGGGCTAACAGCCACAAATTCTTCGCCCGTTCCAAAATTTTCACGCCAGTAACGTGCAAGAGTCGGAGTGGCAAATAAGTGATCCACCGGGACGTTAAAGAATCCTTGAATTTGAGCGGCATGTAAATCTACGGAAACGACCCGAGTCGCACCGGCAGCGACTAATAAATCGGCCACTAACTTTGCGGAGATGGGAGCTCGGGGAGCAACTTTCCGGTCCTGACGCGCATAGCCGTAGTAAGGAATCACTGCTGTGATTGAGGCAGCTGACGCTCTTTTTAGGGCGTCGAGCATGATAAAAAGTTCCATGGCGTTTTGATTTACTGGGGGACAAGTGCTTTGAACAAGAAACACATCTTTGCCACGGACACTTTCGTGAATTTCAATTTGAATTTCGCCGTCGGCAAAAGAACTGATCTTCGTATGTCCAAGCGGAACTCCCATGGCTTGAGCTACTTTTTGAGCCAACTCAGGATTTGCATTGCCAGTAAAAAGTTTAAGGTTACTGCCATCGAAATCTTGAGATGTGCTGCGAGATAATGACATGAAAGCCGCCTCGGGATTTTGGTTTAAAAATTAGTACCAAAAAACTGGAAGGGCGCATAGGAAAATTCACGAATGGAACGTAGCTCTGAGATTAAGACTTTATTAGTCAATGACTCCATGAAACTTCAGATATTTTTGTAGACCTTCTGCGCCAAAGTATTTAGTGAGCTCTTCACGATTAGCTTTCAAGAGATTAACAAAAATCAATCCATCAAGTGAATTGAAAAAAGCATCAAAGTTAAAGCCCAAATACCGAGCACCTAACTTGTCGTAGCTATTGATTAAACTTGGAATTCCAACTCCATCAATTTCAGTCACTAGAGCATTCAACTCTTTCATGTTCGCAATGTGCGGTACTAAAGATAGAGCTTCGCGCAAAACTGAGGACTGAGGTTTGAACTCAGTCCTTGCCGTCACCTGGACGCGAAGGGGAGTGTCAAATTTCTGAGTTAGGAACTGAGCCATGAGAGCTTTGCTAATGTCTGAATACTGATTAGAAATACTAACTGGTCCCATGAGATGGGTGTACTTTGGATTTTGCTCTAAAATTTTAGCGATACCCTTCCAAATGAGTGGAAGGAAATAAATCGCACTTCTGCGGTCGCGATCTTGAAGCTCCACATTGACGAACGCTCGGCCCAGTTCGATCGAATTTTTTAATTCACCTTTAAGTAAATTTTGGTATTCGAATAATGTGCGATTATAAAGGCCATCTACGCCCATTTCCTGAATCACTTTATCAACAAAGGCTATGCGGTAAGCGCCAATAATCACATTTGAATCAGGCTTATACATCACGATGTGGTGATAATGTTGATCAAATGAATCAACATCTATACTTTTTCCTGAAGCTTCGCCGACACTTCGGAAAGTGACTTCACGTAAGCGTCCCAATTCGCGAACAACATTTGGTATATCTTTCCCTTGGGCAATCAAGACTTGCAGACCCTTTTCTTCAGTTAATATTTGCATTCCCGAGATGTCTTGCTTGATGAGTTCAGCATCACCGCGGCTTGCAATGGGTTCTAAAATTCTTTGATCAGCTAGTTTTTCGAATCGACCTTTAAGTGCGTAAGTTCGTGCTCTTAAATATTGCATCATCGCCATCAAGTCGCCTTTTGATTTTGCTAGAGCATCTTGGCCTTTGATGACATTTCCCAAATTGATTGGAAAAGTAGAATTCTGGCCGATTGAAATTTCTCGAATGTGAAAAATGGGACCAATTGCTTCGCCGATTGCATAAGGCTTCATAGCCTTTACTTTCTGAAATGTCTCTGAAGTCTGCGCATTTAAAAATGCTGGAATAATTTGGACGTCTGGATTGCTTTCAATTAACTTGGCAATGCCGATTCTCCATTGGGGATCCATTTGATAATTGTTATTTTCAGAATAGCGATAAGTTGAAACTTCTCCCGATGGATGAGCCAATAAAACGCCCCCATTTTTAAGCCACTGATCCATTTGTTCACGCTGACTTTTGTTGTAGATCTTGGCTTCTGGTGATGGCGATGGATTTAAGAAAATTGCGTTGTCAGCCATTTGCGGATAATCTTTTAGTAGAAAAGTCATTGCGACTTTCATATCAGGTCTGATCATCGAAATTGCTGCAGCTGTCGCAATTGTTTCGCGGCCGTTGGCTGGATGGTTCATCAAAACTAAAACAGGTCCTGTTTTAGGAATCATTTTAGCGAATTCAGTTTTATCATCAAGCTTAATTGAAAGATCAAATGCTCGTGCAAGCTTTACGAAATAAGGATCTTCGCTTTTATCAATTAACAAACGACTCGTTACTTTTGACAATTCGTCTAACTTAAGGGCGCGGCCTAAAATTAACTGGGCAATACCATTTAAAGTTTTCTCGACTGATTGATATTTTGAATTCCCCAAACGAAGAGAAAGAGTACCGTCTTGTGAAGCGGTAAAACCTAATTTAACTTCGAAAAACGCCTTACAGCTCTCAGCCTCCGCGCTGAACGCAGGCAATGCTGAAGCCGTTATGAGGGCTAGGAATAACATTTTCAAATATGAAGATACCATGTAATTCCTGCCTCTAATATTGTTACCCGAGTTAAATCAGATTTAAGGCATCGCCTTATTCGTTTCAGTTGGGGATTTTTCTGCAGTCGCTTTATTTAGAATTTCTAAAACTTGATCATCGATATAAAGTTTTTCCTGCAGCTTTTCATTATTTTTTAATTCATTGCGAAGTTGTTGCTCAACTTGACTGATACCCGAAGTTCTAATTTCGTGAATTCCCTTAGCAGTGTAAGCTACGCCACCAGAACCAGTTGCAATGAGCCCAAGAAGCACGATTGCGATTGGGATAGAAGAGGCTGTGGCGGCAGTGGCAACTGCAAGCCATACAAAACTTGTGAGGAACACGCCTGCGGCTATGAAAAGCATTAATGCCAAATTTAAGCTTTTGTATGAAGCCATACCTCGTTGGTCAATTTCCTTTTCCAGCGTTGCCACGACCAAATCAGATTTTGCTTTTCTAGCTGGTCGATCTTTTATTTCCTGCAAATGACGCGCGCTAAGTTGATCTTTACTCACTATACTAAGAGCAGTTTCATAAGTGGCATCAACTCGACTGATCGAGCGAACGTATTGTCTAGCTAGAATTCTTGAATGCTGAATCATTTCTTTACCGAAGCAAAGTTGGGCTTTGCTTTTTGGACATTCTACAATGCTAGCGGAATCTCTCCACGGTTGAAGTCCGGTAGCTTTTTCCCAATACTTTATTTCATTCAAAAGTTTTAAGTTTGCTTCTGTATACTCAACAGGTTGTCCCGAAACAACTAATGTTAAAAGTGCAAGTACGCGACTTTGAGCGGCGCGCTGATTAAACAAGTTATCGAGATCTTGCGTGCTTGTTGTCACTTGTGATGCGATTGAAGTCAGGCTCGTTAGGATCACCGTCGCGATTAAAAACACTTGAGCTGATACTTTGCTGATCATAAAAAATCCTCTAAATTTAAGGCTTACTTTCAAGTGCTTCGTTCCCGCGGTAATAAGCGTGTTTATTTTATCAAATTAAAAGGCTGCTAATTAAAGGCCAGTGTAAATCCCTTAATTCAGGGGACTGGCCGCGCAACGAGTGTCTAAAGTCTTAATAAGATGACATTTACCGTCCTACGGTCGCCTATTTTTGGATACAAGAAACGGTACCAAAAACTCTGTTTGATTCATGATTGAATGCAACCTCACTGCCTAAGCCTGACAAGTGTACGCCCAAAGTTGGAAGTGCAATGTCATTAAAATCATCTTTTTTTCCAGATTCTGTTGCGCCAATAAATAGCGAAGGTTTTCGCGCATCAGTAGATTGTTTGTTTAAGAAGTTTTCAGTGATAGTATAAGTCTTTACAACAGGTTTTGCTGTTTCTGCGACGGTATATCGAAGTGAAATCATTTTACTCTTTATTGTCAGCTCTTCGATCTTAATTTTACCAAATTCAGCGTCTCCCATGCAGGTTATGACTTTACCCGCTGCAAAAGTAGAAACCGTCAAAAATGTCGTCAGCAAGCTGATAATTGCGATTCGTAAAGCCATAAAAACCTCTTTCATTTGAGTACAATTTAAAACTTGAAGTGATTGTCAGTAATTGCACTTTTTTGGCCCTATTCCCGCAGCGCTGCTAGGCAGCTTGAGGCCGTATTTTATTAAATCGTCATAAGGTATGACACGAATTAATTACACTCTAAATAATTACGCGTCGTAATGTTTTGGGTTTTCAGTTATTTTTTGGCTCATGCTCACAAGACTTAACAAAAGGCTCTTTATGAAAAAATCTTCGCAACTTTTGATCTTACTCATATTAATTTCAACGCAATCAGTTGCTCAGATGAAAAAGCCAATAAACAATCAGAAAGACGGAATAATCTGTAAAGTTATGACGGGAAATTTGGCAACAAATATTTCAGCTGCACGATCGACGACTGATTTAGTTTCGACAAATTTGTTAATGAAAGAGAATGAATCACAAACGGTAATAGTTCCGTTTAAAACACTGTCAGGTGAAGCGCGGCCACTCACTTTGAACTTAAAAAGAATTCATGTGAGTCCAAATAATTCAATGTCATCATTTCCCGGTGGTGAGTACTCATTTAATAACCCGTTCGAAGCCAATTCAGTTTTTAGTCGCAATGATATCACTGGCAAAACTACGGTTGCAGGATTAAATTTTGTTTTTGAAGGCGAGCAAAATGCCAAAACAAATGAGGCTTTTTTGAATGCTTTGAAGCAGCAAACGTTTTTCTCGCCATACTTAATTATCAAAATGAGTCCGAATAGTCCTACTGCGCAGCTAGTAACCCCTAAAGGACAAGTTACAAACTTCGTTGTTATGGTTTGTGTTGTTTCAGATGATAAGCGTTCGGTTTTTCCTGGCGAAGCTAAAAACTAATACGCCAGCTTAGCTTAATCGAAAAATCAGTTTACATCAGGGTTTTAAATTTTTCTAAGAACTGCTTGAATGCTAAAGCTCGGTGGCTGTTTTGATTTTTATAGCCTGGTTCAAGTTCAGCTAAAGTTTTTGTCTGACCATCAGGAATAAAAATCGGATCATAGCCAAAGCCGTGAAGACCTGCGACTTTTGGTCCAATTGTTCCCTTTAATATACCTTCGAAAATCATCTCTTCGCCAGCTGGTGTGAAGGCAACAATTGCAGTTTTAAATTGGGCTGTTCGATCAGTTATGTTTCGAATCTGCATCATCTTCATAAGCTTTGCGATGTTTTCACTGTCGCGAGCTTTGGGCCCTGCATAGCGAGCCGAGTGAATTCCAGGAAGATTTCCTAAGCCTACAACTTCTAAGCCTGAGTCATCAGCGAAAACCCATTGTTCGTGTTTTACGGAACGAAGTGCGCGAGCTTTGATTCGGGCATTAGCAATAAAGCTGTCGCCATTTTCTTCTGGTGAAGTAAAACTTGAAATTTCATTTTGGGTGTGAACTTGGATAGCTGGATAGTTATAAAGTAAATTTTGAAATTCTTTGATTTTGCCTGTGTTGCTTGATGCGATCCAAAGTTCCATAACACTTACCTACAATTTAAAATCTTTAAGTTAACTTATAAAAAGGGCCGATGATTTCTTGCTGGGCTTGAAATAATTCACGGCAACCAATTTCAGCATATTCCATCATTGTTAAAAGCTGATTTTTAGAAAACGGCATATCTTCGGCCGTTCCCTGAAGTTCAACAAACTCACCTTTGTGAGTCATCACGAAATTCATATCGGTACCGATTGCAGAATCTTCGTCGTAATTGAGATCTAAAAGTGACTGGCCATTATGAAGGCCTACGCTAATCGCAGATACATAATTGATTAAACCTAAAGATTTAATTTCACCGACATCTAATAATTTCTTAAGGGCTAGAGCTAAAGCTACAAAACCACCGGTAACGGAAGCTGTGCGAGTCCCGCCATCTGCGTGAATGACATCGCAATCGATCATGATCTGTCTTTCGCCAATTGCTTTCGTATCAACAGCCGCGCGCAAACTTCTTCCGATGAGTCGCGAAATTTCTTGAGTGCGTCCACTTCCAGCTGCCTTATCACGCTTGATTCTTTGCTGAGTACTTCGGGGAAGCATTCCGTATTCTGCCGTGATCCAGCCTTCGCCAGAACCCTGAAGCCACTGCGGTGCTTTTGGTTCATAGCTAGCAGTGCATAGAACTTTGGTTTTACCAAATTCTACCATCGCAGAACCTTCAGCATATTCAGCCACGTTAGGAGTAATTTTAATTTTTCTTAATTGATTGAATTGTCTTCCGTCACTTCGCATGGTGGAGACCTTAAACTCTCAAATCATCTGGGTCAATGCGTGAGTTAACGGAACATTTTCATGTGCGGAACTAAAACGAGCTTTTCATTTTCGACTATCACGACACCTTTTAGGCCCTCATTTGCATTAAGACGCATAGCCTGAGCAACGGCCCAAGCGGGGACGGGTTGATATTCAGTTGGTAAAAGAAATGAAAGAGCTGGCATGACTTTCATGGCAAGCGCTTCCAAGGGACGACGCTCCCTTCGACTGCCCAAAAGTAGGCTGGGCCGCATAATGTGAAGTTGCTGAAAATTGAGCTTCCTTAAATCATTTTCCATCAAACCTTTAACTTTTGAGTAGAACATTGAAGAAGAGACTGAAGCACCTGAAGCAGAAACCACGCAAAAATGTTTTGCTCTTAAGTCTTTTTTGACCCATTCGGCAGCACGAATAACTAAATGTCTGTCGACTTCTTCGAACGCTTTGTGAGTTTTAGCTTTTTTTATCGTCGTACCTAAACAGCAAAATACTTTTACGTCGTCACTTGGTTCGCGACGCATAAGATCTGTTAGGTTATGAAGATTTGAATAATCTGTCGTAAGCGAGGTCACTCGGTCGGTGACCTCACTGTTTTTTCTTTGTATTCTAAAAATCCATCGATAGCTTGGATCATCTTTCAAAATTTTAACGAGCTCTGATCCAATAAGCCCGTTAGCACCAACTACAACCGCTATTTTCATGTTCTTCTATTTAAAAACCGATGCCAAGTTTGAAGCCAACTCGTGAGTTATCAAAGGCTTTGCTGTATTCTAAACCAATTTTTAGAAGAAGTAAGTTTACATCAACGCCCGCAAGGATTTGTGTGCCGCTGACGGTTTCTGATTTTTCTCTGGCAGTTGTATAAGTCGGGTCAAATATAGTTCCAGCAGATCCAGTCCATTCTAATTTATTTTTAGCACTTAACGTTCCAACGCCAACATAAGGTTCAACGAATGGAATCATTGGACTAATTAAAAGCTGAACACCAGTTACAGAGGTGGTGTTTTTAACCTTCGCAGATTGTGCACCGACAGTTTGATTAAAAGAAAATTCAGCATTTGATGAAACACCACGCAATGCTAAATTGATTGGAAGTATCGGAATCACGTCGTTGATATTCCATTTTAAAGCGAAAGAATTTCCGCGAGCTGAAGCATCATCTGATTTATAAGTCGGCATGACAGTTGCCTCAAATGCGATACCAAATGGAATTCCAACAGCACCCATGATGCCGGCGTTGTAAAGATTTTTTAGTTCTCCGCCAGTTTCTTTAGCAAGCTTATGTAATTCAGGTGTATCTGTTTGGGCAGCTACAACGCCCAGCTGAAAACCAAAAACAGTACCCATCTTAGAAGCACCCAGCATCGAGTTATGAACGAAGTTCGCACCCATGCCTTCAGTGATATTTTTCATATCAGCTTCATTGATACCGGTGAATTGAGGTGCTGCAATTGCAGCCAATGGAAAAACAAGGACCATTAACATTTTAAAAATTTTCATAAGCACTCCTTTGCGCCACCATTAGAGTACAGGCTAACAGTCTTGAGAGGGAAGTGGAATTCTCAAATTCCCTCTGAAAGTCTGATACAGCGCCTTCACGGATTTTGTTGAGCGTCTAAAAGGCCACGGATGAGTGATTGTTTGCCCTTATTTGATTCGTAACCAGGAGCCTGAGCTGCAGTTAGGTCACTTAAGAAGGTCTGAACTGATGCAAGAGTTGGCATTGATCCTAACATAGCTGCTTTAAAGCCTTTAGTTACTGGGTCAACCATTTCAACGGGGATTTTAAGCTCGACTACTGTAAGGGGTTTATCGGCTTTATAGGCATCAACTGTTTTATTATGTGGATAACTGTAGAGAATGATTTCTTCATCAACCGTTATTTGTATTTCATATTCTTTGTTTGCGACAGGATCCCTGACAAGTATCACATAAGAGGTTCTTACATACATTGTTCGTGAGTCTAGGTTTAATGGAACGCCTTCTTCATGAAGACGTTTTAAAACATTCTGCATTTTAGACATTTTTTCGGCTGATTTCAGATCTTTTGCATTGTAGGCAACAGCCCGGTCAGAAATGGCTTTGAACTGTTCTACATATTGAGGAGTATTAATAAGTTTTGTATCAGAATCTAATTGCTTACCCCGAGGCTTTAAAACCGAGCTATCATATCTTGGATGATCAATTTTAAATTCGAGAAATGAAATATCCTTCATTGAAGGAATAATCTGAATATTTTCCAATGCCATCGGAAGGCCGACATTTATCGTTCCATACTTCCGAAGTCGGATTTTAACTGCTAACTCTTTGCCACGGTAATCAAATTTTAAAACGTTCAAATATTCGGTCAATGTCACGTTTTTTGTTCCGGGCTGAATGATATCTCGAGGATTCAAAAGAAAGGTTCGTCCTAATTTTCCAAGTGCTGCTTTATGATCCGTAACTGTGACAGTTCGCTTCAGCTCAGACCTATTTCCGGTGATTGAATCGATTTCGCCTTCAGCAGTACTGACAATCATTTCGCCAAGCTCTGGTGATATTTTAATCTTACCTTTGGCACTTATGACGAAAGCTGCAGGCTTTTCAGTTAACAAACTAACGCAAGAATTCTGCGCGTGAGCTGTTGAACAAAGAGTCAGTGCAAACAACAGTGTAAAAGCAAAAATCGGTTTAATGTTCGACACAGTAGAGAAAAATTTCATAAAGCTAACCTCTGTAAACGTGCTAGTGGGGTTCCAAGTCTGCACGGTTAGAGAGAGCAAGTTCAGTTCCAGAAAAAGAGCTGTGCCATGAGGTTGGTGGCAAAAATTAAAATGGCGAAAAGTATTCGGATTATTGAATAATTTTGGATTTTTGGTTCCTAAAATAACTTGAAATGACTTCTGCTATTTTTAGATTTTTTTCGAGACGAAATTGCGGATCGTTTAGGTTTTTTAAATCTAGCGGATTAGAGAGATACCCTAGCTCGATCAATATCGCGGGGGAATCAGACTGATTTAATAAATCAAAGGGACCTTGCTTGATTTTGCCAGGCCATGCCTGATTTAAGTCGGTCGCAATTTTCATACTTTGCTTAAGCAGCGCTTGTCTTTCGAGATCATGGATGATCGCGCTGACCTGAGATTTTTGTTCTTCCTTTAGATTACTTAATTTGAGGTTTGTTTTTTTATAACCCTTTTGAAGCTGCACCTCTTCGTGTGCTAGTTGAAGTTTTTGATCCTCTAATTCAAGCGGAGTCGAGAGAAAAAACTCGATGCCCTTAACGCGTGAATCAAGAAGGTAATTAGCGTGAAGGCTTACAACAAGATCATATTTTTTTCGATTTGTTCGGCCTACTCGGCTTGCGAGTGACAAACCTGTTGTTTCATTCCGAGTCATCTCAACTTCGAGGTTCTGTGCGAGCAATTGTTTTTTAAGTTCGAGACTCCAGGCCCAAGCTATCGAAGCTTCATCGTACGAAGCCTGCATAGCCCCTTTATCGCGTCCACCATGACCAGGATCAATCAATACACGGTATGCGGAAGCCGGTAATGAAATAGCCAATAGCATAAGTGCAATCGAAAACTGATTCGTAAAAAACATGTCTCATTTTAGGATAGTTGTTGGGATTTAGATAAAAAAAAAGCGGCCAGGCTAGGGGGGGTGCCTGACCGCCATGGGGGGGGTACTGTTATACTAGAGCAACGAGAGTGCCAAACAGGTCTTTAGTCCAAACACTTGTAAATTCTTTCTGTGGGTATTTTATATGTCGAGCTTTTAGACAAAGGCCGCGTTGGGCGGCCTGGTCGTGTAAGTAACGCTAGGCTTGGAGTCCGTTTTGTTTCAGAATATTAATTATGAAATCACAGATCCTGTTTTCAATTACTTTGTTTCTCAGTTTGATCCTTTTTGCGAGTGGTTGTGATCGCATCGTCACGAACTCGAGTGAAAATGATGAGCTGATCGCATCAGTTGCAAGTCTTCCAGGTCGGCCGCCGTTTAAAGATAAACTTGTCTATAGCATCATCGCAAAGTGCGCGAGTTGCCACACACATCAAGCGTGGTATGGGTACGGCGAAACGGATTATCTAACTGCAGGCCTTATTGAAAGAAATGACTACGCTAATTCAAAAATGTATTACCGATTATCAACTGCAACAGAAGGTCCTGGACCTAAAAATATGCCTCAAGGTGGAGGCGCAGCGTTTACTGAACAAGAAGTTGATCTTATGAAGACCTGGATTTCTACTTATTAAAAATTGGATTTAGCTATTTGAAACCTCAAGATAACATTCAAGATATTATAAATTACTACTCTCAAAATGGCGAAGACTTGAGAAACGAAAGACATCAGTTAGAATTTGCTTTGATGGAAAGAACTTTAAAAACTTATTTTTCTGATCGACCACTTCGTTTTTTGGAATTGGGCGCAGGTACCGGCTGGTACACAGAAATTCTTGCAGAAATGGGCCACGAAGTTGTGGCCCTAGAACCCACCGAGAGTTTAATTAAGCTTAATCAAAAACGAATCACCGAGAAAAAATTAGAAGACCATGTTGAGTGGGTAGTGGCAGATGCACGCAATGTTGCAACTGCAGTTAAAATTGAACACGAAAACAGAAAATTTGATGTGATTTTAAATATGGGCCCCTTTTATCACTTAGAACAAGAAGCTGATCGAGAATTAATGTTCAAAGAATCTTTGAAATTATTAAAACCACAAGGACTTCACTGCGGAATATTTTTATCTCGTGTCGGTTACACAAGTTACATTTTAAATAAGCAGCCAGGATCCTTACTCCAAGATCCTGAAGGCTTCCGCGATATTATGACTCAAGGTTACTTTTCAAATCATCCTAAAAATGGAACTTTTCGTGGCCATTTTACCGACTTAATTGAGCTATCGGAGCTGCATCAAAAAAGTGGAGCGCAAATTCAAAAGTTACATGTGTTAGATCCGTGTATTGGTGGTGACGATGAGATCTTTAATCGTCTCTCCGAAGAACAAAAAGCAATTTGGACTGAAGTTCTTTTCGCATTAAGTTCAGACGCTGGCTTCTGGAGTTCAGGCAGAACTTGGCTAGCAATATCTCAAGCAATCGTCCCTGAATAGAAAAGCCCTCCGTATCAGGGAAGGCTTTTTGCAACGCACCTTTTGCCTAGCCGGCCGCACCTAGCCGGCCGCACTGCCGCATTTAGTTTGCGCCGCTGTCGCGCCAGATTCTGACGAGGTCACGTTTATTGACCAGCAACAAACCAGCTGGTGGCATTGGATTCCCAGCATTGGTCATGCGGCTATAAATGAGCGCAGCTTTTGCTTTCGCCTGAGCAGGGTTTGTTATATCTAAATTAGCTATGGGATTACCCGCATTATGGCAACCTACGCAAGATTGTCTGAATACTCCAAGAGTTGCATCGTTACTTAAGAGCTGAGCAAGAGTAACTGTGGTTGGCATCGCTGGAGGCGGCATAACAGGTCCACCTGGGTTTCCAACGCTTCCGCCTGCAGAACTTTTAATATCTGCAAATTCAAGTGCAAACGAATCTGAATTCGCAACGACCGGCATAACCCCAAGAGCGTAAGCTGTATTGGGTGAAATATTAGTATCCGTATTAGTGGTGACACTAAAATCAATCGCTGAATAAGTCGTGATATTTTGTTGGAGCATATTATTAATATGAATTCGCATTGAGGTAATTCGGTATGGTCCCGTGAAACCAGTATTAATTTTAACTAACGGATTTCTGAATTCGTAACCTTGGCGAACGCCATTAACTGTTGCAACGCGAATTTCAATTGAAGCAGTTAATGGAATTTTTCCATTTAGCGCTGTATCTTTTAATTCAGCAGCTAAGTCCCAAGAAATTCGGGTCCAAGTATTTGGATTAGCCGCTGCCGCAACGATTGCGGCATTTGTTTTACCCAGAGTTGTGATGCCGTTACCTACAACTGCACTGCCTGTGCAAGATCCGTATGCAGCTTCAGCTGCGACCCAGCGTGGAGTAAAGCTATCAAGAGTCGGCTGATTATGCGCACCCGTAAATGGTGGTTGGTGAGCCGCATTGATAATATTTCGATTAATTGAACTACGAGACATGCTTTTAAAAGCATTGTATGAAGTAGTAAAGTCAGGATGACCAAATTGACCGATACCGGGTCCATTTGTATGACAAGATCCACAAGCTTGTTTTAAAAATGTAAAATAAGTTTGGTTATAAAGATTCATTAAGTCAGCTTCGCAGCCACCTGAAAATGAAACTCCGGTACTAAGTAACGAAGCTTCACCACTCAGATCCATCACAGGTGTTTCAAACATCTGGGAGGAACAATTTTGAAATGAAGTTATGAGTAAGGGTCCACCGATTAAAAGGAAGGCCCACAGCCATACTGATTTTATTTTCTTAGCCAACTTTCACCACCTGTGCAATTGCAGACGCGTCCAAACCACGATTGCTCGGGACTACCTGCGAATAAAGATCCATTCTATTATTCATTTTTAGCCAATTCAAGAAAACAGCCTGTGTTGCTAGCTCTGGACTCCCACCAATGACAAAATCAGTATCAGCCGATTGTCCAGTTTTAGTGTAGTGTCCAACTTGAAAGTCTGTTGTAGCAGGTCTTCCATTTGGATCGAAAAGAAAGGTGTAAACCATTCCGGCAGATCCACGGTCACTGTTAAAATCAGTTGTTGGTGAAGCAGACCTTTCAGCACTGACAGCTCCGTCGGTTGTGACCATAAGGAATACTGGTTTATTTAAAACGCGTGCTGTTTCAAGAATGCGACCAATTAGCACTCCAGCTTCGCGGTCTCTAACATTGGTGACGCCAGTGCGGCTGTTTCCGTGGTAATCGTATCCACCTTTATCAAATGAACTGCTTCCAGCCTGTCCTAAAATTGTGTTGTAGGCCATTGAGCCCAGAACAAAGGATTCCGAATTTGCATTTGTGTTCGCAGCTAGTCCCCAAATGCCAGCAACAGCTGCGTTGCTTCGTGGATCGACAGCAGCAGCTCCTTGTTGAATGAGCTCAGTATTTTTAATTCCCACACAAGTTAAAAGTTCTTGAAATTTTGCGCCTGAAGTTGTCGAAGCTAATTTTCGAGCTTGAGATGAATTTAAATCTCCAATGAGCTTAGTTAGTTTTTCTTTTTGTGTTTGGTTAAGCGCTGCTAAGCCAGCAGTGTAACCAAGAGAATTGGCAATATCATTGTAGCTCTTCACAACAAGCGGTGAAGGTGGCGAATAAAGGGCAGGCATCTGATTGATACCTGAATTTGAATCTCGACTACCCAATGCCGGAAGTCTTGTTCCAACAAGGCCAGCCTTATGAATAAGTCCATTTGCTGCGAAATAGTTTTCACTGCTGTCATCACGGGACTGAACGCAGAAACCAATGAAGGCCGTATTATTTTGTGTAGCTGTTTGAGCAGCTGATTGAATTCCAGTTAAAATATTACTAATTCCATTCCCAGCAAATGGAGCGTTTCCAAATATGCGCGTTACCGGAACCTGGTTATTTCCCAAACCAATGATGTCGTACGAATCTAACAGTTGTCTGCCTTCATCCATTGGAACGTAATTAGCGGCCAGGGCTGCTCCGCCTTGAAGATTCAGCTGGATGAACGGAACCATGCTGCTTCCGCTTTCAGGACAATTAACTTGAGCCATTGCACTTTCAGGGGAAAGAAGTTTCATCCAATTTGGCATAAACGCGGCAGCCGCAAATGGAATCATTCCATGCGCTAAAAAGTCACGACGAGAAACAGGTTTTGCATGACCTGAATTTACCCAAACTGGTTTCACTTGTTTTGATCTAGACATTTAAACCCCTATTTAAAAACTTAATAAAAATTAACCCCAAAAAACCCACTTTGCCCGGAAGCCAGACCTAGCCGGCCGCACCTACATATCAGTAGGAATACACATCGAAACTGCTTAAGAGCGCTGAACATGTTGATAATATGAGTGCTCTAGTTTGAGCATTCTGCCCGATATTGGCTGCAGGAATTGCTGCGACGAAATCAGTACGAAATTGACTAAATAAAGTAATCTCGTCGCTGCTTGGTGCGCGACCAAGAAATGCGTTTGTCATTTTCGATACGGATTCTTGATAGGTAGTATCACTTAGCATGGCAACAGCCACACCGAAATTCACACCCTGAAAATATTTACGTTGATCCGCTGCTAGAGCTTGTTCTTTTTGAACTAAGCCATTACAAACTTCGCCGCTGAATGAAGTGAGAGCAATCATCATCGGAGCATTTACCTTATCAAGTTGTGAAGAGACGCCAAACGAACCCGATCTTCTTTCAAACTCTTGGATCTGACCGTTTGTTACTGTTGTTTTTTGCCCCGTCAAATTAATCAAAGATTCAAATATTTGCTCGGAAGTCAAAAGCGCTTGAGGTGCGACAACTTTAACATCTAGTGAAGGTCCGTTGTCTCCATTTACAAGTTCACCTGTCGAAGACAAAACAAGAGACCCATAGTTAGCTACTACAAAAGAAGATGGTGCGCAGTTAAAACTATAAAAGCTTAATCCGCCAAATACGGCAGTTAGAAAAGCAACATTTTTTAAAATACCTTTGTTCGATAACTTTTTCATTTTTCCCCCTGTTGAATTCTCGATACTTTATAAACCCCTTAAGTTTTTAGTGGCTTACTTGCACCGAGGACTCAGGGCTGCCGTTTCGAACAACTTTTTTAAGTTGTAGCTCGTGGCTTCAAACTGAGATCCCATTGCTTGAAAAATACGTAATTCTTTTTCACTTAGTTCTTTGCGACAAACGGATTCGAAAACTCTCTTGGCCATGCATGTTGAAAACCGTTGAGAATTTGCAATTAAGCGCCCAAAAGAATTAACACCTTCTCCAGATGAAGCAGGTGTTCTACCGTCGAGGCCTCTGAAGCCCATTGTTGTTAGATTAATTCCGCGTTCAGCATTGTTAATCCATGAGTCGTCGGCCGTGACATATCCGCCTGCATAGACATTATTATTCTGATTCATTTTATTCATGATACCTGCGCCATTGGAATTGCCGCGGCGGACCCTTGACTGAAGTGGAGCATCGTTTTCAAAATTCCAGCGTGACCAAGCGCCACGAAAACCATCCATGACGTTATGACAAGCCTTGCAAGTATTCTGAAACTTCATGTGATCGCCACCTGGAAAGCGATCGATATCGCGACCAATTCGAATGTCAGCTGCAGCTGCATCCGCCCATTTTTCAATCGGAAGACACATAAACTGTCTGAATGTATATTCAACCGGTCGACGATTCGTACCAGCAGTTGCATGAGCTTGGATCCACGAACGGGAACTTAAAATTCCAGCTGGGTCAGGGCTAGGCATAAGAGTAAAGTTGTTATCCTGTTCGTTTGCAATAATTTGCTGCGAGTTAATTCTTACAAGCATTGCACCCATGTCATTTCTGCGATTATCTAATTGCTCATAATGCCGATTTGATTTTAGGAAATCTCTGGCAAATAAATTTGTGTCTGCCATAATATTTGCGTTACCAGCATAAAAGAAATTTCCAAACAGAAGTTCACGGGCATCACTTTCATCACGCGTAACTCCCATGATGGAAGCAGTAAAATCATTTAAAGGAATTCGAATTGTCTCTTCTCTGGTCGACATTTTAAGACCAAAGTTTTTAACGGTTACATTTAAGAATTGCGCTTGTTTTGTTGCGAGAGCTGCAATTCCAGCTCGGTTATTTTGAGCTGCTAGTTCTAGCGCTTCTAGCATAAGCGCGCTATCCGAGGCCCACTTAACACCGGTGACTCTTTCAAGGAGCCATTTAGCATCGTCTTTTTGAATTTGATTTTGGCCGTATGCACTCGACATTAGACCAGTTGAAACGAATACAGCAGTAGCTATGATTCTCATTAATTCCCCCCTTTGAGAACCTAGACACTTCGCAACGTCGACGCACGTGAAAAGAAAAGTGTTACCTTTGATTAAAGTATCACAACCGGAATTATTCCGAAGAACTAACAAGACTTTTGATCAATATGAGATTGACCCTGAGGGCAGGTATGCCATCCTTTCTCAGAGTGAAACACCTTCGTTTATCCATACCGTCAATTTTCTTTACAGCTGTATTAGTGGTGTTCGGAACAACCACAGTTCACGCTTATCCAGATTTTATTTCCTATGGCTATCGCAGTTGTCTGACTTGTCACTACAGTGGTGATGGTGGTGGCGCATTGAACGACTATGGTCGAGCGGTATGGGCTTCAGAAATTACCTCGAAGTCAATTTTTCACCGCCGAACATCTGATGAAAAAATGGGAGAGCAGTCAGGCTTTCTTGGATCAAAACCTTTACCTTGGTGGTTTCGTCCAGGGATAAAAGCGCGCGGTCTTTATATGATTTCCGACCCTGGAAGTAAAAAAATGGTTGATCGTTGGATTACGATGCAAACCGAAGTTAACTCGGCTTTCTTTTTGGATAAAGACCAGCGACTGATGCTTTATGGATCATATGGGTACCGACCTATGCCTGCAAAATACGAAGGTACTGCTGGAAAAAAACCTGATGAGTGGATCAGTAGAGAACATTACGTTCGCTGGCAAGCAAAAGAAAGTTTGTTTCTTTACGTAGGATCCATGGATAAAGTGTTTGGAATAAAGAACGTTGATCACACGTCATATGGTCGAACTAAAACTCGCACCACAATGGACGATCAAGTTCATGGAGTTAAAGCTCAATTCGTTACTGAGCAGTATGATTTATTCGCACATGTTTTTGCAGGTAATTTATCTCAAGATGAAAAATTACGAGAAGCTGGGTTTTCAGTAAAAATGGATAAATCCTTTTTGGAAAAATCGGCATGGGGAGTTTCTCTCATGTCGACCAAAAATGACTTCATCCAGAAGCAAATGCTTTCCGGTGAGATTCGGTTAGGTTTAAGAAATCCAGGCGATGGTTTCGTTGGTGAATTTGGTTTGGTGCAAGACCAATTAAAAGGCAACAAAGCCGTGTTAGGATATTTTACACTTTTTCAAAATATGATTCATGTGATTCGCGGTTATCATCTGCTTGCGACTTTTGAAAATTACAAAGCTGATATGTCGGTAACTGGAAGCGAAAGTTATCGTTACGGCGTTGGCGTTTTAGCATTTCCATGGGCGCGAACGGAATTCCGGTTACAAGTTTTAAATTATAGAACTTTGATACCTGGACAAGCTAACCCTGATACTTGGGTCATGTTTAATCAGATTCACTTTTCTTTCTAAGGAGATACGGTTTTGAGTTTAAGATTCATGAGCATAACAGTTTTAATTTTGAGCACGTTGAGTTTATCTAACGTAGCGTTTGCTCAAAGCGCAAAGCCTGCTCAGCGATCAATTGCTAAACCTGAATCGATTTCACTTAGGAAGCCTTCGCAAGCAGCAACTGGATCTACTGCTGCAGTTCCACGAATCGTCAGGAAGAAAGCGCCAAAGAATAGAAATAGTTCTTTCTTCTACATAAGTGGGGGTTATTTTTCTTTTGCGGATCAAGTGTTTGCAAAATTGGGCTCGCGAAAAGCTCGAACTAGAACTATTTTTACGGGTTATTCGCTTGGTACTGATTACACACGCTACATGGGTCGCTTTATTTATACTTGGAATGTTAATTTACTATATGGCCATGTTGATATCGCGCGCGTACTGGGTACGACATATCCTCGCAAACCATTTTGGGGAGCGCAGTCTGGTCCAGAGATTGGTTATCGTGTAAATTCTGATCTGGATCTTTCATACGGCGTAAATATTCTCTATCGTGATCTCAATAGTATTGGTGCAAGTTTTGGTTTAGCGAACCAAGTCAATATGAAGTTCCGTTTTACCCCTCGCTTGACCTTCTTCCAGTCACTTGGAAACTACGGTAAACCAACGTCTTACTCTTATAGTATCGGCCTTCGGTGGTTGCTTTAATTAATAAAAAAAGTCTAAAATAAAAAACGACATCGTGCACAATCAGGAGGATTCTAGCAATGAAATCGCAGTTAAACCTATCTAATCTCACAGTTCTTACGAGTAAAAAATTATCGACTTATGCACTGGCATTCACAGTTTTGACTGCAGTCATGGGACCACAGGTCGCTTACTCACAAGTAGATATTGCTCAAGTTGAAGCGGAAGAGGCTAAAGCAGATGCAGAACGTGCGCGTTCTGAAGCAATCGATGCAAAAAAGAGAGCAGAAGAAGAGCGACGTCGTTTTGAAAAAATCAGAAATGATTCTCAATCGGCAGTGGCTGCAGCACGAAAAATTGAAGCTGAATCAAAAAAAGAACAAGCTGATGCTGAAAGAACTTTGGCTGAAATGAAAAAAGAAGCAGCTGAACAAGAAAAGCAGATGGCGCAGGCGGAAGCCTTAAGAAAAGAATCAGAAGAAAAAATTAAATTAGCAAATGAGAAAAGAAAACAAGGTAATAAGCTTCGCGACGACGCCGCAGAAAAGCGTAAGAAAGCCGAAGCTGCGACGAAAGATACTCAAGACAAAGCGAAAGAAGCCAATAACGAAGCTGAGAAAGCTCAAGGCGAAGCCCAGAGGACTCAAAAAGAAGCTGATCAAGCCGTTCTCGAATCAAAACAGGGCGAGCAGAAGTTAGCTCAAGCTCGATTAAATTCACAAAAATCTTTAGCTCAGTTGAAAGCGACTCAAGCACAATCCGAGCAAACTAAAGCTAAAGTAAAAAATGAAATCGCTGCTCAACAAAAAGAGCAGGCCATGATGAGAGCTGAAGAAGAAAAGCAAAAAGGTATGTTAACTCAGACTCAAGCTGAAGTGGCTAAAATGGAAGACGAGCTTAAAGGATTAAAGAAGCAGTATGAAGGACAAAAAGAATCATATAAAGATGCTAAGAAAGCTCAAGAAAAAGCAAACGACAAATTAGACAAAACTCGTGGGCAGTATGTTAAAGAAAAAGCTGAGCGTGAAAAAGAGTTAGGTCAGATGCGTTTAGAAATTTCTAAATTTCAACGTGAAGAGCAAGAAGCTCAAGGTCAGATTCAGCAAATGGATTCTGAAAACAAGCGTTTAACTGAGGAAATCAAAAAGACAAAATCTGAAAGAGAAAAATTAGAAAAACAGCTTAAAGATAAAAAAGCCGATATGAACGATATGAAATACAAGAACGACACGATCAAGACCGAGTACGAAACTGAAAAAACAAAGTTAGAGACAGTTAAGATCAAGCTTTCAACGTAAGCGTAAGAATCTGATAAATTGCCATATAAAAACGGAAGCTTAGGCTTCCGTTTTCATATGGCGGCAAGGCGTACCTTGTCGGAAACTCGCGCCTAGGCCCAGATTTACCGGTAAACAGGGAAGTATAGTTAGCACTGTGGTCTAATGAACTAATGGGCATCGATCATCTCGGAACTCGGTTCGAGAAATAAATTACTTTTTTTGCCATGTCTTTAAGATCGAAGTTATTTCGGGAATTAATTCTGGGTGAATTTTTATACCTTCACCTTTTAGTCCACTTTTAAAAGTTTCAAAGCTTGTTTGCTTTGATTCGGTTTCAAGTAAGAAGTGATCAAGGCCATTTAAACTTCTGCTAGAAAACTTCTGATTTTCGGACATTACATTTGCAATCGCTCCGCCGTCATTTTCACTGGAAATGACCCAGTCACTCGTTCCATGAATTGCGAATACATGACATTTTAAGGGAATGAGTTCTTTCAATGGATTTAACTTTGCGATCTCAGTCCAAAACACTTCGCTTTGACCATACAGATAATGAGTCTTATCTTTCTTTTCGCAGTCAGCCGGAAATTCTTTGCAGAATATTTCAGGCTGACTAATAAGCTGATTGGATCTTTTAACCTTTTTTAATTCCTTATCTAACGCTTCTTCCGAGAGATCTTGACCCCATTTATAAAAGTACTCCATTTGTTCGTAATTGAATTCGTCATAACTACGTCCGGGAGAAGCTGACAATATGATTCCTTTAACTTCGGGGATTTCATTTGCAACAATAGAGACAACGGGACCACCTAAGCTGTGACCTAAAAGATAAATTTCATTTGGATCAACATCTTTTCTTAACTGCATCGCTCGGACCGCAGCTTTAAGGTCGCTGACATAATCAGAAAATTTCCCGTCCGCATAGGAACCATTTTCACTGTTATAACCAGTTCCTCTTTTATCAAATCTTAAAACCACGTAGCCTTGTTCGGAGATTGCGCGAGCCATCTCAGCAAAAGGATTATACGATCTAGCCTTGCTATCCGTGGTGCCTGGTCCATGCCCCATCTGCATGATTAGAACAGGAGATTTTCTTTTCCCATCAGGCTTTGAAACATAGCCCTTCAAATTTATATCTTTTCCCACAGGAAAAAGTACCTGTTCTTCAGTGTAGGCTTGAGAAAATAGTGAGATAAAAGGCGCGATATAAAAAAATAATTTTTTCATGAGAAATTTCTGACATGATCAAATATTTTGTGCAATCCATTCGTTTGACCAAATGCTGCAAAAGGAAAAAGTACGCAAGTCCCATCGAATGCATTCCTGCCACTCACGACGATTTTAGTAATTAATTTTTTGAATTCCTATCTTGCTATCATCTTGTAACTCATTGCAGAACCGCTGCGGTTCTGCAATGAGTTACAATTTTTAATATCGAGATATGTTTTCTGTATAATAGCCAAATAGTTTATTCTTTAAGTGAGGTGTAAAATGAAACTACTCATCGCAATTCTCTTAATTGGAAGCAGCTCAGTCAGCTTATGCAATGAGCTTGCTGGTAGTTGGCAAGGGACGGGAAGTTGGTTTCGGTCAAGTCTGAAGCAAGGCCTTCCAGTCATAGCCGAATTAAAACTTGAAATGACTGAATCTACTTTAAATTTATTGGAGTGTTTTAAATCGACAAGCTCGAGTCAAAATAGTGAACGTAAATGTCTAGCCTCTAGCTTTGAAATTCGGGATGAATCGATTTATATGGGTGAAAACAAAGTTGGCGACATTTATCCAAGTCGAATCATTATTTTTTACGGTAACAGCCAAGTTTCTGAACAGATCATTTTGCGCGCTGGAAGTAAGGGTACATTGGACTACCAATACAGTTATGCAAATTTAGACGGTGAAAACAACTTTCGAAAAATTTCGATGGTAAAACAGTAGCCGCAAATTAAATGGCTCACCTTTTCCTCTCAATCTTTTGGCGCATTGCTTACAGAAACAGAAACAGAAACAGGACCTGGCACCTTTTACCGGTAAATAAACCATAGAAGAAACAAACCAAACATAATTCGGTACACGCCGAAGCCGGTGAAGCCGCGGGAGCTGACGATTTTGATGAAGCCTTTGATTGCGATGATCGCGACTAGAAAGCTCACTATCCAGCCGACTGCGAAGATTTTTGCGGTTTCTGCATTTAAATGAGGCACTATATCTTTCATTTTTAGGACTGATGCTGCCATTAAAGTAGGCACTCCTAAGAAAAAGCTGAATTCAGTCGCTTGTTCTTTTTTTAAACCTAAGAAAAGTCCACCGACGATCGTAGCTCCACTTCTTGAGGTACCGGGAACCATCGCACAAGATTGGGCGAGGCCCAAAAGTAAACAGTCTTTAATCGTTAAACCTTCGATGGTTTTTTCATTTTTCTCGAAAAGATTTTTTCTTTCCATCCAGATCAGAAAAATTCCCCCAATCAATGTTGTGATGGCAACGATGAGAAGACTTCCAATCCAATTATCGATAAATTTTTTGAGCAGCAAACCTAAGACAGCTGTGGGAATGAAAGCCACAATGAGTTTTTTGTAGAAATGTAGATCGAAGTTCTTAAAAAACCTTTGCCAGTAAACAATGAGCACGGACAAAATCGCGCCTGATTGAATTCCAATCTCAAAACTTTTTAAGAATTCTGTTTGTTCTAAGCCTAAAAACTGAGATGTAGCAATTAAATGACCGGTTGATGAGATCGGTAAATATTCAGTTAATCCCTCTATGATTCCTAAGATAATAGCGTCCAAAATATTCATATCACTGATTTTTGTCGAAACCAGAAAGAGAGTTAAACACTTTTTTAACACGTAACGCAAAACTGAATATTCACTTTTTTTAAGATTTAGCTTCTCGATGCTCAAAAAGTCGTCATACGATTTTCGGTAACCACGGAGGGATATATATGAACAAGTTGTTATTGATGCTGTCAATCGCCATCGGATCACAGGCTTTTGCGGCAGAATTTTTAGTGAAGTATCGTAATCAGCAGGGGGCTATGGCGATTCTTTCACCTCGCACATCAAGTACTATGTCGATGCAAGTGTTAGACACTCATGCAACAGGTAACTTGATTCTCGTTAACATTCCAGAAGCAAAAAAAGCACAAGCAATCGTTGAGCTTTTAAAGAACCCTGGAATTCAGTATGTAGTGCCAAACTTTAAATTACATAGTTTTGCATCTGTTCCAGTCGAAGCAAACGCTTTGAAAGAACAATGGGCGATGTCTAAAGTTCAAGCTGAAAAAGCTTGGGAGCGCGCTAAGAATAAAGGTAACAAAAACGTACTTGTTGCAGTTATTGATACGGGCGTTGACTACAATCATAAATCTTTAAGCTCTAATATGGTTAAAGGTTACGACTTTGCTCAGGGTGATGATGATCCTATGGATAAGACATCTGCGCAAAATCCTGGTCACGGTACGCACTGTGCGGGTGTTGTGGGCGCAAACGGTGTTGTTGATGGCGGTATCGTGGGCATGAGCCCTGACGTCAGCATAATGCCTTTACGTTTCTTAGATGAAAAAGGTTCTGGAGATTTAAATAACGGTATCAAAGCAATCGATTACGCGATTGAAAAAGGTGCGACTGTTATTTCTGCTTCTTGGGGTGCTGAAGTGCCTGCAAGCACAGCGGCTCCATTATTAGAGGCTGTTAAGCGTGCGACTGACAAAGGAATTATTTTCGTAGTGGCTTCTGGTAACAGCAGCAAAAATAATGATACTGCGAATTTCTTTCCAGCAAATGCTCCTTATCCGAACGTAATCAACGTTGCGGCATCGAACCCTTCTGATGCTAAGCCAAGTTGGTCAAACTACGGTAAGAAGAATGTTCACGTTTCTGCACCGGGCGAAAACATCATGTCGACTTTACCAAGCGATAAGTACGGAAATCTTTCTGGAACTTCGATGGCGACTCCAATGGTTGCTGGTATGGTGGCTTTCTTAAAAGCTCAAGATCCTTCATTAACAGGTGTTCAGATCAAAGCGCTTTTACAAACAACAGGTGTTAAGAATTCAATTGATACTGCTTGTAACTGCCGAGTTGACGCTTTCAACGCTGTTGACCATCTTTTAGCTAAGAAGCCTTTGATGTATCCAGCGGCTGCGACGATTGCTGAAAAAGAAACTCTTCAATTAGGAGTTATGAATTTAGGCAACGGTGTTACTTACACAAGCTCTAATCCTGCAGCGTTAACTGTTGATAACAACGGTTTAGCAACTGCGGTAGCAAAAGGAACTGCGCAAGTAACAGCAAAAGATTCAGCTGGAGCAACTGCCGTCTCTTTAGATATTAACGTTGGTGCGGTATCAAGCAACCCAGGTAACCCAGGAAATCCTGGTGAACCAGGCGAGTGTCCATTAGGTGACCCAGCACTTTGTCAGATCGCGTGTCAAATTTCTCCGACACTTCCATGGTGTACGAAGTAATCTGAACTTGGTTTAAGTAAGGTGGTCGCATTCGCGCGCGCGGGCGACTAGCCGACAAGCCAAAGTATGCAAATTAACTCAAAAATTTGAGAACTAAACAAAAGGGCCAGAGTGACTCCAATCACTCTGGCCTTTTTATTGCTTTGTATCCTTTGTGAGTCGCTGAACAAAAAGATTCAGAAACTTTAAACACACAAGGGGGATCGATGAAATCGCTTTTAGTATTAGGAACTTTATTAGCCGCACAAATGTCTTTTGCTGCGAATGGATTATTACCAGGTATTCGTTTGGGTCAGCCCGATTACGGCGGCACAGGTTGCCCTGCGGGAACTGCAAGCGTTGTGCTATCACCGGATGAAGATGAAATTACAATTCTATTTGATCAGTTCGTTGCCGAAGCGGGCGGAGCATCTCGTAGAACTGTAGATCGTAAAGCCTGTGACTTGGGAATTCCAGTTCATATTCCTCAAGGTTACTCGATGGCTGTTATCCAAACAGACTTCCGTGGATTCAACCTCGTATCACATGGTGGTATGAATCGTTTGAACACAGAGTATTTTTGGGCGAATCAGCGTGGACCGGTTTATTCTAATATGTACCGTGGACCTCAAAATGCCGATTACTTCGCAACAAACGGTGTGACTGCATCAGGTGTTGTTTGGACACCGTGTGGAATGAGCACAAACTTGCGTATCAGAGCAACGATCATGACTCAGACAAACAGAAACATGGATCAATCCATGATGACTGTAGACTCTGCAGACGTATCAGCAGGCCTTGTTTACCATGTTCAATGGAGACAGTGCCGGTAATCAAAAGAGACTTTAAACAAGAGACTTTAACTTTCAGGATTTCCCTAATGGGAAATCCTGAAACCACAAGGGCGCTAAAGTTCTTCGAACGAAGAATAAAATAAAACGCCCGCGTGAGCAGCCAAACAAAACGTAAATATTGAATTCAGATTTTGTATTTAGAGCTTCTTCTTCAAACGGAGTCGAAACATAAAAACTTCGACCACCATATAAAGAACGAAGCTCAATGTGACACCCAGGCCTTTTAACACAGCCCAGGCCTGGGTGCTCCATTTTAAAGCAGCCCAAGTGGCAAGTATGGCGTGAATGAAAAAGAAAATTCCGCAGCGAAAATTAACACCTTTTAAAAATATCAAAACATTTTCAGGTAACTCAGGATTTTGTTTTTTCGATAACTCAACAAGCAAGGGCTTACCTAAGCCATGAGTTACCCAAAGCATCGAAGCAAAAGCCAATTCTAAAATAGCGGGTTGAAGTTTAAACCAAATTCCATCTTGAGTAAAAATTGACACCAAGCCTAAGCCAACAATCAAACCATTGCCCATCCAAGTGACACCACTAATTTTATTATATTTTATTTTCTCAAAAATAAGTTCGCCTAAACCAAAAACCAGAGCCGCCATCAATCCATAAAAGGGGCCATAATATTCTTCGATAACGGTAAAGGCAATTATCGGTAGCAAGCCACCGAAAACTAAAGACATCACTTTTGGTTTTTGATTCATCTCTGGAATTCTAAAGCCTTACCTTGAGCTGGTTTTAAAATTTCATTATCTTGTAAAACAACTTGGCCATTGAGAATAACGATTTTCGGCCAACCTTTAAGTTTCATTCCATCAAAAGGAGTGTAGCCACATTTACTTTGAATCCATTTGTTTTCGAGAACTCGTTCTTCTTTCATGTCAACGATTGTGAAATCTGCATCGGCGCCGATTTCAATTCGACCTTTACCTTTGATATTAAAAAGTTTTTTAGGGCTTTCTGCCATCAATTCTACGAAACGAGTTAGCGGTAGCTTTCCTTGATTCACAAAATTGAGCATAAGTGGAACGGTTGTCTGAACACCGGGAAGTCCGGAGGGGGACTGGGGATAAGGTTTTCTTTTTTCTTCCATCGTATGAGGGGCATGATCTGAACCCATCACCATAACAGAGCCATCAAGAACAGCTTTCCACAAAGCCTCCTGATGGCGCTTGGCTCTGATCGGTGGATTCATCTGGGCAAGTGACCCAAGTCTTTCATAGCACTCGGGTGAGCTTAATGTCAGATGCTGAGGTAAGACCTCAAACGTTGCGATATCTTTATTTTGTTTTAAAATTTCGACTTCTTCCGCAGTTGTGATGTGCAAGATGTGAAGCTTTCGATTATTTTTTCTAGCGAGTGCTAAAATTCTTTGTGTGGCACGGATAGCACTTTCTTCGTTTCGCCACTGATCATGCATTCTAGGATGTGGATCAGCATCGATTAAATGTTTTCGTGCTTCAAGAGTGGGTTCATCTTCGGCATGAACAACAAGTCTTCTTGTCGTATTTTTCAAAATGACATCTAGGATTTCATCATGATCGACAAGGTATCCGCCTGTCGAAGTTCCCATAAAAATTTTTACTCCCGGTGAATTCGGATGAGATTCCATTCGAGGGAGTTCTTCAAAGTGAGCACCAATCGAACCACCGTAATAAGCATAGTGAGTGTGACAACGATCTTTTGATAAATCATATTTTTGCTGGAGCAATTCAAGAGTTGTAACGGGTGGTTTTGTGTTCGGCATTTCAAAGTAAGCTGTGATTCCGCCAAAAAGTGCAGACCTGGAACCAGATTCGAAATCTTCTTTGTAAGTAAGACCTGGTTCCCGAAAGTGAACTTGCGAATCGATCAGGCCTGGAAGTACGTGTAAGCCCGGCACTTTTAAAACAGGACCTTTGCCCGGGTTTATTTCATGACTGATTTCAGAAATTTTTCCATTTGAAATTCCAATATCGAGTTGTTGTTCAACTAACTTGGAATCCGCATTGGGGACGACGATTGTTGCACCTTTTATTATTAGATCTAAACTCATAAGGAAGTTCTATCAGGGGAAACGGGTCTAGGTCTAGAAGGTCTACAAAAAAGGAACAGACTTGACGCTGAGGCTTTTAAAATTCGACAATATAGCTTGTGAATCTAGATCATTTTTTGGATTTTTGGTCCCGTTATAATCAGACAATTATTCAAAGTCTGATCGTCGTCACTCTTATTTTTATAGTGGCGTTAGTGTTTATCACCCTTTTTGGTTCTAAGAATGAAGACTCTGGCAATGCACAAGTTGGTTTAAGCCCTGAGCTCGAAAAATCCTTACAGAAAATGTTAGAAAACCAAACTAAGGCTGCTGTGTTTGATTTTTCAAAGACTCAAGAAAACGGTGCACCTTCTTCAATTGCAACTAAGCCGGGGGCGCCTCAGCCAGGCACGGCAAATCCTGAAGCAGTTGCGCAAATAGAGTCGTTAAAAAACGAGATGGCCACAAAAGAAAAGAAAATCCAAGAGCTCAACGCTCAACTTTCGCAAGCAGTTAGCCAATCGACAAAAGAATTAAAAGTAGATAACTCAGGTGCTGATTCGCGAATTAGCGAACTAGAAGCCCGGTTAGCGGAATACGATATTATCAGCGAAGATATCGCGGACTTGTCGCGCTACAAACAAGAGAATGAAAAAATTAAAGCTGAATTGGCGAGCCTGAAATCCGGTGGAGCCTCATCGTCACAAATGGAATCAGTCGCGGCAACTGCGCCGATCGCACCTACGCCTGAGCTTGATATTGCAGCTGCCGCAACACAACCAGATGCTTTCGAAAGAATAATTCAAGCCCCTGATTTACAAGTTGTATCTTCGGAATCTACACCTGCTGCGGTAGCACCGGATTCTCCGGAAATCGCTGCAAATGCGGCGATAGATGATGACCTAATGAAAGAATTTGCTGCCGCTGTTGAGGGGCAAAAAGTTGCAACCCAATCTACTGCGGTACCAGCTCCTGGAGCTGATAGCGAAGATCTTATGGGTCAATTCGAAAATTTCGTTCAGAAAAAAGAGGGCTCGTGAAAAAATTGATTCTTACTTCGGCAATCGCATTTGCATTTTGTGCTCAAGCTGAAACTTACAAAGAACTGAGAGTAAAAGCATTTTCTGAAACTCAGGAAATGTCTGTGCGTTGGAATTCGCTTATGGAAATGACGAAGATGAAGAAAAATGAAAGCGTCATTGATCTTAAAAAAGCGATTAACTCGAATACTTGGTATATGCGAAATGCAGGTTTGATTGCTCTTGAATCAATTAATCCAGATATGGCGTTCGAAGTTGCAAAGAAGCAGCTTGAGGATCCAGCCCTTGTAGTCAGATCAGCTGCAGTTGATGTATTAGCAAAAAATAAAAAGAAGACTGCTGAAGTTCGCGAACTTTTATGGAAAGAAGTTCATGCAAAAAAGAACAAAGTTAAATCAAAGTCACTTTGGATCCGGCCACAAATCAGTCAGTATTTGGCAGTTGATCCATTGCCTGAAGAGCGTGAAAAATTTTTAGCCCTAGCCGAAGAAAAAGACGAAGAAATTCGTATCATCGCTGAAAAAGCACTTCATAAATTACAAAAAGATTAAGCCTTAAGAACTGAGGGCCTACTTAACAGTTTCTTCGGATGCTTTACGTAAGCCTTTTGATATCAAAAGTTCACGCTCAATCCGGTAAAATAAAACTTTTTCTTCCAACCCATCACTTGTAAAAGCTTCGGCTTCAGAAAAAAAGTCCCGCAGTTTTTCGACTTTTTTATCTATTGTGAGTCTTACAGATTCTTGCCCCTGGCTTTTACCTTTGGCGAAAACCATAACAATTTTATATCTTAAACCCGAAGAGGGCGCTAGCTGATCGGGTGGCATAAAACCATCTTGCGCTTTAATGTAATCAGTCTCGATAACGCCAGTGTCTTGGTTTTCATTTACAATTGGATATTTTAAAGCCGTGTGCGCTGCCCGCCAAACTTCATCGTATGCAGCTAAGTAAACTTTTTGTTTCGTCTGTTTCTTGACGACATCTTCAGAATTTTCGACTTTGGTAGCACAGCCTCCCGATAAAACGAGGAGGCTTGAAATAAGAACTGTACTAAAAATCCACTGAGCTGCGCGTGACATGAGTTGCTTCCTTCATGATTTGAGGTCCTAAAGGAATTGTACCAGATGATGTTGATCCCACAAGTGAAACCTCAAAGCGCGTAGCAGCTGCCGATTTTTCCCATTTCCATTCCGGTAGTTTAATTTCAGTCACCCAAGCCGGCGCATAGATTTCCCAGACTGCAGTCGGAGTTCTTTTAGTGATTCCCGCTGAATCTTTCTCAACTTTGATATCTGAAATAAGTCCGTAAGTTGCAAGCTTATTGAGCTCTGACTGAACTTGAGGAATGACAAAAACATTTCCCTGAACAGTTGGGTTTTGAATAAGGGGTAAATAATTTGAAGTCACTTTTTCATCAAAAGGAAGAAGGATGGCGCTTAAGCGATCAACTCCTGGCTTTGCTGTGTCGAACTCTGTCTTATTTTTAATCACCTGCGCGATAAATGATGGATTTTCATTCCACACGGCAAGCTGAGTCGCTTGTTCTGAAGTTAAACGTTTCACATCAGTTGGTATAAGAAATCCACCCTTATCCGCTACTGACAATGCCACCATCACTTGTTCTTTCGAAAGTTTCGGCGCTTTGAATGCTTTCTTTTCTGAAAAAGTAAGATCCATCACTGGAATATTAAGGTTGTTTGAATCCTCGACTAAATTTAAATCGCGAATGCTGCCACCCGTGATGGAAAAATAATTGATGAGCTCAAAAACTTCCTTCTTTTCACGAAGACCATCAACGACTGCTTTAAAAGGAAAGCGCCCGCGAGCTGCAAAAACTGTTTGTACACCCTTGTCGCCAAAAAATAAACGATAAGCCGGTTTATCAATCGTGATCCCGATTAAGTAGCTCTCGGTTTGCTTAGGTAAAGAAACATTCGCAGGAATAGACATCTCTTGGCCAACAATTGTAATCGTATCGTTCAACGGAGACACAACTTTTTGAATTTCAAAATTGAGTAAATCTTGACGAGTCATCGCAGCCATCACTAAAGAAAAGTCGACAAAGCCATCTTTGTTTCGAACGGGGTGACCACTAGTCACACCTTTCAGCTGTACTTGAGCTACGAATTTTTTCTTCAGCACAATCACTTTTGATTCTGGCAATAAACCAAAATAGGTAGCACGCAAGTAGCCAGGCGCGTCAACTGTCACCATGTCCGCTGATGTCCAATCAGCAGGCACGACGAAATCACCATTTTCATTAGTTTTGCCAAAATTTCCTGGGAAAGCCCCTTCAGCTAAGCCAATCAAAACTTGGGCATTAATAAGTGGCTGACCTTGCTCGTTAATGAATTTCAAAGTTGGAACATTCTGCATTTCGCCGAAGATACCGAAGGCAGAGAACTCTTTGGGTATCGGTTTGTCATCCTTGTTACAACCCGTAAATACGATTGGAAGGCTGATCAGGAGGCATTTAAACAGACTCTTAAAGCTTTGAACTTTCATAGTTTTTCCCTTTCCATGGCGAAACTGACAAATTCTTAAATTTATTCCAGTCTGACGAGGGAAGAAGGTCAATCCTTAAGTCGAGTTTTAGCGTGTTGACAGGAACACCTGCGTTATTTAAAACCTTTGAGTAAGAACGGCGTGGTGGGGTAGCTCAGCTGGTTAGAGCAATGGAATCATAATCCATAGGTCGGCGGTTCAAGTCCGCCTCTCACTACCAATTTTCAAGGGTCCGAACCAGCGTCATAAATATTTTTTGGTTTTAAATCTAAAATTTGCGAAGTTTCCAGGTTCCCGTGAAAAACGGGGAGTGGAGACGTGCGTTTTTGAGGTGGTTGAAGAATGATAGATTGGGAACGATAGCCTGCTAAGATTGCTAGCTCTCGTTTGTCATGATTTTCACCGACGATAAAATAAATTTCGACGGTTTCTTTTAGCTTCTTCAGCCCATTTGCCCTAACAGTATCTTCTGATCTGGTCATAATTCTTTTTAGCCCGTTTTTAACTGAGATTGAAGTTTGAGGAAAGCTTCAATTGGCATTGGCTTATCGAATAAGTAGCCTTGTCCCATTTCGACTCCCATGGCCTCATATGATTTCAGTTGATCCAAAGTTTCGATTCCTTCTGCAATCAGGTTCATACCAAGAAGTCTTGCCATATGAATAAGAGTTTGGACAATGGATAGACTTCTTTGATCTTCATTCATGCGGCTCGTAAAGCTACGATCGATTTTCAGATCCGTGAGCGGCATTTGCGTCAGGTACTGCAAGCTGGAAAAGCCAGTTCCAAAATCATCAAGTGCTAATTTGTAGCCCTTCAAGCGGCATTGTCTGAGAGCGGCCAAGGCCAGGGGACCATCCATCATAATCCGCTCTGTGAGTTCCAATTTGATTTGATGAGAGGACACCTGCGCCCTGTTTCTGGATTCCTCGAGCTTCGCTAAAAAATCAGGATGTGAAAATTGGCGGCCGCTGATGTTAATACTGACAAAAAAATCAGAATTTTTGAATTGAGAACTTATATAGGGTAAGTCTCTTAAGCTTTTATCGATCATTATTTGACCCGCCTGCAAAATCAGGGATGAATCTTCCAAAACATCCATGTAACTTGCCGGGGAAATAATCTGTCCGTCTTTGGTTACCCATCGAATCAAGGCTTCACAACCAACGATCTTCTTTGTTTTTAAAGAATGAATAGGTTGATAGTAAGGGATAAATTCGTCCGCATCCAGAGCACTGGCTAAGGAATTTTCCAAGCCAATTCTTTGCAGAGCTTCTTTCTTATCCAAGACGTTAGGATCACTTGCAACGGAGGGCGCCAGGACTTCGTTTCGAAGAATTGCATTTTGGCCTCTTAATCTTTCGAGAAGCGCTTTCATTAATAAACGAACCACCGGATCTGCAGCCTTTATTCGATCAAGTAGCTGATCTTTTGTCACGACAATCAAATTGCATCTATCGACACTTCGACAGGAGGCGGAGCGGGGAACATTATCGATCAAAGACATTTCACCAAAAACCTCACCCTCTCCCAAAATTCTGAGTGGAATCTCTTCATTCCCTCTTTCAATAAAAATCGCAACTCTTCCACTTTCAATCAGATAAGCGCAATCACCAAGGTCTCCTTGACGGAAGATAATTTCATTCGGAGCTAAGGTTTTTTTATGAGGTGTTGCCATAACTATATTATCTTCGATCTTGCCCTGAAATTCCTAAACAAAATTGCGTTCTCGAGCGAAGTCCAGTGGCGTTTGGTCCAGCGCAAAGAACCTTTACAACTTGAAAACCTTGCTAGCCAGAGCTTTAATAACCTGTATGCGAATGCCCGCAAAATCAAATTTCACCTGGTATACATCGCCCAACATGAGTTGGACCAAGGCTCTTAGTATTGCAGCAGGGGCCTATCTTGTATTAAACGCATTTTTGTTTTTTGATGGTGACAAATTTCTTTATAACCAAGTCATTCATCCATTGGAATTTAGAATTCGAAATGAGCTGGACTTAAATCCCAAGCTTGATCCGAAGATAAAAATATTCGCCGTGGACCACAAAACAATGAATGATATAGGGCTCGAAACAATTCCAATTGAAGATTGGACTTTACTGTTCAACAGCCTCTTTCGGGCAAAGCCTAAAAATATTTTTATTGATAAAACATTTCCCCTTCCCCTCAGTCATGATCCCAGTTCCGTCGAACGCTTGAAAAAAGCTATTCAATCAGCCGCTCCGGTGACTGTCGGAGCTTTTCATGTTTCAAGTAGGCTTTCTGGATTTTCTGAAGTGATTGGTATGGATTTGGATCCTAGCCTCAAATCTTTAAAATGGTTGAATGTGACGCCTGGATTTCTGTATGGTCCCGAAGCAAAAATAAAAAATTCTTTTACTTATTTTGGCCATGTGAATTATGAGGAAAATGGATATATTCAGCCTATTATTCGCACGAATGAAAATGAGGGCCTTCCATTCTGGAGTTTTACCCTCGCAGAAATGAATGCTAAGAACGGCGCGCTTTTTATCAATAAAAAAGAGGTCCCTGTAAATGATAAGGGCTACGTCCTGATCAACTTATCCTCTGCCGAAGAGTATTGGAACCGAACTTATAGCTTGATGAGCATTATGCAAAAGGCCCGGTCTGGCAAACCACTGACTGAAATTAGCCCTGGTGATACTCTGGTGATCCTTGGAAATATGGTGCAAGGATCGACAAGTTTCAAAAGCACACCCAGTGGAACCATGCCAGCCGCCTTTATCATGGTGGAGGCAATTAATAGCACTATCACCGGCCGCTGGTTACGACCCATCGGTGGAGAAGTTTTTTTTACTTTGATTGCCTGCCTCTTAGGAATAGTTTTAGCGCTCAGACTGAGGGCGATCCCTTTTATTTTCACACTGATCCTTATTGAAGCTGCCATCATTGCAATTGGAGTCTTCGCTTTTGCGTATCTAGATCTTTTATTGCCCTGGGCTTTTCCTGCTTTGGGATTCTTATTCACAAGCGTGATCGTCTTTGCAGAAAAAACGCGGGTCGGGGAAAAGAAAGCAAAAGAATTAAGAATTTCGCTGGGGGGCATGATTGGAGAGCAAAAATTAAAACGAATGCTATCCAGTCGAATGGCGGAACTTCTTCAGCCCAAGAGCCAAATTTTAACTGTCATGTTTATTGATATCGTTGGATTTTCAGTTACCGCTGAGCAACAACGCCCCGAGGAAGTTTTTAAACAGTTGCGCTTAATCCTAAATGAAATCTCGGAAATTATTCATGAGTGTGGCGGGATCGTTGATAAATCTTTGGGCGATGGAATGCTGTGCTTCTTTGGCGTCGAATACGAGCAATTTGCCACCAGTATGAAAAACCACACCGAGCAGGCGCTGGACTGCGCTTCAAAAATTCAGATGAAAGCTTCAGAGAGATGTCTTCGTTGGGACGAAAAGTCGCCCGTTTATCCACTTAGAATCGGCATTAATACGGGCGAGGTCTATATCGGGGATCTTGGTGGTAAAAGAAAAATTGAGTTCACCGTCATTGGGCACAGCGTGAACTTTGCTCAACGTTTAGAACAGGCCTGTGACATCTATCGAGTTCTCATCGGAAGTGCAACTTGGGATTTGCTTCCCCAGAAAAGGGCCAATTCACCAGCATTCTCTAAAAAGCAAATACCTGTTAAGCATCAAGAAGAATTAGGCTATGCCTACGATTTCAATCCATTCACCCAAGAGCCTGAAACATTGAGCAAAGCTCTGCAGGTGTATCGGGTAGCGACTGGACTAATTAGAGGCGAGGAAAGATTTATTGTCGATCCTTTGAGAGCTGTGAAAGTCATTACGAATCTTGGACAAGGCGATTTATTTGATCATTCCCAAAATGGAATTTCAGTCCAGCTTGAAAACTATTTTGGAAAAGGCACACAACTTTATATTTCCTTTGAGTCCAACAATCTAGAACTAAATGAAAAAATGAAAGAGGAAGGTTTGAGCCACATTTCTGGGACTGTCAGGTGGGGACGCAAGAATGGTAAAGGATTTCGACATGGAATTCTCTTAGGCGGGCTTGCAAATGATAAGAAAGAAAAACTTCTCTATTTTCTGAAAGCAAACAATCAAAGCTGAAACTAAATCAACAAGTTCGCTTGAATCACAATAACTTATAGCTAGCCAAAATCGAATGGGTATCAAACTTTTTTACATTTGAAGTGTCAGGATTGTTAATAGACTTTTTTTTCTTCAGAAGGGTTCTATATTCGATTGTGAAAGAAATGTGCTTCTGTGACTATTTAAAAGGACCCGCATCGTGTATCATTAAGTTAAGGCCGGCACTACCCAACAGAACTTCAAGGGAGAGAGCACATGAAAAGCCTTAACAGAATACTCCTAATTACCCTTTGCGGGCTCGTACCGCTCCTGAGTGCCTGCACCGCTAGTCAGTTCCCTTTGGGAGCTTTGAATCAGAAATCCTCGTCAGATTCGAAAGAAGCCGATTTGCCATCAACGACCCCTCCGTCTGGAGGAGATAGCTCGAGCCCTATCCCGACGGGCCCCACCCCAGCAGATCCCCCGCCTCAGACCCTTGGAAGCTATCCCTGGCTTATGATCATAAAATACCAAATATCAGCTGACCGGCGAACAGTACAAGTCAGAGCCCTCGTTTTGGAGGAGAATGATCCGCCAGGAATTCCAGTCTTCTCGGGATACTTGAGAAACACTGGTGATCTAGCTGAAACTAGAAATTTAAGAATCCCGATCGTCGTCGAAGATCGTCTAGCAGGACTGGTTTCATTCACTATTCCCTACAGATGGTTTATCTCGAACAAAACCTTTGGGGTCATGACGGGTTCATTTTACACAAATGCGAAATTTCCACTCTGTGATTTCGATCAGGATGATTTAGAGAATGTCGACGCTAAGTATTTAATAGACTTTTAATCACTGAGGTTCTTTGTATTCGACGTCTCGTTTATTTCTTGGAACTCTTCAATTTTTTCATCAAGTCATCATACGCTTGTGGAGCGCCTTCATCAGCGCACCAGTTTTTAACTTTCTTCTGATTGAAGGGGTATTTTTGTGCAACGAGTACGGCCTGATCCAAACACTCGCGTGCCTTGTAGTGAATGTAAGAAGCCAATCGATCGCGAATGCAATCAGTGGGCGAATAAATATAAAGCGTTTGACCGCCTACTTTTTGCAAATCAGGTTTGATGTTTACATCATCCCCAATGCCAGCTGGACCGAACATAAATTCAACGAACTTATCGCAGTCGGGGTGAGTGTAGTGGCGACCAGCAGATTGTTTAAAACCGATGGCCTTCATAATTTCAGGAATTTTTCCTGTCAGATAAGTTTTTAAAACAAAATCTAAATCTCCTGATTTGTATGCGCCATCGGAATAAATTGCGGCGACTGCTCCACCAACAAGGATTGTTTCAATTCCATCTTTAGCTAAATGCCAACCAACGTATTTCCAAACTTCTTCTTCTGAGCACTTTTTCCAATTCGGAGCTTTCACTGGACAGGTTTTCCTTTGCGTCGAGGTCTGCGTCTATTGTGAAATAGCTTTTGTCTTTCAGATAATGGAATCGATTCGTAGGCGAGTTCGATCAGGTCTCGAATAAGTTTTGTTAAAGGGGATTTGGGGTTAAAAGTGTAAATTCGAGAGCGCCCCACTTCTTTAGAAACAAGAATTCCTGCAATTTCAAAACGATTGAGCTGATGAAGCACGGAGGTTTTAGTTAATTCTAAATCCTGCACGATTCCTGCGGCATGAGATTCACCATAATGAAAAATGTGGAGTAGTACTTTTTCTGCTGTTTTATTGCCAAATACGCCTTCTAACATAAAAATACTATCGGCTAAAAAGTAGTCTATATCAACTATATTTTAGTCCATACAGCATGAAAAATGGTCTATACTAGACCGAGGTCGGCGGTTCAAGTCCGCCTCTCACTACCATTTTTTCTTAAATCCCAATTAAATCAGGGTTCTCTTCCGTTGGAAAATTATAGAATGGTGACATCCTGGCAGTCGGAGCGCGCACTCACCGGAATTCAAGCGTATCTTACGATTTTGCCAAAAGAATTCCGGCCCGATGCCGTCATGGCTTTTTGGAAAATTGCTGTTTATCGTGGAGACAGCTTTCTTGGATTGCAAATTGAAAATTTAGAGAAAGAGATCTAAAATGACATAGGATATGTCGTCCTTTAAATCGTTTTTTATTTCCTGAAATTTATATTTTTGGTTGAACTTTAGAACAACGGTCTTGGGGTCACAGGATTGGTTGAGGGTGCTTAGTAATTCATTATAAAACGTACGGTCGCCTTTCATTGCGCCGAGTTCACCAGCCTCTCTCATTCCATCAGAGTAAATAAGTAAGCGAGCCTCATTTTTTAACGGAATCTGAGTCTGCGAGTACTCAAATTCCAAATGCTCTCCGAGTCTCGGGCCATGAATTTCATCCAAAAATTGAACGTCTTTTATTTTATTATCACCCTTCGAAGGCATAAGCATAGGAGCCTCATGCCCAGCATTTGAGTAAGTTATAACTTTGTTTGCAAAGTCAATTTCAAGTAGCACCAAAGTCATTTGCAAACTGCCCTTTGAGGTTTCAAAGAGTGCTCGGTTGAGTAATTCTAAGGCCTTGCCAGTTGGTAATTGTTGTTTTTCTAGAACTGAAAAAATTGATCTTGCGGCAGCCGTCATCAGCGCGGAACTTAATCCATGGCCGGTTACATCACCTAAACAAACGAAAAATTTTTGGGGTGTTTCAAAATAGAACCACCAATCGCCGCCAACTTCCGATGCAGGGATGTAATCACCAGCAAATTTAACATTCGAATTTTGAAACAACGGCGCGGGAAAGAAGGAGTTTTGTACAATTTTTGCCGTTTCAAGTTCTAGTTGAACCTTCAAATTTTCGGCTTGCTCTTTCACGAATCCAATAATTTCAAGAGTCGCACGTACAATAGGCATAAGAGCGGCGAATTGATTCCGGCTTCGCTGCGTAAGCATCAGTTTATGATCTTTATCTGGCGCCCTCAAGCACATCAAGGCTATCGGATTCTCTTTAGCAGATAAGATTTGAAAAATCTCTTCGTACCGATCTGTCAGAGAAGAATAAGAAGTGACTTGTTCTGAACTTGAAGTCCAGTCGGTATCACCGTTTGGATTTATATAAATAGAAATGACGAGGTCACTGTCGTAAAAAGCTTTAACTGATCCATTTAAATTTGATTCTAATTCTAATAGATTTTTACTTTTAGCAATGAAGAATCCAATCCTAGCAAGAATTTTTAAGTCCTGAATGCTCTCTTGATTTGATTGAACTAGGGTTTCCACTTGACCGACCATGTCGATCAACTTGACTCCCTGATCTAAAGAATTCCCAGCACCAATATTTGAAGGATGAGCAATTTCAACATCTTTTAAAATCACACGCAGACGCTCGATGATTTCATTTGCTATTTCTGCTTCGTTTTTAAGTATATCGAAGACCCGATTTAATTCCCGTTCATTTATTTTTAACGTGGTTTCCCGGCTAATAATAACTCTCTCAAATTCGCCAAAAGACTTGTCGAGTTCTTGTATAAAAGTACGGAAGCCTTGAATAAAGCTGATTTTTTCATCGGATGCAACCGTGCCCTCTAAAGACTCGATCCAGTCAGCGATCAAACCCAATTGACCTTGATCTTCTAGATCAAGGTGCTTTGAAATCATTCGACTTAAAAACCGATTCAAGGTCCACCTTTCTTCATTAGATTTGGCCTCTTAATTTTCAGAAATAACCGCAACTGTCATTGTTTGGTTGTGAAGCTGACAGTCAGTGGAAGTAAAGAAAGGACCAATTTCACCATGCGCGTAAAATCCGACTAAACCCGTATCCGCGCCGAATGTTTCTTGGACCGCGACGATTTCATCGTCGATCGCTTCGCCCATCACAAATTTGCGCGCGACGCAGCTAATACAAAGTACCAAAGAAGAAGTTAGAGATCCCTTTTTCGCCTTCAAAGCAGCATCTTTCGCGCCATCAACTAAATTATTGTTCGTTGCGCGCATGAACTTAATTTTGGTACCGGTCGCAATATCTCCAGCTAGCAAGATTGATTTCTTTTCTTCGTCTACCGTAAAGACTGCACGAATAAGACCCAACTCTTCGTTTTTGTCGCTTAAGAGTGCAAACGGAAACATCAATCCGTTGGCAGGGAGTTGACTCGCATGCTCACCAAGAGCTTCTTTATAGACTTCCAGTGCGGGTCGATTATCGATTTCAAAAACCATATTTTGTCCTGATTTTGTGACTTCTCGTATTCCACCAAAAGATTTCCAGCCCCCTGCAGCCCCGTGACCGACCTGCACTGATTTTCCATAAATTCCCACTAGAACAAGGCCTTCAGAAATCACTTCACCGTTGGCAAAAACCAATGAACTTTTAAAGTTTCCACCATCTCCGGCCAAACCGCCTGCAACCATCACGTTTGCGCCAACCGCTTCCTTAATACCTCGTACGATCCCCGGAGGATCAGCATTTACGCTCGGGGCAAAGACAAGTACAGCTCTTAAATCTTCTGCGATAAGTTCTTTTGCTAATTGATTTGCATGGCTATAATCGTGTGCGAAGTCTCTCTTGGCAGTTGAGACAATTTTCACTTTTGAGTCTGCTTTGTCCCACTTAATTCCTTGGAGAACAGCCGTTTTACTAAAACTACCTTTTGAAGTAATCTCGCCTGCGGTCGAGCAACCTGCAATCGGGGTATTGCCGATAAGATCTTGAATTTGTGTTAAAAACGCGGTGTCTTTCATGACATCAATATCAGCAAATAACAAAGCAAAGTCGGGCTTGAGCTCTCGAAACGCTTCAATGTCTTTGCTTTTTATTTTAGATTGATTTATTCGCACCTGACTTAATTTCATTTGAACTCCATGGTATTTCCTAGGGCTTCAAAAAGAGCTGACAGGAGTTACCTTTTTAAATGATATTTTCAAAACACTTTCACTCAAAAAACATTAACTCTGAAGATTCAGTACGCCAAGCACTTGAAAATAATTCTGGATATTATTTGCTGATTCCTAGTCACACGGATCGCGACTGGGCCATGGCCTAGCTCCTTCAAAAAATTCTAGTTTGAAGGGCTAAGCTTAATCGAGAACGAAAAAGAATAGCTGTTCGGGAAGCTATTCTTTTTATGTTATCTTATTTTCGACTTTGATTTCTGTTCCGGGATTCACTTGAAAATGAATGTGCTTTGCGCTGACTTCATTTGATTTCAAGCTTTTAGATTTAAAGCCAAAGCAAAAAATTGTACTGACTCCTGGTATCGAATGGATATAAAGACTTGAGGCACTTTCATATACAAGTCTCAATCCGATACCAGCACCGTCGCCGGACTCAAGCGGCGCTATCTGATCACTTCCAAACTCAGACAATAGTTTCTGAAGCATGTCTTGTCGATCCAATGAACCTGCAAAATCTGTGCATCCGACGATAAAATTCGCTTTCTCAAAGCCGGCAAACAAATTAACTGGTAAATGTTTAAGTTCGCTTTTCTCATGAGCCTTGATTGCATTTGACATCAGTTCATCAGCGGCAAAAAGAGCTACCTCGGTAAGTGAAAATCCCGCATGGAAGTTTTTAATGAAGTCTGATAAATGCTGGAGTGCCGAATTCACGCTTGCCCGATCGGGAACGCTTACAACTGTCATATCATTTTGCAGCAAAGCAGTTTCAGAATTTAAACCCTTGAGGAAGAATGGAATCTTATGTTCGACGAGTATTTTGGGATTAATTATCATAAGGCTTGAGACCAGCACTTCTCGATCAAAATCTGGCTGACTCGCGTCAAGACAGTGTGAAAAGCCCATCTTCAGAAGTTGAATCATTGTGAAAACAGAAGCGTTATTTCGAACAATGATGGTTTTATTTTTATCAACTTTTGTAAGATGTGCCATATCAGTCGGCAGCGTCAGTAACATGATCGAACTCAGTGCTTCTCGGTGAGGCACCACGATTGATTCAGACCATTTTCGAGAACAAAAATCGAAAACTGAAATCATTTTTTTAAAAAACTGAAATATTTGTCTTTCAAGACATCCAGCTCCATCGTGTTACCTTTATCATCCAAAATGTAAGGCATTTTTTTCAAACCATTTGAGTCAAAATGAACGCCAAAAGTAAATAAAACATTTTTCCGTTCTCCCGTTGGGCTGCTAAAATAGGGAACAAAAAATGATTTTACGACTGTGTTCCCTCCGATCATTCCAATTATCATAGAAAATGAACGAACAAAAATATAGGGGCAATTTTCAAGATAGACAGCTTGCACTCCCTTATGTAGCCGAATCCAACTACACCATTTGCTAATTCCGTTTGAATTGATGTGTGTCAGATTCAAAAAATCTACAGTTAGCTTTTGGCAGTCTAAAATAATGGGGATTTCTATATCTTGATTTAAAATACCAGAAATCAAAATTAGAACTTCTTTCGAAGCCTCATGACGATCGACCGTTATTTTTGTTTCCATGGTTTAAGTATGTACGTTAGCTTTTTGCTAGGCAAGAGGATGCATGCCAGTTACGCAACTTATTATGAGATAAAGTGGTACAGAAACTCCCGGCTGGTCACTCTCACTGCCAAATTTTTATGTGACAGGTACATTAGGCTTATCGCTTCCAGACTTTTAGCTTTGATGATTGCCACGGTTTTGAAAATAAAGAGCTACGCTTGCGGCTGCTCCGACGATAAGCCAAGCGGCTGCGAATAAAAATGCGTAACGGAAGCCGGTTTCGCCTGGATTACGGTCGATAAGCAAACCTGTGATCCAGCCAAAGAAGATATCCGGCATAAAGCCAACAAACGATACAATTCCAGTGGTCGTGCCAAGTAAGCTATTCGGAATTTTTAAGTCCCCAAAAACAGAAAAGTAGACAGCGCGTAGTGCATAAGCGAAGGCCGAGGCTGAAATAATAACCGCAAAGCTATAGAAAAAAGTCGCCCAAGCAGAAAATGCTAAAGCAACTTGTGAAACTCCACCCAATAATAGAAGTAAGAACAAAATCGTAAATCTTGCAGATTTATTTTTTCTGTGAAATCTGTCGGCAATAAATCCCGTCGCAAGAGCCGTAATAGGACGAAGCCAAAATAATATCGAGGTCAGAAAAGTGGCCTGTGAGAGCTCTACCTTGTGGACGCTGACCAAATATGTTCCGTAATTATCAATTGCTTTATACCCACAGTAAGAACCAAGCACGACGAGACTTAACATCCACACTTTAGAATCTTTGAGACACTCGAAAGTTTTTTTGAATTCCCACTTGTCATCTGCAGTTTCCAAATTTTTAAAATCTCGAAGAGTGATCCAGATTCCGATGCTAACTAAAAGTGAAAAAGTGGCCGTTAACAAATAGATGATTTGAACGGCCTTTAATTGTTGAACTTTCGTCGAAAGATCTGGAGTCAAAATTGTAATTGCAAAAATAAGTAAACTTGAAAATAAGGCCGCAGTTAAACCTCGGCCGCCGTCGAGAATACCCATAGCAAATGAGCGTTGATCTTCCCCGCCAGCCACATGAGTTGTCTTAATCAAAGCGCCCCACATGAGTAAAATTGTGCTGACTCCAAAAAAACCGTAAGTGATAAGCAAACTTGTTGGCGAAGGCAAAGCAACCAAATAGAAACTACCAAGCGCGGTCACTAATAGAGAAACCGAGATGAGCAAGCGGGGAGCATATTTATCGGCAAAAGGACCACCGACTAAATAGGAAATCATCGCGGTCAATCCGTAGGCGGCAAAGGCCCTTCCAAAATCAGAATTTGTCAGCCCCCAAGCTTCCAACATCAGCGGGCGATAAAGGCGGGGAAGCATGAACGGCAACATGAAAATAGTTTCACCCGCTAACACTACAAAAATTAAAGATTTCAAATTTTTTGTCATTAAAAGCTGCCTTAGAAAAATTTAGTATAGGCCAAGCGATCGCGAATGCAATTCGATTTTGTAACTACAATCCAGGATTTCATTTTTGTAAATCAGGAGGCTACTTCATGCCTAAAAGGCTACTGTCTCGTCTTTCAAGTACTTGTCATGTCATCTTCTTTGAACACATTTTATACAGCAAAGACCAAAGCTTTTTACCCAGTTGCGCATCCTTTCGGTGGCATTTAATTAGACTCAACTCGCTAAGAGCCGCGACAGAAAGCGGCATTTGACTAGACTTTGTTCAAGATTATTTAATAGGCCACCAGAGAATTCCGTCATAATCCTTTCATCTTATCTTTAAGACTCTGAATTCACTTGGAATTCAATTTAGCTAAGTGAAAAACAAAAAAATTATTAACGGGTATGAGAACTGCTACGTAGATAGTCTTTGGAGGTCTTTGTATGTTAACCGCTCAGGCAAATTTATTTTTAATGTTCATATCGACTACTTTTTTTACACTCGCTGTGAACGCTCACACCCAAGCTTTTGCTGTCCGCTCAAATTGTAGTAAAATAAGCGACAGTACATGTGACATTGCGAATTCATTGGGTAGAGGTGTGAATTTAGCTAATATTTTTGAAGCGCCTACTGAAGGTGCGTGGGGAGAGACCTACGACCCTGGGTATCCGATGATAATTAAAAATGCAGGTTTTAGCCACGTTCGCATTCCGATTCGTTGGTCAAATCATGCGACAGTATCACCTGATGCTCAGTTAGACGAAATTTTTGCAAGGCGAATTGATCTAGTGATCGATGAATCTATCAATGCTGGTTTATTTGTGATCATCAATATGCATCACTATCGCCAGCTTGACGGAGATAGACTAGATTACAACGAGGTAGAAGTAGATCCACAGTGGGTTCAAACTCGAGCAATTAATATTTGGAGACAGGTGGCTCGCCGTTATGCCCATCATGGTGATAAGCTTCTATTTGAACTTTACAATGAGCCGCATAATGCTCAGGATGGTAATGCTATCGTAGAGTGGCAGTTGTATGATGGTGGACCATGGAATATTTTGTACCCAATGTTATTGCATGTCGTTCGTGAATCAAACCCTTCCCGCCCTGTGATCATAGGTTCTGTCTTCTGGAATGCAGCTTCACATTTGGACAAGTTAAAAATTCCAGATGATCGAAACATTATCGCGAGTTATCACATGTACAATCCTCATGGGTTCACTCACCAAGGTGTATATGGATTTGAAACCAGATATCCAGGTGGATCGGTAGTTTGTTGTGATGAAAATCAGACTAATGAAATTAAATCCGATATTTCAATTGCAAAAAAATGGTCAGAAAAAAATGGCGTTCCCCTCTATGTGGGTGAATTTGGAGCATCGACATTTGCGCCACATGCAAGTCGAGTAAGCTACATGCGCATAGCGCGGGAAGAATTTGAAAACAGTGCAATGCCTTGGAGTTTATGGGGCTTCAGCTCTGAAGATTTCGGTATCTATGACAAGAATACCAGAAAATGGAATGCAGAGATCCTTGATGCTTTGATGGGACGATAGGTTTCGGAGTATACAGGACTTAGGTAGGCAAGCCCCATCAGAGTAGAGTATTCTAAATGTGGACATTAACTTAAAATCGAGTATTTCCAGGAGCTTCAGTTCAAGTCCTGGACTCGGTTCGCCGATAAAAACAAATGCAACAAATCATCCTTATTCTATCAATATTTTTTCTTTGTTCGGCTGGCGCGAAGTCAAATGACCGTAGTAAAAACCGTAAATCTGTAAAAGCTCAGGAACAAAGTTTTTTAACGAAGAAAGAGCAAAAAGATGCAGCTGCTTTTTTTGCAATCCACCGTGGAGTAAGTAAGTTACAAATTTACTTAAATAAGCGAGACAAAACTTCTTTAGCGCCACTTCTTGAAGGCTGGAGTCTTGAGGATCAAACATTATTAAAACGCGATCTAGCGAAGTTGCCAAAAGATTTACAAGTCGACGTAAGTGGACAAACTTTTGTTTTTCAAGTCGGTGAAGAAAAATCAGAAGTAAAAGTTATTGATGCAGCTAGTGGTAAATTTCAAATCAATAATAAAGTTGTTCATATCCAAACCTATCGCAAATACGAAATGATGAAGAAAGAAATTGAAAACGCTTTTAAGAGCGGTGAGCAGGCAAGGTTTCAAGTTTTAAGCCTTCTGTTGTCTCAAGCTCACGCGGCCATTTTCTTAATTCCTGTTGCGGTGAGTGCAGTTGGAGGCTTCATTGCTCGCTCTGCAGTCACAAAATTTGTAGCGACAAAAGGCTCTGAAACTTTAGTTCTCAGCTCGATTGCCGGAACTACGGGAGCGGTTATTGGAAAAGCGGTTAATGCTCCTCCTGAGCAAAAAAAATCGAGCGAGAATGAAGCGCAAATTAAAGATGCAGATGAAGAACCAGTACCGGTTCCAAATCCTGAAAATGCAAAATTTAAGTGTGAAAAGAACAAGGATGGTACTTTCACTAAAATGGCAGGATTTCTTTATTATCGGCCAAAAGACGCCGAAGCCCTCAAAAACCAGCCAATTAATAAACAAAAGCTCGTCAACTATCATGATTTTAAATATGATTACGAACGACACTCAGAAGATCCTAAAAAAGTGGTTCTAAAATCGATCTTGGAAGTTGTTCGAAGAGTTGACGGCACAGTCGCAGGTGAGCGAGTCTATAAACTCAAAGACGAGGGTGGCTTCCAGCTCGAAGAAATGAACGGTGATTTACTCAAGAAGAAACACGATCCTTTTTATCGCGGTGTTAATTTAGCAGAAAAAAAAGATTGCACAGGTAAAAAATTAGCTGAAGACGAAGTCTGTAAAGCACTTAGCGCAGGAAATCTGGCTTTAGCAAGAACTCAGCAGACTTGTAATATGGAAAATCCAGACGAAGCGATTCGACAGAACAAAGTCGAAAATCAAAAAGACGAAAAAAAGGGCAATCCAGCTAAAGGTAAACTGTAAAAGGTGCCAGGGCGCGCTTCCTGCATCCTGTTCACGTAAGCGGTGAATCAAAAATAAAAAAGCTCAAGGGGACTTGAGCTTTTTTATTTTCAGGGGGTTTAAGATTGAGGGCTTACCCTTTTCGCTTAGTGACCACGATAATCATTTTGAACTTTGCCGTGAAGGATTTGCCAGTAGCCTTCAGATTTATCTAAGACACAGCTAAGTTGCTGAACAGTGCTTTCAGAAGTCTGCAAAAAACAACTGAATGCGGCAATTTGCTCATCAACTAGAATGGTCTCATCAATCCATTTCGCGTCGGTTGAGATATTGAGCGGTCTTGCTTCGTCCGCGTAATAAGTAAAAATCTCTTTTGGGTTTCCGGTGTGAACGGCCTCCGAAAAGTTTTTCATGAATTGGCTTACTTCGAAAGCTGGGTTTGACTTCTGATCCATATTTCCTGACTGATTCTGCACTCTGATTGTTTCTAACATACAATTCTCCTTGCGGTTGAGGGGGGGGCTTGTTAATGCCTGCTACACAGATCTATAAGGCAAAGGTCGCGCCAATTTTTTTCTATCGACGAAGGTCTGGAAAAGCCGGACGTTAGAATTGAAAACCCTGACTTAGGTCCCGCGTTTTGCGAGGAACGCAAACTTTAGACGAGGCATCTTTTCTTCGCCCAAGGGGCATGAGTACCCAACAATTCTTTATCAAAATCAAATTCAGTTGCAAAATTTAAACGATTTTTTTGATGCTGGGACATTACCGGCCGCGGTAAGCTCGGTCTAGTCTTTCACGGTCAAGGCGACTGATTCCCTTACTTGGAATAATTTGTTGGCCCGATTTCGACTGCATGGTCGGACTTCCGGTTTTTGCAAACATCCAATCTGGATAAATCATTAATGACTCAAAATCAAATTGAGCTAATCCCGAAAGCACCATGAATTCACCGGGAAGTTTTTCGAAATTTTCCTTGTGACCTTCTTCGATATTATCCATCATCACGTCGATATAGTTATCGCGGTCAATTCTATTCTGCTCGTGAATGAAACCAAGCGCATGTAAAATTTCATGGGCAATATCGTCTACTTTACAATTTGGTGAGAGCAGAATGGGTTGTAGATTTCCAACGTAGCCGACATAAGACTTGCAGTTGACAGTTCCGTTAGTAAAAAAAATTGCAGCTTTTTGGTTCGTGTATGGAACAAACTCAACTGCAGTTCCTTCAAACAAGGCGAGTGCCTGCAAAACGCGATCGGGATTGATAAAGTCACTTTCGATATGAAAAGGAATGACGGACGTGGGCCATAACTCGAAGTGCGGTAACACAACATGACTATTTTTGAGCTTATCCGGATCAGCACTTTGATCGACCAGTGCACCCACAATTAAATCACCATGTACGACGGCCAAGCCATCTTCCAAAACAAATTTGAGGGCAACACCTTTTACCTTTACCTTCGCAGCGTCATGGCTGTTGAGTGCCTGCGCGGACTTACGGTTATTCATGTTTTTCTTTGGAATACTATCTTCGCTTACCTGCGAAGTAGCGTTGAGATTCGGGATTTCTTGGGAGCTACTCTTCTTTGCTTTAAGAACTTTTTGAGTTATCTTTTTCGTCAATTGGGCTGACGTATCTTGATTGGCATCAGATGAATTAAAATAAAAATACAAGACAGCTACGAAAATTGCGAAAAATAAAATTTTTGTCGTTTGAGATTTGCCCATTATCTTGCCTTATGCCTTTGTATCAAAAGTATCATGTACAAGGATGTGCAGCAATGTCGCCTTCTCAATATAATTTCAAAAATTTGTGATTCACTGCATATAGAAACAGGACGCAGGCAGCGCGACCTGGCAACTATCTCAACTTTTACCGGTACTCATCCACAGCTGGGAATTTTATCAATCTAGAAGAGATGCGATTCGAGTCGAGTCGTCAATTCTAATGTAGATAACGTAACTTTGACTGAAGCTATTTCAAGAAGAAATGCATATGCACCAAGTTTAGAAGAAAATGTACAGATCTCGCTACGATGTCCAGTATACTGGATGGCTCGGATGGCGAGATTGCTCCAACCTGATAAGCGCGCTGGAGCTACTCAAGCTTTGCCTGCTAAAGCTCTGGGAAGGACTGTTTTTCGATAGCTTTTTGCTTCGTTTATATTATTTATTTCCTAAAATATCGATGACATTTCCACTGGGATCTCCTAATTGAAACCACCAGGAGTTTTCCTGCATTTGGACAGGCGCTAGTTGATAGAGTTTTATCTCATCCTTTTTTAATTGATCGTAAAGTTCATGAGCGGACTTTACTCGCAACATAACACCAGCACGGGCAACTTTATCTGGTTGTTCAGTTTGTTTGTAACCACCACCTATCCAAAGGCCAACAGTGCCCATCTGACCATATGCTTCATTTTCAGACATTTTCACCTTGGGATCTACAACATAACCAAAGTGTTTTTGATAAAACTGAATCGAAGTTTTAAGGTCAGTTGCATAAACTAAAACAAAAGCTAATTTTTCTATTACCGTGCTCATATAGTCTCTCCTTTTTTTTCATATAGATGAAAGTTTAAACCGTAGGGGTCTTTAAACATTTCACCAATATGACTAGTTGTTGTTGTAAGATAAAGGGATTTGCATCCAACTTCGAGTAGTTTGGCTTTAGCCTTCTCAAGATCTTCGACGTAAAATTCAAAAAATACTTTTCCTGTATCTTCAGGCTTTGAACCTTGATCAATCCAAAAAGAAGTGGCGCCTGACTTCATCTCAATTCCGCGATTAGGTGTTGTGTGGGACTTAATGCATTCAAATCCAAAAGTATCTTGATAAAACTTTGCAGCTAATTCTGAATGACTTACATTTATGGCAATATTCGGGCTTAATTTAAACATTTTTTTTTCTCCTAGGGATTAAGTGAATAGATGGCGAAAGAATTAAGATCAAGATCATCAAAATATTGATAGTAGCCGTGATCTTCACCAATGTGGACCATCCCCCCTACCAAACAGCCTCCCGTTTTTTGTATGAGCATTGCTGATTCTTTTATTGATGAAACCTTAAAATAGGGTCTAAAACCTTGAACAGGTTTAAATTCAAGAGGAGCTTCGTTCCGTAAGCCACCAACTTGAATGTCACCAGCATCAATAGTCCAATAGTCAGTTCCGATCGGTTTGAAGTTCCAGCCAAATACGGCGTTATAGAAAGATATGCATCTTTCGCCATCTTGAGTCGGAAAGTCGAACCAATCGAGAGTTCCTAATTTCGAATTCATTTAATTTCTCCTTGCAGAAAGTTACTATTTGAATAAATGAGGACTGATCTTGAGGCTACTAAAAACCGCTGAACATCAGTGAATAATGTTCACAAGTTTTGTGAACGAAAGCTTAAATCTTGTGAATAAGGAGTCTTTTAGTTAAACCAATAACAATGGAATCTCCGACTATATTTCAACACACCAGTTTGGAAGCTTACTTAGGACGATACTTTCAGTATCGCAAAGCGCTTAATCCTTCTTTTAGCTACGCATTGTGGGCTCGACGATTGGGTGTGAAGTCTCCTGCGACACTACACATGGTTACAAAGGGGCGCAGAAATCCTGGTAAAAATTTAGTCGTGAAATTTAAAAAAGATCTGGCATTAGCAACAGATGAAGCTCGCTATTTCGAAATTTTAATCGAATTAAAAAAGAATAAAAGAAACTTAGCGCCATCACTGGACCTTATGAAAGAGCTTGAATCCAGACATCCAGAAAAAGGTTTCAAACTTATCGAACATGATCAATTTCGGTTGATTTCAAATTGGTATTGCTGGGCTTTGCTTGAAATGGTGACTTTGCCGGGATTTAAGGAAGACCCGCAGTGGATCGTCGAAAAATTCGAGTATGCAGTGTCTGATGCAGATATTCGCGAAGCTCTGTCGACTATGGAGCGAATGCAACTGTTGGGTCGGGATCGAAACAGAAGACTTATGCGGACTTCAAAACCACTTAAAACAAGTTCAGATAAAAGCAATGAGGCTATTCAGCAGTTTCACTCGCAAACTTTAAAAAATGCACTTCATTCGTTAAGTAAGCATTCTGTTGATGATCGAAATTTTGAAAGCTTAACTTTATGTATGAGTCAGGAAAAAATGCCTGAAGCGAAGAAAATGATTCGAGAGTTCGTCGAAAATTTTTGCCGTAAGTTCGATAGCCCCTCGGCAGATCAAGTCCATCAAATGGAAGTTGCTTTTATCCCTTTGACTCAGAAATTAAAAAATAAAAAAAATCAGGAGAAGAAAAAATGAAATCAGTCTGGCTATTTGCCATTTTATTCTCAAGCCTAGTGTGGGCCCGATCCGGTGGAGTCGTAAGTAATGGCGCTGATGATACATTAGCTGCGCAAGTTTGGTTTTTAGGCCAGGAACGCATTCCGGTTTGCTACAAGGTCTCTAAAGATTATCCACTGGACGCAGATCAAATCGAAGAAATTATCGAGAAAGGTTTTGTTACGTGGAAAAAATTTGTTGAGAATAAAAAGCTAAGATTAGAATGGCCGCAAGATAAGCCTTTTCTCAATTTTAATTATTTGTTGAATGCAAGCTGTCAGGGAAATGAAGGCATAACATTCTATTTTGGTGTCCAAGATTCAAAAGTTAATGAAGCCTTAAAGCAGTTTAGAAATGCAAAAGCGTTTACGTTATTAGAAAGCTACGACCAATTTAAGGGACGGGGAAAGGGATTTATGTGGTTTGATCAAAAGCCTCATAGCCCTTCGTTGTGGAGTCCCTACGGCCAAATACTCAGTTTAGTCGTACATGAATTAGGACATGTATATGGATGCGATCACGTGGCCGGAACCATTATGCGAGAAGACATTGTAAGTTATATGGCAAAAGCTAGTCCATTAACGATGTTAAAAGAAGTTGCAGAAGAATTTCCAACTGCGATTGAACATGCGCGTGAGCTTTATTTTTCTTTTGACCGGGGCGTTGCAGCTTTCAGTCCAGTTATCGTTGATATCAAGCTGGTTCATAGGTCCATATTTAAAAAACTATTTAATCGCGACATAAAGGGTCCGCTGTGGATGGGATTTGAGCAGGGTTCCCGCCACGCAAGTCACTTAGGTAAGTTCTACATCGCGGATGAGAGCGGCCCTAAGTTACCCTCGCCCATGGTCATGGGGGGATTCAGCGTTGAACATTTTGGTCAACATACTGTGACTCGAAAGTTAAATGGAGCATCGTTTTTTATCGAGTTTGATAAGGGTTCCAAAATTGATTTTTCAAGTAGCGACAGCCGAGTATTTCGCTCTAATTGGAAGGGTTCGGTTGCGTCATATCCAGTTCCTGGTTTTTTAATTCAGGGTAGCCTTCCGCTGGAAGGTAAAAAAGGAATCATTCGTGAAAGAATTCCGATCACCTATTCGCGAAATCGGGGTAATGATGAGTACGTAAGGCTTTTATTTGGAGCGGGCACGGCAGAAGGTTCGCAGGAATTTTTTCGAGCTCATCTATTTACCCAACCTTTTTGGTGATCGCGGAATGTACTTCAGATTTAAGTAAAACAGCTCGATTTTGGGTGATCTCAGTGATATCCAGGTAAGGTCAAAATTTAAGTCAGAAACCATAGCTAAGGAACAAAAGTGGCAAAAGCTAAGAAAAAATTAAAGATCGATGACGAAGAAGATTATGAAAATGATGACGATTTCGATGAACTCGCTGATCAGGAAGATGACGTAATCGAGGACAAATCTTACGCGGAAAAGTTAGAAGCTCGTGAAGCTAGTCAGAAAAAGACTTCTAAGAGAAAAAAACTTTCTCTTCATGCGAAGGGTTCTGGCAGTCTTTTTATTCCAAAGAAAAAATAAGTTGTCTGGTTTAAAAAAAAATTTTATTTATCTGGGATTACTAGCAATTGGAATCGGGGCATTCTTTTTTATCAATTCGTTGGGGGCAGACCTTTTTCCCAATGAATTCGTCGCATCAAAAAAATCCTTAAATCTGGAAAATAAAAATCAATTATTTCAGATTCTTTTAGCGTTATTGGCTGTTGTTGTGGTGGCTCAAGTGATGGGTGCTGGATTTAAGTTGCTAAAGCAACCGCCAGTGCTTGGCGAGATTTTAGGTGGTATTTTAATTGGTCCATCCCTTTTGGGAAAAATCGCTCCTGAAATTTCCATCTTTATGTTTCCAAATGAAGTTGTTCCATTTTTAGGGCTTATCGCACAAATTGGAATTATTCTTTACATGTTTCTAGTTGGTTTGGAACTCGATCTTGGAACTCTCAAAAAAAGCGGGCAAAGAACTTTATTGATTTCTCACGTGAGTATTGTATTTCCATTCTTATTGGGCTCGGGGTTGGCATTAGGCATCTTTAAAGATTTTGCCCCATTGGGAATTGGATTTACAAGTTTTGCACTTTTTTTAGGTGTATCAATGTCAGTTACGGCGTTTCCTGTGCTCGCGCGGATTTTAACAGATCAAGGACTTCACAAAACTGATCTTGGAATACTGGCACTGACATGCGCAGCTATTGATGATGTCACGGCCTGGTGCTTACTGGCGTTAGTCGTGAGCGTTGCTCAGGTGACTTTTTCGAATGCGATTTCTACGTTTCTACTAACGATTGTATACTTAGGATTTGTTTTCTTCGTTGTGAAGCCGATCATCCATCGCTATGTTTTGAAACTTGAGCCGCAGAAAAAATTAGCAGAGCGCGAAATTGCGATATTTATTATTCTTATCCTTCTATCAGCTTTGGTTACTGAATATATTGGAATTCACGCAATTTTTGGTGCCTTTATTTTAGGTGCGATCACGCCTCATGAAAGTATGTTTGCAAGAGATATGTCAAATCGCCTCCAAGACTTAGTTCGAATTTTATTTCTACCTTCGTTTTTTGCCTTCACTGGTTTACGCACTGAAATTTCCTTATTGAATACCCAGGAAGATTGGCTCCTTTGCGGAATTATCATCTTTATTGCGATAACTGGAAAATTTGGTGGAACACTTTTAACTGCGCGGTTCACCGGCCTAAGCTGGCGCGAATCCTCGGCGTTAGGAGTTCTTATGAATACCAGAGGGCTTGTTGAACTCATTGTTTTGAACATTGGCTTAGATATGGGAGTTATTTCTTCAAAGCTTTTTACGATGCTCGTTATAATGGCCTTATTTACAACTTTTATGACAGGGCCACTCTTGCAAATAATTTTAAGGCCTAAGTCACTGTCGAAAGCTTAATACAAGCGCTTAAGGGTCTTCGATATCGCGATATTTCCAAACAAGTCTTCCGCAAGTGAAAAACAAGAATGCGATAGTGAAGGCAAGACCGTAGCCATAGCCTCTTCCTGGAAAGTTTGAGTAGTTAACTCCAAAATAAAGCATAAACATCTTGTTAACTAAAGTGGGAATGAGAAACGCTTTTAGGAAGTCGACTAATACTGGGTTATAGCTAGGTGAAGGTTTTTTTTCCACTTATCACATCACTTTCCAAAACGACTTTTTTGATCTGATAGAAACCGAATATGAGATTGGCCCATGACTGTGACATCTTTTCGGAGCTGCATTTCGCTTATAATGGTAGCATAAGCCAGTGGGCGCTTAGAGGTAAAGTGAAATAAATCAAAGTCATCGAGAGCGAACTCTTGAGCATTTTGATGAATATGGCTTTGCGTATTATTTTGCAACTTATGGTTTTTTGGACATGTCTCAAAATAGGATTCACCGAATATCTTCGATACTTGCCAATAAGGTAGTGCTACCTTGAAAGTAGGGGTGGGGAATGAAGATTATTGCATTAGCTAAGAGCTATCGATTTACTATCTACATTGTGCTCACATTTTTAGGAATTTCAATTGCATTTCAAAATTGCTCGATGCCGTTTGTTGAAACTCCGGTTGATTCTGCAATTTTATCTTCTGGAGCTCACGTTTTTTCACCAACTAACAATCAATTGCCAGGGTCTGAAGATATCTGGGCGACACCTCCACCAGATAAAAAAAGTGGCGAATTTTCAAAATTTTTGGATATTAGTAAATTGCATGAATGGCCAAGAAGCTTTGCGCGCATCTCTACTTTTAAGTTCTACATTGGTGATGGTCGTAACGAAGAACTAAAAAACTTTATAATCGAATTAAAAAATCGAGGTAAAAAGGTCGCATTTGAAGTTGGTTCTGTTTACGCAAATGCCTGCGATGATGGACCCTATGATGCTAAAGGAATGCCTCTTCTTGCCCAAAGAGCAATCGATTACGAAGGTGGCATGCTAAAAGGTTTAAGTGATTCAAAAATTGATCTTAATTATTTAGTTTTGGATGGGCCATTCATTAGAATGTTTGATCCCTATTTTTCGAATTGTGTTCCAAAATTTGGTGCTCGAATGACTGCCGAGTATGCTGCTGGACAAGTTATAACTTACATGAAGGCCATGCGCATTCAATTTCCAAATGTTAAATTCATTCTCTTAGTTAATTTCCCAAATTGGAATTTTATGGACTCACCATCAATAAATGGGGTTGGTTCTCATATTGTTGATCATAGGGGTCAAATTTTTAATTATGATATCGTACTTCCACATTTAGTAAATACAGCCCAGGCGCAGGGTATTCCGTTTTATGGACTTCAAATTGATAATCCATATAATTTTCAAATTTATAAAACCGGTACGCGCTTAAGCGGACTTATTAGCGATGCCGTATGGGTCAGCAGAGTAAACGCATTTAATTTTCCAGTGGCTGGCACCCGAGGTTTAATTAAAAAGCCTGGAACAAAAAATAATTTTTGTTTTGGTGGAGAAAATTCGACAACCTGACCTGCATTGGGTCCCCAGTACGCAGGCTCTAAAAAACTTGTCATCGGAACAATGCAGGGAGATTTCGAAAAACCTTGTTTCCAAAGGGGAACATCATAAATGCGAACGACCTGACCCTCATCTTTTACTTGAGAAAGTCGAGAGTTCGGAAAAGGCTGCACCGGGAAGACAAGTTCTCCGAGCCGAATTTCATTTTCTTTTTTTGCAATGACTGGGGCAGATAAAGAAAATTTAATTCTTTGATCCCATTCAGGATTTACAACACTCGTCTTGATCGAAGTCTCAAGTTCGCTTGCGATTTCCAAAAGATTAGTTTTGATATGATATTCAGAGCACATAGCAATATATTCTAGAGGTGACAGGTACATTACCAGTGACGCCGCATTAAATGATGCGGCGTCACTGGTAATGTACGCGGGCTGCGTGCCCTGTCACCTCTAATTACTTCGTTCCCTTATTTGGTTCAGATTCATTTTTCAAAGCTTTTGCGGGCAGAAAATTATTTTTGATATTTTCTTTTAAGACTGAAAATGCGACTTCACATGTTTTAGTGATATCTGAAAAAATACCGGCCTTTAAATTTCGTCTTTGAAGCCGGTTTGAATCACAAAGTTCTTCTAATGATTCAACATATTCTTTGTAAAGCTTTTCGCCTTCTGGGCTTTTCCATAATTCCATTGTTTGTTTTAGGGTCTTTTTTCTTTTCGCTTGTTCATAACAATTCTTAGTTGCATCAACAGATCGGTAGACGCAAATAGGTTTTTTGCCGTCACAGGTTTGCTGACCTGATCCCGTGCAATCTGTTTCTTCGTAACCGAAAATAAGCGGGTTACATAATATTTGTTCCATTTGGGGACACACAAAAGTTTTTGAGTCTAGAAAAGATGACTCGAAGGGCAGAGTTTTAAATGGCTGACACTTATTTTCTGAATTTTTTGGAATAACAAAGCCCGCGTACAGACACTGGCTTAGAAATTCTTCTCCTAAGGTTCCAGCCATCGCAAGCCTCAATTTTTGCGATTTTGGTTTTCTTGATGATTCTTTTGTTTTTCTTGAAGTGTCATTGGATCTTGATCGTGAAGAAGATTTTTCTGGCGTCGATCGTGACGTTGATCTTGAAGCTGATTTTGAACGCGTTGGTTTTTCGGATTGAGTTGAAGCAGTTTGTTCGGCTTTATATGCAGGAGCACTGAACCCATGCGGCCCAAATTTGAATACTCTTGGCTCATCCATGACGAGCTGACTTTTTTACTGCTAGTTCCGTATTGTTTGATCTCAGCAATAACAGCTCGAAAACCACCTATTCCTTCTTTATAATATTTTGATCTTGGAGTTATTTTACCTGACTGGATTCGGGCCATAAGCTCTGCATAAAGGCCTTCGATTCTGCCTTCAACGCCCGGCTTATAGTAAAGTGGTTCGCTTCGGTCTGACTGAATTTCTCGACAGTTTAAAGTTAGGCTCATATCGCCAAATAGGTCATCATTCGAAACGTTTTTAAAGTTAGTTTGAGCACACAAAGTATCCGAACTATTTTTGCTCGCAGCCTGTGAGTAAGTGAGGGCCTGTTCAAAGAGCTGGTCTAGAAATAATCTTCGACCAGGTGTTTGTACCACATCAACCAGATTCGGATTTTGACTGAGGTCCAGGGCAAGGTTTCGGATCATCTCAATATAAGATGTTTTTTGCTCGTCCGACAAATTTAAGAATTTATCATAGGGTAAAATGGTCTGAGCGTGAGTAATCGAAGGCCAGGATAGTAAAATAAGAAGCATCAGGATGCTAAAACGAAAAAACCTGGCGATAATCATATTTTATTATCGCCAGGTTCTGGTTCATTCTTTAATAGATGTTTAGCGGTTTGTACGAGCCGTAATCGTATGGCTGATGTAACTATTTCCAGCTTCATCCCGACCTAAAACGCGAATCGAATAAATTGTGTTGGACGATAAGCCAACTATTTTAATCGAGTGACCCAGATCTAAAGTAATCACTTCCGCCGAGTTCTGATTAAGTGAAGTGTTGATGCCATAATTTACTCGGCCAGTAGCAGGTTCATTTGTTGTCCAATTAACCGTGATTGAGTTAGTTGTGACTGTCGCGCTGAGACCAGAAACAATGGGAGCAACAGAATCAACTCTCCAAGTTCTTGAATCGCCGATCGGATCTACATTACCAAACTGATCAATAGCTTTAACAACCACCGTGTGGGATCCGTTGCTAAGATTACTGTAAGTAACCGCAGAAACGCACGTCGTAAACGCAGCGCCATCAAGCGAACAGATAAATGATTGAGCAGGTTGATCCGCAGTAAATGAAATCGTCATCGAATTAATACTTGTAAGTCCACCAGGAGGGTTTCCGCCGGTGATGATCGTCCGAATTGGCGAAAGGATTTCGAAGTTAAAACTTGCTCCTACTTGATCGATATTTCCGAATGAATCCACCGCTCGAGCAAGGAACGTGTGATTCCCGCTTGCTAATTCTGAATACGTTACACTTGAGGTACAAGGAGCTATTGGAACTCCATCAAGTGAACACTGGAAAGAAACGTTTAGTTCCGCAGAACTTAAATTAATGACAATCGAAGTTCCATTAATCACGTGATTTTGCAATGTATTCGGTGCCGTTGCATCTTGGCTCCAAGAATAGCTTTCAGATGCAATATTTCCAGCCAGATCTTTTCCGCGGAGGATGAAAGTATGGTTACCATCTGATAAGCCTGAATAAGCAATCAGATTTTGGCATGGCATAAAGCCAGCTTCGTCGAGCGAGCATTCAAAACTAGCCGCTTCATTCGCCGAGAAATTAAATTGACGATAGTCTTGAGTTGACCGAAAGCCGCCTTCTGTCAGGATGCTTAAAATTGGAGATGACAAGTCAACGCTGAATGAGTGGCTGATAACGTTTGAGTTATTACCAGCTAAATCAACACCTGAAACTTCCAACAGATATGAACCTTCAGCAAGAGCTAAAAGTTGAATTGCGTTGTTAGTAACATTCACGGCAATACCATTTAATGAAGCACTCAAGTTTAAGCTTTCATTTGCATTAATACTCAAACTTAAATCTCTGCCGTTAATGCGACTTGCACTTGATGGCAGAATTGCGCCGAAGCTAATCATTGGAGCTGACAAATCAAGCATCCAAGAAACTGCCACGCTAGCGCTTTTTTGGCCTGCACGGTCGATAGCGTAAACAACTAACTCATTTAAGCCTTCGCTGAGTGCGCTCATTTGGAAAGGCGATACGCAATTTGATTCTACGCCAGCATTAAATTTGCAAACCAATACACCTGGCTCGCTTGCAGAAAATTCGGCAGAAACATTTCGTGAGTTAGTCAAACCAGCAGCTGGAATAACAGCACCCAAATTTACGATAGGTGCAGTGTAATCCGTTGTCCAAGAGTAGCTGATGGCCGCACCGTTATTACCTGCTAAGTCGGTTGCGCGGATTGAAAATAAATGTTGGCCTTCAAGTATTGAACCTAAATTAACTGGAGATGCGCAAACGGAATAAGCTCCCTGATCAAGTGAGCACTCAAAATTTGAGGTTTCACTTGCAGCGAACGCAAAAGATTTCGAATTACTGCTGCTATACTCTTCAGCTGGAAGCACTGATACGAAGCTTGCCACCGGAGGAGATAGGTCAAGTGACCATTGGAATTCCGCAGCAGCGCCACTCACGTTTCCCAAAGAATCTATCGCTGTAACTGAAAACTTATGAAGCCCTTCAGTTGTGACATTATATAACATTGGCGAATCACAGCTAAAAAGAACTGCGCCATCAAGACTACACTTAAATGAACTTCCTGATTTAGAAGAAATAAAGTCAAAGCTAATGCTTGGATTATTTGTCAAAGTTGGAAGTTGCGCTGCGTTTGTAATCGTGACAACAGGGCGGACGTTGTCAACTGTCCAATTGTAAGAAGCTTTTGCGCCATCAACACCTTTTGGAGTTGTCGCGAAAACTTGGAAGTTCTGTGCTCCGTTTGCTAAAGCAGCATAAGAAACAGGTGACTGACATTTTTCAAACGAAGCTTGGTTAAGTGAACACCAGTACGTTCCGTCAGCATTAACGCTTGAAAAACTGATCGTCATGTTTGTAGAAGCTGTACGAGCCTCCACTGGATTCGTAGAATTAATTTTGACTTCATATTTTGTTAAGTCCTCTGGTACCGGAGTCGGAGTCGGAGTCGGAGTCGGAGCAGGGCCCGGTCCTGGAGGTGGAGGATTTGCGCATGGGTTGTAAGCGATTCCTTTAAATATAATTGATGCAGAGAGAATCTTATAATGACGACCGTAAAGTGAAATTTTGAGTAATCCCTGATTCTTCTTTACACGAACTAAGTAACGATTAAATGGCTCTGCACCATTTAAGATAAAGCCGTGCATTTTAAATTTCGCATGACTGGTATCGGAATTTGCGATGTAGCTGATAATGTCATTCAGTCTTATCTTGCCCGGCGAACTAACTTTCAAACCATTCAAAGCAATTGCAATACTCTCTTGAGCTTTATGTTTTCCTTGTAGTACTAGATCCAACTCTGCATCTTGCAAAATAAATCCAGCAGTTTTCAAAAAAGCTAAATCATTTAAGTTTAAATAAATGTGGTGTCCCTGAACTTTGACAGCATCCACTTTCTTCGAGAAAGGGATCGGGCAGTAGCCCGGAGGAATCTGCGCACTCGGTGCCTGTTGCGCAGGATTTCGTTTCCATTTTTTTAAATATGCAGCCCACTTCTTAAGATACGTATCATCGTATTTTTTATTCGAATGGCTATATGACTTGCTCTGTTTGTTAGATTGAGCGTCGTGAGCTGAATGTGCAGATGCCAAATTAACCGGCATTGCCAATAGCGTAAAAACGACTGCGGTCGTGATGAAAGTCTTCGATGATAAAACGCGCACGGCTAGAGTAGCCATATCAATCCTCCTGACGTGCCATAACGTACAGATTTTGGAGAAAGTTAATGATCTCTAGAAAAGGATAGCACTACAAAAGTCCAGTTGCTGGTTCAAATCGTATTTATCCCAGTCTGGAACAAGCCTAGGCTGTAAAGTGTCTCAATCTGATAGCTGCTAATTTAGTTATGTTTTATAATGAAAAAATAAACAGGAGTTTCAAAATGAAACAATTTTTCGTTGTCATGATCGCTGTTCTATTAATTTTTCCACAAGCCTTTGCACAATCGAAAAGTGGGAAGATGGGTGCTAGCGGTTTTTATTTTGAAGAAACTTTTATGCCTTTAGTCGTCGGTGTTACGAATACCAGAAATGCGGGAAACGCAGGGGCAGCAAAAGAAACTGGCTCAGGTTTTGATTCAAAAACAACATTAGGTTACGTCTTTGGCGGAGCTTGGTTCGTGGGCTTAACTTCAAATTCCTACACACTTACGACGAAAAGAAGTAATCGTGTAGGCGGTGATGAAGGTAAAAAAGAAAAAACCCAGAATTCTCAAATGGGTGCAACGGTTGGCTATCTTCATAACAACTGGCGGTTCATGTTTACCTCATACCTATCTGGAAAAAAATCCGTACATGAACAAGGTTTTGATCAAAGTGGAGCGACCGGTGATCTGACTGTTAAAAATAAGAATATAACTGGAAGCGAAATAGTAGTTGGCTATCTTTTCCCAATTTCTTCAAACTTTGGAATTGGTCCAAGTTTGGTATATAAAAGCTTTAGTTATGGCAAACAATTTAGGCTTAACAAATTCAGTTCAGCCCCAACAGATACTTATGCCTACAAATCACTATCCGATGACGCCACGGAAACCAATCTTGATTTATTGATTTCCCTGGTCGCTCGATTTTAACTACTCTTCAGTTTCTTCAACCTTTTCAGTTTTATTATTCCTATTCGCCCCGCGTGTTCGACTTTTAACGTTCGTACTGTGGAGTGAATGTTTCTTCTTATCTTTTACAGGCCCTTTGTTTTCGGCGCCTGCAAAAGAAGCTTCCAAATCATCGCGAGCTTTTGCAGGGCGCTGAACTTTGTTAATATCAGATCGTGTATGTTGACCATTTCTTCTGACTTGATTACCACTATTTACGTTCGGCATGTGACCCCTCTTTTATCCTAAGTACAGCTTGCATAGCGCGAGTTGTTCTTTCCATCTGCTCAGTAACATCTACTTCGCCACGCATAAAATCTGCTGGTTCATTTTCTAAATCATCTAGCGAGTTACTTTTCGCTCCTAAATTTTCATCAAGTTCAGTGATGTCTGATTCATTTGTCAGATCCTGATCTGTAATAATCTGCGCTTCATCTTCATGATTTTCATCGGATGAACCTGTTCCACCGGCATTCATAAATCCTCCTGACGAGGTTTTGATATAAAATCCTCGTTTTTAATCCTATTACTTAATAACTGCGAATATCATACCGATGGCAAAAAGCAGTAGGGGTGAGCTGACAGTAAAATCATCCCGTAACTACGGAGAAATACCCCGCGATTACAAATTTTTCCTCTTCGGTTATCAGCTTATTTTAATGTGAGTGGGCCTCTCGATTGCAGAGTCTGAGAACGTAACGTGATAACTCATGCTGCAATAAAATTTAAACGAAAAAATTTATTTCGTTTAACAATCTTTCAAAGGAGTATGAAATGGCACAATCGAATAAAACCTCATCAACCCCTCGCGGGAATAAAGTTGGCTCAGGTGCGGCCGGCTCAGGTGCGGCCGGCTCAGGTGCGGCCGGCTCAGGTGCGGCCGGCTCAGGTGTACGCTCGCGGCCGGCTGAGGCCGGCGGCAAAAGATTGAGTGAAAAATTTGCTGAAATTAACAATGAGGGTCGTAAATTTTCGACAGACGATAATCCTTCGGATGATAGACGAAGTGGAAGTTTTACCGAAGGTTGGAATCGCCCAACTCAGGGCGCGCGTAGCACGGGCTATCGAAGCTTTGACGAAGACGATCGGGATGAACAAATTTATGGCCGTCAAAGTGGTAGTAACGTGACAAGGGAATCACGCGATTTGGTTCGCGGTTTTTCAAATTATGAAGAAAGTGATTTCAGAGAGGACAGCCGTTCATCGGGTTATATACAGAAACCTCGAGGTATTGAAGAAGAAAATGAACGTCAACGTGAAGACGAAAGAAAATTTTCTCCGGGTGAAAGAGATATTATTAGCCGTCGAGATGAACAGCGCCCAAGTCGTTCGAAAAGAGAACATTACGGCGACCAAAGTTATGGTTCTTACGATAGCGGAGCTTTTGGTAGTCGATCAGCAGCCAACCGTGGTGAAAAACAAGAACCTCGTGATCGCGATGACCGTAACTCGCGCGGTGGCCGAGATCTTAATTATGGTGAAGAGCATTTTGGATCGAGCGGTCGGGGACAAGGTTACGATATTCACCAGGAAGATGATGACTTCAGGTTAAATAGCAGAAGAAGCGGTCGCCAGGATTTCATAAATGATGAAGATCATGATGAAGACGACAGAGGCGATCGAGAAAGCAGTCGCAACTCAAGCCGCAATGAGCAGCCAGATGAGCGACCAGATGAACGGCATTATGAAGATCAACCGCGAAGTAAGGAGAAGCGGAATGGATTCAAGTAATCGTAGAAGCCTTTTACAACCACCTCTGAAATTTTCATTCTCGTAGTGAGACATTGATCTGTAAGAAATCATTCAACGGCACTTCAATTGCTTCATATCTATGGAAAGCACCTAGCTTCACAAAGGAATCAGAGTATGAAACAAATTGTTGCCATTATTTGTCTAATGTTAATTTCATTAACAGCGACTGCTGCAAAAAGAACGGAGTCACAGGTTTATAATGACGTGAAAGTTCGTGTCGTGCAGATTATCGCGGATCAAACAGGCTTACCTGATTCAGAGATCCTAGAGAATAAGTCGTTTGTGCAAGATCTTAAAATGGATCACCAGGCACATGAAGCTGTTAGAGAAGCACTTTCACAAGAAGTGGGTCAGCCAATTTCAATCGAATCAGCAGAAAAAATCACAACAGTACAAAGAGCGATTAATTTCGTGTTTATCAGACAACAATAGAAATAAGCGTATTCGATGCTTGCCCTCGAAGGTAACCCATTTGGAGTGCCGTTAAAGGGCACCAAAATCGTAATTTCTTCTGACAAAAAACCTTCTATTTACAATATGCCCCTCTAGCCACTAAATACGATCTCACGAATAGAAGAGGAACTTATGAATCAATTCAAAATGATATTTGCGGCAGTTATGGCAACATCAACAATTTGTTCCGCTGCTCTGATTCCAAGTGATTCAGTTGAAGTTACGGGAATCGACGTGAGAAATAAAAGTGAAAAGTATGTTCTTTTCATTGGTAAAGAAAATATCGTTCTTGAAGAAAGAACTTATAAGCTTATGAAATATTCTGGAAATAAGCGGCAGTTGATTGCGCAAGGTGCTGCAGTATTCGCAGGCTCTGACATGAAAAATGATACTGAAGCCTTATGGGTTAACGAAGAAACTCAGATTAAAATTGGGCGAATGATCGGTAGCAAAAACCCTAAGCAGATCGTTGTTCTAAAGCTCAAAAACTTAAATCGCACTTTTGCGTTTGAATTGTTTCACAACTAAATCTCATTTAGGGGGATCTTAGTCTTTGCAAATCTGTGTTTTAGCAGAATCTTTTATAAATAATAGACTCAAAAATGAAGTCCGACATAGTTTGGGCTATATCTCTGCCTAGCGGCATACGAAAGGATACACGAATGAAAGCTGTATTATGTTTGTTTTTAATGGCTGGTGTTAGTTACTCTCACGCTGAAGAAACAGTAGGCGAAAAAGTGAGTTCAACTGCTAAAGACGCCAAGCGTGGGCTTAAAAAAGGTGCAAACCGCGTTCAAGAAGCTGTTTGTATGAAGAGCGATGCAAAATGTTTAGCTCAAAAAGCTGGAAACAGAATGGAAGAAGGCGGCAGCACAGTTAAAGATAAAGCTGTTGATGTAAAAGAGTCTGTTGACGGAAAATAGTATTGTTTAATTTTTATGGTTATAAAAAAGGCCGTTTTCTTAACTGAAAACGGCCTTTTGTTTTTTAGTTATCGAATAAAACCGTTTATTTGTTTTTCTTTTTATAGAAGAAGTAGCCAAGGCCTGCGCCCAATATCAGGAGTAGGCCAAGAATCATTGTCATGTTCCCACCTTTTTTCTCGTCATTGCTGCTGTACATATCCGCCGGCATAGCCGAGTTGATTGTTTGTCCAATCGTTTCACTGCCGGGACGTAAGGGTCCTAATTCGGGTCGAGCACTGATGCTTTGGGAGGCGATGACTCTCATGCTCATGATCGCGTTGTGAAACATTGTGCTGTATTTCGAGTAATACTTTTCGTGAGCTGAAAAAGTAACCAGAACTGCAATTTTACTTTTGATAGTGGCCATATAGCGAGTGAAGTAGTTTGGAACTTCACTCCCTAAATGCAAACCATCTAGCCATTGCTGATTGTTAATTTGAACATATTTAGCTTTATAAACCATTTTGGATTTAGTAGCAGTTGCCTGCGCATTTGCCGAAATAGGCATGTTTAGGTGGCTTTCATACATCGGAAACGAGTCTGTAGGGCCTACTTCCTTGGCCGTTAGGATGATAATGGCTTCCTTCATGTCAGGAAGTTTAGCTGATCTGCAAACCCATTCTGTCTGTTCAAGAGTGCAATTCCATTCGTCTGGCATCTCAAACGCGATGTAAGCATTGCGAAAGACTTTACCCTGGACCAAGGTGGAGAATGAAAGGACCCAGAATAGAAGTAAAAAATTAACTATTTTCATGGTGTTTTCCTATAAGTTTCTTTTATGATCTTATAAGACATTGGAGGATACCGTCATGTTGAATTTGCAACAGCTCTCGACTTTCGTCACAGTTCTATCTGAGGGCAGTATGACAGCCGCCGCTGATAAACTATTTTTGACTCAGCCCGCGGTGTCACAACAAATTCGAAATTTAGAAGAAGCACTCGGTGTTGATCTTCTTGTTCGCGGAGTTCGGCAAATCAAATCAACTCCTCAAGGTGAAATCCTTTACGAACATGCAAAACGAATTTTGCAGCTGGTGAGCTTAGCTGAAATTGCCATCCGTTCAATGGGTGCTGATATGCAGGGGACTTTAAGAATTGGAACTCTGAATTCTTTGGGTCTTCACTTGATGTCTCCGATCATGAGCCGACTTCTAAAGTTCAATCCTGATTTGTCAGTCAAGGTCCAATACGAAAAAGGGGAAGAGCTTATCAAGCTTTTCAAAAAGGGTTCGCTTGATATTTTGATTTTACCAGATGTGCAAAAAGAATTTAATTCTTCGCTCGAAGGTGTCGCACATAAGTTTTTATTGAAAGAAGAAATGTGGCTTGTTGGAAGCGGTAGCCAAGTTGATACGGCTCACGAAATCGACATGATCCAAATCAAAAAATATCCACTTGTTCTTTTTAGCGATGAGTATCCAGCCTTCCATGAAAAGTTACTCAACTTTATGAAAGAAAAAAACGCTCGGTACGATGTGGTATTTGAAAGCTCAAACGTTGGGACTTTAAAAAGAGTGATTGAATCAGGTTTAGGTTGGGGTTGGTTACCTGCGCATTCGGTGAAGAAGCAGGTCAGATCAGGTCGTCTTGTTCGGGTTCACGTTAAAGAATTTCACTACGAATCTGATTTAATTTTTTATTACAAAGCGCAAGGGGATGCAAAAATTTTGGCTGAGAACTTCTACGAGATTATTTCTCATCAGGAGAAAGTTTAGCTCTAGATACTCTGTTTTAGTTGGAAATCAAAATCGAAAATTCGGTGCATTCTACAAGGGCACATATCTAATCACGCAAACGCCTTGAGCGCCGTTACCGATTGCTCCGAGATCACGGCCTCGCCCTCCACCGCCGCCACCGTAAAGTCCGCCGGTGCCGCCATTTCGTTCGCGCCCGCCACCGCCGCCGCCGCCACCGCCGCCATTTAAATTTGGTGCAACGTCTGTTCCTGGGCCTCCAGCGCCACCATTGGTACTTCGATCGACGCCGCCGCCACCGCCGCCGCCTCTGGTTCCAGCCGTTGAAACAGCTCCACTTCCAGAGCCAAGATAATTATTTCCGCCAACGCCTCCCGCGACACCGGCTGTACCACCGCCATGACCGCCGCCACCGCCACCGTTCCCGGTAGAAGTAGTGGCGCCGTTGCCTCCGTTGCCATTGGGCCCGCCGGCTCCGCCACCACCGGCCGCACCGGAAGCGCCAGCTATTGTTCCGCCGGTTCCTCCCGAAAACTTCACTGTCCCCGTACTAGCTGCAGCCGTTCCGCCTGTGCCTCCGGCAGTTCCGGTTCCACCGCCCAAGCCACCTTTTGCTAGAACAACAGTGACAGCATTTTTTTGTAAGAAAGAATCTCCACCGTTCCCAGTACCTCCAAGTCCTATCGAATAAGCTACAGTGTCAGAAGTGATAAGTGCCAAATTTGATATTTTCGCATAAGCCCCGCCCCCGCCACCACCACCACCGCCGGTCGCACCATTCGATTTTCCGGCTCCACCGGCGCCAACGCATTCGATGATATTGTTTGAACTATTCCAGTTAGTGGGGACTGTCCAGCTTGTACCGCTCGTCAAAATGACAACCGTAAAACGTCTTGGCTTTCGCACGCGAACGTTCGTCCATGCAGAAGCTTCGACATGAATAAAAATGAGAGCAAATAGTATCGCAAAAAATCTTTTTTTCATGGGGAATTAGTTTTCTCTCCAAACCATGGAAGCGTACCAAGTTGTTGTTCCACCGATCGCTGTGAATTGAACAATTGTCTCTTGGTTTGGCCCATTCGCAATAACTGGAGCCGTGCCACCATCCCACTTGATCGTGTTGCCATTTCCAGCCCATGTAACTGTATTTCCGCCAATTCCATCTTGTGTTAATATAATCGTAAGTGTGAAAACATCGTTTGCTGACAACGAGGTAAGCAGAGGAAGTGTCAGCGTCGTGTTGTTGTTGATCTGAATTCTACGATTATTTCGGGTTATGTCCGGAATTGTATACGCCGTTGCTGAGCCCACTACCGCAGGAGCTGTTTCGACTGAAGCGAGTAGGCGGGCCGTACCTGAAACATCTAGTTTTTCGCCCGGAGTAGTCGTACCGATGCCCACGTTTCCGCTATTCAAAACAGTCATCTTTGTTGTGCCACCAGTCTCAAAGTTTAAAGCAAATGCATCGTTTGTTCCGATTGTTGCTGCTGCGCCGAAGCTATTACCATTTTCTTTAAAAAAACCGCTGCCTGCAGTAGTCACGTTAATATTCTGACAAGCCCAAGTGCCACTAACTGAACTCCAATACGAAGTTTGTACAGCAGTACAAGAAGCAGCCGGTAAAACATCTGCATCATAAACTGAAGTCTGAAGTGCTCCAGTAATACGAGCATCATCGCCGGCAGCTAAAGTATTTGCAGCAGTGCCAACAACAGCCGTGATCGCAGGAGCCGTGCCACCGTTTGTGACAGTGATATAGCTATTCGCAGAAGACACATTTGTAACCGTTCCAGCACCTGCCGCGATCCAAGAAGTATTTGTTCCATCCGTAGATAAAACTTTTCCAGCATTTGAACCTTGCGTAGGAAGAAACGCATTGAGTGCCGCGTTCGCAGTCACTTGACCAGTACCACCACGAGCGATTGGTAAGGTTCCTGCTGTGATATCACCAGCATCAAGATTAGTTAAATCAGAACCATCAAGAACTGGAAGTTTTCCGCCAGTTTGAACTTGAACAATTTTTCCAACTGTCGTTCCGACGTCTACTGCTACGTCATTTGCGTTAACAACGATACCAGCCCCCGCCACAACATCAACCGTTGCAGAACCAGAAGCGGCACCACCAGTTAAACCTGCACCTGCGACAACGTCAGTGATATCACCTGAAGTGAGAGTAACCCACTCAAGACCACTAGCCTGAGCTGAATTCGCAGAGAGTACTTGTCCATTTGTTCCAGCAGGAAGTCGAACATGAGATGTTCCATCGCGGGATAACAAGTCACCCTTAGTTGTTAAAGGCGAAGTGAGCTTAGCTACGAAAGAAGCGTAATCAGTATTTGAAATAGTTCCTGAAGTAACCGAAGCTCCAGCAGAAGCAAGCGGAACATTTAAAGTATGCACGTTTGCAGCGGAAGAAATCGCAGGAGAGTTTCCTGCCGAACCAGCAGCAAAAGTTTGTGTTGATCCCGTTTGGCCACCTAAAGAAGTGATAGCAGCAGATAAGCCAGAATCAGATGAAGGAACGTAGTTAGTACCATCAAATTTTAAGACTTGTCCTGAAGTAGGGGCTGTTGCAACAACGTTAACACCTCTAATTTTTTCAACAACAGTCGCGCCTTGCGTTCCCGATACATCACCAACAAGTGAGCCAGTAAAGTTAACAGCGGAAGTTGCGTTTGCAACAGTTCCAATTGCAAGACATTCCCAAGCATCAGAAACTGTATTCCAAGAAGGTTTTTGCACAGAAGTGCAAGAAGCAGCAGGTAAAAGATCAGCGTTATATGCCGAAGTTTGAAGTGCGCCAACAATTCTTGCATCATCACCAGCAGCTAGAGTATTAGCCGCAGTTCCAACCACCGCTGTGATTGCAGGAGTAGTTCCACCATTTGCAACAGTGATGTAACTATTAGTCGAAGTGACGTTTGTTACAGTTCCCAATGCAGCTGCGATCCAAGAAGTATCAGTTCCATTCGTTGATAAAACTTTTCCAGAGTTAGTTGCTTGAGCCGGTAACAAAGCATTGATTGCAGCGTTAGCTGTGACTTGTCCCGTACCACCACGAGCGATTGGTAAAGTACCAGTTGCGATATCACCAGCGTCTAAGTTAGTTAAATCAGAACCATCAAGAACTGGTAATTTTCCACCAGCTTGAACTTGAACAATTTTTCCAACTGTCGTTCCGACGTCTACTGCAACATCATTTGCATTAACAACGATACCAGTTCCTGCTACTACATCAACTGTTGCACTTCCTGAAGCAGCGCCACCAGTAAGACCAGCACCCGCAACAACATCAGTAATATCACCAGTAGTTGGAGTAATCCACTCTAAGCCTGACGCGATTGCGGAATTAGCAGATAGAACTTGTCCATTTGTTCCAACTGGTAAACGAACGTGAGTTGTTCCATCACGTGAAAGTAAATCACCTTTAGTAGTCAGCGGTGAAGTCAATTTCGCCACAAAAGAATCATATTCAGTTTTAGAAATTGTACCTGAAGTGACTCCAGCACCTGAAGCAAGAGGAATATTAAGCGTATGAACATTGGATGCAGAAGAAAAGGCGGGTGCAGTGCCAGTCGCAGCGTTTGCAAAAGTTTGAGTTGAACCCACTTGGCCACCAAGTGAAGTTAAGCCAGCGCCAGAAACTCCCAAAGCTTGGATAGCAGATCCATCCCAATACTTAACTGAGTTTGAAGTTGTGTTGAACCAAGTAAAACCTTTTTGAGTCGCATTCCATCCAGCAGTTGAAGGATCCGCAGCAGTTTGGAAGAGACCAAAAGTTCCACCCATTGTGTCGCCAGCTTTATTCACTGGAGTGTAACCAATTGCAGCTATCGCGTTCGCGTTTGATAATGAAATTACGCCGCCCGCCACAGATAAGTTAGTTCCAACTTGAACAACACCTTTTACAGCAGCTGTTGCGTCTTGATAAGCAGCAGAAGATGTCGAAGTGATTCTTCCTTTTGCATCATAGTTAATTGTTGGAACTGCAGAAGCAGAACCAACAGCACCAGCTGTTACAGTCGAAGCTAAAGTAAGAGCTCCTGTATTAGCTAAAGTTGCATCACCAGATAAAATATTATTCACCCAAGCTGTGCCGTCATAGATCATGATCTGATTATTTGCAGTCGCAGCAGAAACCGCGATGCCTTTTA
>JAYTJV010000068.1:0-3994 GCA_043730825.1 Pseudobdellovibrionaceae bacterium
CAGTGAACTTCACTGGGCTGATAAGAGCATCAAAGTAGGCGAGGCATTTTCTAGCTGTCACAAGGATGTCGATCTTTGTGGTCAGGACGGAATGCTGCTTCGAGGAATATTAAGAGATGTCGTCAGCCGCTGGGACGAATGGTCTTGCGACTTTAGAGACGTATCTCAAGTAAAGTAAGTAGCGAGTAAGCTTCCAGCCGCTATTCTTTTCTAGCACTCATTTCAAAAGTTCTTTGCTCAATCATAGTGTTTGCATATAATAACGCTATGATAAAAAAAATTAATATTGTGGCAGGCCCTAATGGAAGTGGAAAAACTACTTTCGCAGAATCATATCTCATTCGCACTCTAGAAATGCCTGTATTTTTAAATCCGGATCTAATCGCGTCGGGTATATCATCTATTGATTTTAAAAAAGCATCCTTCCAAGCGGGACGAGTTTTGATCTCAGAAGTAAAAAACCGTATTAAAAATGGTGAAAGTCTAAGCTTTGAGTCAACTTTATCGGGAAGAACCTGGTATCCAATCTTAAGAAATGCGAAAGAACAAGGATATGAAATTGAGATCTATTTTCTTATGCTTAAGAAAATATCCCAAAATTTAAATAGAATAAAAAAACGCGTCGAACAAGGCGGGCATAATATTCCTAAAGAAGCTGTATTAAGAAGACACCCCCGTGTTTTTGAAAATTTTTGGAATTTGTATCGAGATTTAAGTAATGACTGGCATATATTTGATAACTCATCGAATATTCCAAAAAGAATAATAAGCATGAGTGATTTTGATAACTTAGATGAAATGAATAAAAGTTCATTCATTAAGAAGTTATTAAAAGGCGAAATAAATGGGAAATAGAAAACTAGATGCGTTGAAACTTATGGAACGCGCGATTCAAAAAGAATTCCCTAAAGTTTTAAGGCGTAAAAAACTAGCTTATATTGCTAAAAAGAAAATTTTAAAGAATTTTAATATTCTGTCAAAGCAGCTTTTAAGTGAAAAGAAAAATGAAGACCTTAAAAAACTGAATCCACCCATTCATCCTTGGAGATCTTGTCCATTAGGCAATCACTGGGTTAAAACCCATCCACGACAAGTGCAGACTTCCAATAAAAATCCCAACGGCTTTACAATAGTGGATGGTTACTGCCGGCCTAATCCTACTAAAAAGGATCAAATTGTAGTTGATGAAATACGTAGGATATCCGAAAAATATTTTACGAATATAAAGAATAGACCGTGCCCAATCGATCTTGGCTTTAAAACAAAAAAAAAGAACGGTCGGGCATACGATGAGCTAATAGCCGGCTGGACCGATTACTGGAATGAAGTTTTCAAGCCAAAAGAAAATTTAGACCCCGATTTTGTTAAAGCGTTAATTGCCTCAGAATCTGGCTTTAAACAAGATGCAATTACCAATATTCCTCGCATGAAGAAAGATAAGGCTCGGGGGTTGATGCAAATAACTGATCAAACTATAAAGATATTAAATAACCCAAAAGGAGAATTGGCTAATCACATAATCAAACTTTCGAAAAATGAAATTATGGATCCGAGTGCTAATATTTATGCTGGAATTAGATGGCTTTTTCATAAAAGGTATCTTACCTCAAAAATACTTGGGCGTGAGGCAAGTTGGAAAGAAACAATTATTAATTATAAAGGTTACTGGAAAGATTATCTAAAGAATCCAAATGGAAAATACTCGGGTATGACCAATATTTACGAACATTATGAAGTTCTTAAAAAATGCCAAAAATAACTTTAATACTCATGGCTTTCTTTTTATTCGCTTGTACGAGCATTTCTAAAACTGAATTGCAAAGAAAATACCCAATTAATATATTATCTAATAGTTATGATGTTTTAAATGAAAAAGATGTTCAGTTTTACTTTGAAGAGTTCGATCCCCCGGTCGGTAACGAGGTCACGAACCATGCATCTTGGGTTTGTGTTGAACGAAAAAACATTAAATTTGTATGCAATGACTTTGGTCCTACTGATGTTGAACCAATTGAACATTTCGGAGAATCGGAGATTCATCTCAATTTGAATAATCAACAGCATATTTATAGTTGGGCACAAGGTATCGAAATTGATGGTTGCAAGGAACTAGTAAAACAGTGGACTAAATTATCTCAAGACGTTCTTCACGTTTGTGTGGGTGGTTACCGAATCTATGATCAAAAATTATTAAACGGAAAAGTCGTACGCTACTTTAAGTTTGATCAAATAAGAACAAAAAGAGGATGTTACTCAAGGATTTATGGTCGCTGTGAAAATTTAGACTCAGAAGAGTATCTTAAGCTTGAAGAAAAAAAGAACAAAAAGAAGCAATAGCTTACAAATTGCAAATCTCTTTCAGTTTTACTTGAGCTTGTTCCCACGCTTTTGGATTTGGGACTGCGCCTTGAGCGAAATCTGGTCGGCCTCCACCTTTACCACCCATGACGATTGCAAGCTCTTTCAAAATATCGCCCGCCTTGATTTTTCCCGATAAATCTTTTGATACGCTTACCAGTAGGGGAGTGGTTGAATCGCCTTTTCCTAAAAGAACAACGATTCCACTTTGGAGTTTGTTTTTCACCTGGTCAGAAACTTGCGCAAGGACGTCGCGGTCTTCTAGATCGACTTGTGCAGCGACGACATTTATTGAACCCATCTTAGTTGCTTTACCCACAAGATCATCCACAGAAATTGCGGAGCCTTTTAGTTTTTTGATCTCTTTTTCTTTTTCTGCTATCTGTGCTTTCAATTGCAAAATATGTTGAGCAGCTGTTTGCGCAGTTTCAGTTCTATTTGAAATATAAGTATAAGATTTCGGTAAATTTTCTACTTCTAAAACTTCGTCTAATTCTTTAATCGATGAAAGTGCGAAATTGATTGCGACGTCGCCTGTGATGGCTTCGATACGGCGAACGCCGGCACTGACTCCGCTTTCGGAAACAACTTTAAACATTCTGATTTCAGCGGTGTTTCGAACGTGGGTGCCTCCACAGAGTTCGCTCGAGAAATCTCCCATTTTCATAACACGGACTTCATCGCCGTACTTTTCGCCGAATAAAGCCATCGCACCTGATTTAATCGCATCTTCATGCTTCATCAATTGTGGTGCAAGTTCATGACTTTTCCCAATCTCGTCATTCACAAGACTTTCAATTTTTGTGATTTCTGAAGTACTAACAGGCTGATGGTGAGTAAAGTCAAAACGAAGACGGTCTGGATCAACTAATGAACCTGCTTGAGTCACGTGCGCGCCTAAAACTTGTCTAAGTGCTGAGTGCATCAAGTGTGTCGCCGAGTGATGCGCCTGAGTATTTCGTCTGACCTTGCTATTAACTGAAGCAGTGACAACGTCACCCGCTTTGAGTGAACCGCTGGAAACCTGGACGAAATGTAAATGAACGTCATTTTTCTTAAGACAGTTTTTAACGTCTGCCACGCCACCTTGTTTTTTAAATTCTCCAGTGTCGCCAACTTGGCCGCCACCTTCAGCATAAAATGGTGAGCTATCAAGAACCACGATTCCTGTTTGTCCTTCTTGAATTTCGCTAACAGGCTTTTGACCGTCTGAAAGGCCCAAAATTTTAGAAGTTGATTGAAGTAATTCGTAACCAACAAACTTCGTCGGCTTTTGAGATTTAGAAACTTCTTGTGACCAAGTAATCAAGTGGGCTTCGGAAGCCTCGATACTTTTGCCCTTCCAAGAAGCTTGAGATCTAACACGAGCTTTTTCCATTTCAGTTTCGAAAGATTTTTCATCAACAATAAAGCTTTTCTCCTCCGCCATAAGCCGAGTTAAATCCACAGGGAAACCGTAAGTGTCATAAAGCTTGAAAAGTACTTCGCCCGGAACTGTCTTTTGTCCTTTATTAGATAAACGCTTTAATTCTGATTCGAGAATTTCAGTTCCCTGATCAAGAGTTGAAAGAAATCTGGACTCTTCTTCATGAATTGTTTTAACAACGTGAGCTTCACGCTGTTTTAATTCTGGATA
>JAYTJV010000069.1:0-3992 GCA_043730825.1 Pseudobdellovibrionaceae bacterium
CATAAAGTGAATTAAGTCTGGGTAAATATTTAGGAAAATCTTGTTCTGAGTATATTTTTAGATTTTTCACAAGAAACCGAATTTGAGGCGATTTTCGCAATCTGTCAAGGGAAGGTGACAGGTACATTACCAGTGACGGTGCATCAAAATGCTGGGATAAAAAGCTATGAACAATCGCCCCAAAATCAAAGCTACAGTTGAAGCTACCGCCAAAGCAACAGTCACTCCAGAAAAGCTCAATATAGCAAGCAAGGCCGCAGGCGCAGGTAAATGGTGGGCTGAGGGTATTAAGTTCGAATGCCAAGGTTCTGGCAACTGCTGCCTATCAAGAGGCGAATACGGTTTTGTCTTCTTAACTCGCGATGATCGAAAAAATATGGCTGAACATCTCAAGCTCACTTTACGAGAGTTCACCAAACAATATTGCGATCAAAAAAGCGGCGTCTATCACCTAAAAGAAGAATCAAGTCGTACAGACTGTGTATTTTTGAAAGATAAAAACAGATGCGGAGTTTACCAGGCAAGGCCCATCCAGTGCCGGACTTGGCCATTTTGGCCAGAGGTCATGAACGCGAAAACTTGGACTAAGGAAGTTAAAGCTTTTTGCCCAGGAATCGGAAAAGGCAAACTGCACACGGCTGAAGAGATTCAAAAAATATTGAACGAACAAGCTCATTCAGAAACTCAGCTTTTGAAAGAACGAACTTAGGCTATTTAAAAAAATCTAAGTTCTCTAAATCTCGAGAGGGGTATTCGCAGGGCTATTTTTTAGCAGCTGTTGAATGAATAGACAGCCTATCATGAGCAAATTTGAGATAGTCGTAGGTAATCGATGGCATCTCCTATGCATCGACCCATTGAGGACTTTCCTGTTGGTGAATAGGAAAATACTAAAAGTGTCGTCAACAAATTATGTGTAAAGGATCGCTTGTGAAAAAGCTCATAGGTTTTTTTGTTCTGACTAGTGTTTTATCAACTGCCGCGCTGGCGAAATCTAATCAAAATGCGATGGAAATCGATGAGAATTATACATGCGATTCCTACAAGATCGCCGCGATCAAAAAAAATGATCGAGCTGAAATCGAAAAATTCTTAAGTGAGTATTCTAAAGCTTATAACCTCAACGTCTCTTCGGCTAAACAGCTGCTAAGCATGGCAGAGAAATATCAACTTTCAAACCCTTCTGGCCTTATTTCTGCTTTGTTGGAAAATAAAATTGATTTTGGGACCGATCGTCATGTAATTCGGAAATTAGCCACTGATGTTATTTACTCAAATAATCGTCTTGATGGTTACTCAGAATGCAATAAAGCTTTGGGAAATTTGATCAACTCGAAGAAGTAAAACTAATTAAAATTTTCATTACTTTTTAAGGGCCCTTAGCGAGTTTAAGGATCTTTTCGAATACTTCGTCAGCATCTTTTTTAGGTTTGCACACGATAATTTCTTGGTGGCCATTAACCTCAGAGATCAAAATGGCTTGCGCGTCCTCCGGACATTCATTCAAACAACTTGAGGTCATCACGCGAACTTCAGAGCCGAGGCCCAATTCTTTCAATTGAATTTTCCACTGGGTCTTTAAATTGTCGGCTATGTCGGTGCCCTTCATACATTTAGTACAAATGAAAATACCGGCCTTATTCCAACTTGTGTTCTCCGATTTCATGAGCCGTACCTTTCTGGATCATATCGAGTAAAACTTTTTCTTGCACCTTACCTAGCTCTGTTCGAGGAATATGATCCACGACAAATACTCCCCTAACCTTTTCGAAAGGTAACACCTGAGCCTGGTATTCGCCCAGAGATTCTTTCATAGCGACACCTAATTGATAATTAGCTGGCTTTACTTTGTCATTGTTCAATAAATCCTTTTGAATTACCAAAACGACTTTGTTTTCAAGTCTTGGATCAGGCGCCGCAATTAAGTAGTATGAATGAGCCCGTTCAATCTTCCCAAGCTGAAACCAAATGTCGCGAAGCCTAGGCAGGGAAACAAGTTCACCAGAAATTTTAACTATGTCTTGAGTCCGCCCAAGAAGCATAATTCCCTGCTGCAGCTTTGAGGCAGAATCTTCAGTAATAAAAAACCCATCTTTTATTTTAGGTTTAGTGATTTCAATCTGACCCTTCACAACTTGAGCATAAAAAGAAAATAAACTTTTGGTTCGAATAGCTAATTTGCCATCAATTACATCAAGAATGACATGCGGAAAATTTTTTAAATTTTCGTTTTCGATTAGTGCAATAGTAGAGCTAGCTTCGGTCATCCCGTAGCTTGGAAGCAAATTCCATTTTAAGTCTTGGGCCTGCTTTAATAATCCCGGCGATATTCTTGCACCACCCACAAGAATTCTGAAACTTTTCGGAAGTGGGTTTGCGATATCATTTTTAACTAAATCATAAATCTGAGTCGGAACCAATGATGACCAGGTCGATTTTGTTTTTACTATAAATCTGGAAAATTCGAGAGCGTCCCATGGCTGATCAAACCTCTCAACTTTGAATCCAACAACATGGCTTCTCGCTTCAACAGCTAAACCGCCCACATGAAACCTAGGCAAACATTGTGCCCAGATATCATTCTTATTAACTAAAAGTGTTTTTGTAACTGACTTGGCTGAAACTAAAAAAGCCTCTTTCGAGATAAAAACCATTTTGTAAGATTTTTGATCTGTGACTGTAGTTCCGGAAGTTAAAAATGCCACGTGGGATTTTATCCCGTGTCTGTAGGTCGTTTCTTTAAAAATTTTATAATAGTGAGACTGAATCTCGTCATTGAAACGATGATTTAAAAAGAGTGCGTTATCCTCAGTAGTCCAATCGATATAATCGATTATTGTGTCTTCAGTTGATTCCACTTTTGACTCTTTAATACGAAATCGAATCCAATTCCCCAGCCGCCAATTTTTCTTATAAACGGGCCGGTCACATTCAAGAGAGAATTAAATTCAGTTGGTTCATAAACATCAAATGTTAAACAACCGGGTTCTAACATCATATCTGGAAAACGTTTAGCTAAATCCTGAGCCACATAAGCTGTCTGCATAACGCCTAAGGGATGACCCATATGACTTGTAATGGTCATTTTCTTATTCCATTTTTGGCACTGCTCAACTCTGGCGTTCACGTCATCATGAGTAGGCTTTACGACTAAGACATCGGCCTCGAGGGGATCAACCTGATCAATTGGAATTTTTTTGAGCTCCCAATCAATAGCGAGTGGAATTAATTTCCGAGCTTCCTTCCACATAGCGGCATCATACGGAAATGGATCTTCGAAATATTCAATTTGTCTTTTAGCTTGCGGAGTTAATCCATTCACATACTTTTCAAACGAGTTCCAGCTTAAACGGCAGTTAAAATCCATTCGGATTTTCACATTATGAGTCAGCGCTGCGCGATTCATCATTTCAATTTCATCATCAGGCTCGATACCGACTTTTACTTTCACTTTAGAAAATCCTGCTTTTACAACCGGATCTAAAATTTCGACTGTTCCAGAATTAATTCGCAATAATAGCGCATTGTTTTTTAGAAGAGGCTGGCTGTCGTAAAGGTTAACTCTATCTTGTCTGCCTTTGGCATCAATTGAAGCTAACCAAATGGCTTGCTCAACAATTGGAGTCAGCTTCATTTGTCGAAGAAGTGCTAAATTTTCTTCTACTTCCAAATCACCAAATTCGGGCCAGGGATGAATATCAGCAAAACCAATTTTATTATCAGCCCATTCAACTTTTAGTAAGGCACCTTTACGCGCAATAGGTTGAGGATCCATTGGTTTTAACTTCTTAGGCATCAATTCATAAAGCGAGTAATAAAATTTCATAATAGAGTAAATCCCACAACCAACAGCATACAAAACACCAACGTATGAAGGGAACCTTGAGCTAGGAATCGATTATATTCTGGACTTGGGGGCGTTTCAAAAATCTTATTCACCAAAGGAACAGAAACGAATAACGCAAAAAATGGTAAAACTGCGACGTGACTGT
>JAYTJV010000070.1:0-3992 GCA_043730825.1 Pseudobdellovibrionaceae bacterium
CCTAGTGAGTTCGAAAATGAAGTACTCAATCTTAAACCCGCCGACCGACCTGTTCAAACCCTTTGGGGCTACAGTGTCTGATCAACGGGGCGCACTCCAGGTTTTGATCCAGCTAGTTAAGGCTCTAGTTTATCAACCATCGAGCAGTTAGTTAAATGAAATTCGATTCGCCCCACAAGCGGAGAGTTGCAAGAAAAGAAAGCTGTGCCATCTCCACGATCCAAAAATTGAGCATAGCCTGTCCATTCGTTACCACCGTTATCTAAGGTAGCAAGGGTGTATCGTGTATTTTCGCCGCCGTTAGACCACGGTGTTGTGCTTTTTGCGATTGAACCACTGTATTCGGACATACAATGAACATTATTCGACAAAACTTCTTTTGTGGGAAGACTTGCAGCATTTTTTTTGTAAACGACTTTAGTGCCTTTATCATAAAACACTTTAATCTCGCGGTCCCAGTTACATGATAAAAAAGCCGCCTGTGCAAAAAAAGGACTTATAAAAATTAGACTCATAATGAAGAATCGCATAGCTCACTCCTTCGAAAAGATCTTTGCTAGGATTCTATAATCGACGTAAACTTTCAAGACTTTCTGCTCAATCAATTGACTCACGTGATCACCAAAGAAATGAAACTGGGGTACCAATGGTATTCGATCCAAGAACCTTTTGAAGCCCAGCTGGCTCTTTGATTAATGGCATCGGGACTACGCTTACAGGGACCCATTTCACAAAATAGACATTTTCGGATTTTCGCCCGAAAATGTCTTGACAAATTCGGATAATAGTCCGAAAATGTCTTCATGGGTAAATCGCGCTATTTGTCGCAGCATCTTTTAGAGTACGCAAAAACAAAAATCATTTTGCTGTCTGGACCGCGACAAGTCGGAAAGACTACCTTGTCAAAAAGTTTAGCCGCAAACTATTCTTATTATAACTATGATATTAAAGAATTCATAAATGTTTTTCTTAAAAATGAATGGGATAAGACTACGGATTTAGTGATTTTTGATGAGATCCACAAAATGAAAAACTGGAAGCTTTGGTTAAAGGGTCACTTTGATAATGGGCACTTGAAAAAACAGCACATGTTGGTAACCGGAAGTGCTCGTTTAGATATATCGAAAAAAATGGGAGATTCATTAGCGGGTCGGTTCTTTTCTTATAGAATGCATCCTTTAGATTTAAAAGAATTAAAAAAAACAAATACCGTTGAAAATAATTACAAGAAACTTCTTTCAGTTAGTGGGTTTCCCGAGCCCTTTTACGAAGGGACTGAAAAATTTTATGGAAAGTGGAGAAAGACCCACGCGGATTTGATTTTACGCCAAGATATGATGTCGGTAGAAAACATCAAAGATATCGATTCATTGGAAGTGCTGATTGAATTATTAGCTCAGCGGGTAGGTTCGACAATTTCTGTAAATGCACTAGCTGAAGATTTGCAAAAAGACGAAAAAACGGTGAAGAAATGGCTTAAATCATTGGAGAATCTTTTCATTGTTTTTAGAGTAAATCCATATTCAAAAAATATTGCTAAAGCGATCAAAAAGTCAGGCAAATACTATTTTTACGACACAGCAAGAGTGCGCGGCGATGAATCGTGTAAGTTAGAAAATCTGGTTGCGATTTCATTGAAGAAAGAAATCGACTATTTGTCTGACGTTGATGGAAAAGACCTTGATTTACAATTTGCTAAGCTTAGAAATCATAAAGAAATTGATTTTCTAATTTTAAAAGATAAGCAGCCCACCCACTTAATAGAAGTTAAATTAAGCGATAATGCAGTTTCGAGTAATTTTAAATCATTTGAAGCTTTCTTCAAATCTTGCAGAAAGCTTCAACTGGTTAAGAATATAAAACATGAATTTTCGAACGATGACGGTGTCGAAGTGAAGTCCTGCCTTCGCTACTTAGAAAATTTAGAGCTGACGAAATAAATGCATCCTACCAATACCCCGTATTGACGAAGTTTTTAGTATTTCCAGCAATTTTTTAGAAGTTGGCCTTCAGATGTTGTTTCTTTAATTTTCTGACAGGTGGGCGTTAGATTGTCCAAGTGGGTTCCCAATGCTATCAATCGGTAGAATCCGCTGGAATGGGAATCATCAGGAATGTCTGGATCAATTCCCATAGTTAAATTAGAATACTGGCGATCAGCTTGGCGTAGAAGTAAGCAGCCGTAGTTACGGTTATCTGTTGCTTTCGAAAGTTCCAGCATTTTCATCGCGAAATTGTCAGCAAAATCTTCCTCGGTTGTTGCCGCAACTTGACCCTTGTTTTCGGCTAAACAATATTTAGTCGATGCGGTGGCCTCTGGATCTGCTGCTGATATAACATGTCCCAATTCGTGAGCTGCAATACCATAACCATACTCGGGATACATAACTGATCTCCAGCCGACGTTGATCAGGCTTAGAGAAGATAGGGCTGCGTCTGCTATGTGTTTAGGACCGTTTTCTTCACAGAATTCTTGAACTTCGTTATAAATGGTCTCTTCTAAATCGCGGGGGGATTTATCAAAGCTAATCATAACCGAAAAAATCAAGAAAACCTCTTTGTCGGCTTGGCTTTTAATGTCCAAGGACGCTAATAGTTTGTTTCCGTTTTCAGTAGAAGTCATGGCATCGCGCAAGTCGTTCTTAAGCCCTAGTCGGGCCTCAATTTTTGTGCGAGGTAAAACAAATTCCGCGTTTAAAATGGCTGTTTTCACTTTAGTCCGGTGAATCGTTTGGAGAGATTTTGATTTGAGTTCTGCCATTGAATTTTGAAAATCTTCATTTTGCTTTTGCGAGGGCGATGATGCCAAATAGCTCGTTAAAGATTTTTGACAAATATCTAAAATAGACTTCTCAGGTTTCAATACTGAAGTCGCATGTAGTTTTTGTTTATGAACATCTAGCGAATCGCTGATTGCTGATTCAAAGACGTCTTGCACTGAAAAACTGCGGAGGGAAAGAATATCGCGAAGTTCGCCGCCAGGAAGAATTTCCCCGAAAGTTTCTAAACTTTCACGATCAGACAGAAAGGCTTCTTTTTCCTCTGGCGTGAAGGGTTCTTTTAAAAGGGCTTTTTCAAAAGTTTGGAATGACGGAGAGCTTGCTAGTTTAAAGATGGGATAGATTTTGAATAGAAGATCGCGAATAACAATGAGCTTCGCGGCTTCTTCTGCCAATGCATCGGCAACACTTTTTCCTGGGTAATTATATTTTGTGAAAAATTCAATAGGATATTCCATATAATCTAGGGGCTGAAGACGACGGGACCCACTGAAGTAGCTTTTAACAGCTTGTACTGTCCAATCTAGATCCTCGGGCTGCACTTGAGTTATTAGAGCTTTTCGAAGTTTCGCCTCGTCGATGACAAGCTTTTTCTCTACATAAGATACGGAGTCACCAATTTCCCCCATGGAGTTCATCAAGAAAAAGAAATTGACTAGAATTTTGGTCGGATCAGAAACTTGGTCCATGGTAACAGTCGAAAATTTAGTATAAAGTTTCGTTTCAATTTCTGATTGTTGACCATTGATCTTAATGTATTTTTCAATAAACGGCTTAATTTCTTGAGTATATAAATCCACATCTTCTTTTTGAATGGGAGCACTTTCTGTTGGAAGGCTTTTAGCGCTCCCGCAGACTTCAATGGCGCAAGTTAATTCAGGACTGGCACCCGAGGTAATTTCGACACCTGCGTGCAAACCCACAGCGTCGCCTTGATCACTGAAAGAGGAAGAAGACTCCTCTTTTTTCTGACACGCAACTACCAAAGAGAGACTGAGAATAAGAAGCCCAAGCGTTTTCATTTTCGCAGATTAGTTTTTTAACTGCTAAACTGATATAATAACGTTTCCTTAGGAAAAGGTTTCTAGCGATGTCAAAAAGTTTGTCGGTGAGTAAGCTCTTTCTTCTTTTTGTGGGTTATCCACATTCGTTATAAAGCCAGTTGAGTGCGTACTTAGAGTTTAAGTAGCCGCACTTCTGCATAATTTTCAG
>JAYTJV010000071.1:0-3990 GCA_043730825.1 Pseudobdellovibrionaceae bacterium
CCTAGTGAGTTCGAAAATGAAGTACTCAATCTTAAACCCGCCGACCGACCTGTTCAAACCCTTTGGGGCTACAGTGTCTGATCAACGGGGCGCACTCCAAGTTGATGGTCAACCCAGGGTTGCATACGACGTATCTAGAGTGTGCATTTCAGCTAAGCTGTCCTACTGACAAATATACTTAGCTTGAACTCTAACAGCGCAGTAGCTTCCATTATCAGTTCGCTGATATTTGGATACTCTCCAAGCACTCACTTCACCACACATATTTTCTGCATTTTCATCAGCATTCTTTTGGGCTTGAGAAAGAGCATCAGAAAAATCTTGGTAACAGCTATGCCCTGTCCCGCGGGAAATGAATCCGATATCCGCAAAAGTTAAAAATGGAAACGTTAAAATCGCGGTCAATATAGCTTTTTTCATATAATAATTCTCCTTACGAAAGTCATACTCTTGTATTGAATCATTAGTATAATTAATAATAGTGTTGGTTATGATAGATAGGATTAATGTTTAAGGAAAGGTTGCCTGAACAAAACCACTTCTATCCGTGGCATTTGCCGTTACTTTTTAATAGCGGCATGTAGTTAGCTATCAAAGGAGCCTCCCCGTCTACCCTGACTGGCTCCGAGAATAACGCTAACTTTTTAATCACTAGAATCCAAAAAAAGCGGCCAGATCCCAAATAAGGATCTGGCCTCTTTAAACTTAATCAAAAGTTTCGTATGTTACGTCACCCTGAATTTTTCTAACATTATCTCTCGCATCGTTTTCAAGCTTCGTTTGAACTTTCAAAACCATGTCGTCAGAAATTTTCATGGCCTTCATTTGTTCAACAGCTTGGCTGACTTGGTTTGAGCCCATACTTTTCGTCAGTTCTTCGAATTTTTTCTTTTCTTCGTCAGCTTTTCGTTTTTTAAGTTCCAATTTTTGAGCATGTACTGAACCATGTGAACACTTGGCGATCCTTGCGATTTCTCGATAAGAAAGACCTGCTTCAAGCAAAGACTCTATCAGAGCAGAATTTCTTTTTCTGACCCGACCAATTCTGATCCCTTTGGCCTTAGCATTTTTCATTCCAGCAATGACCCGTTCACGAATGAGCTCTCTTTCCAATTGAGATAAACAACCTAATATCGTAAATAGTGCAATTCCCATTGGAGAGTTCGTATCAAGCGCTTCGGTTATCGAATGAAACCTGACAGACTTTTCACGGAATTTTTCTAAAGCTTTAAGAAGATGTGTAGTACTGCGAGCAAACCTTGAAAATGCAAACACCACAACCTGTTCAACTAAACCTTCTTCCACTTTTTGCATCATGCGGTTCAGTGCGGGTCTACTTTCCTTAGCTCCTGAAATCCCGTGATCGGCAAAGATCTCAAAGTTTTGAATTCCATTTTTACTTGCCCAATCGGTCAGTGCCCTTGTTTGGCTTTCAGCTCCGCCGACCTGGTCCATCGTTGAAACCCTAATATAAAGACAACAAATTTTTGAGGACAATCAAAAACCTCCAAAAAGAAAAAGCCTGAGGGATCGCCTCAGGCTTTAGTTTAAATTTTAGAACTGACCTTGAATTTCTACCTGGTCAGTTCTCGTGTGTATTTAGAATATGACATAATTCCCTGATCAGTCTTTTTAGCAGCAAGCCCCATCATCACAAGAGTACAGGATTTAAGCTGGCCACAAAAGGCAAGCAAGAGCCCAAGCCTGATCACAAAAACATAAAATCGTAAAAGTCCCATCTATCTTTCTCCTTTTAAAAAGCGTTATTTTACGCTCCCTTCAAAAGTAGAAAATGGCTGAAGTTGATTTCAAAATTACATCCTGCAAAATCACTCAATTTTTGCTTCAAAAGCTGGTGCAAAATCATCGCACCAGCCGTACCACCCGATTTCGTGAAATCAAATGAACTCTCATGAAAAGCTCATGGACTGGAATGAAACAAAGTGAAGTGGGAAAAACGCGGAATGACTCAGGAATTTCATTAAGCTGCCGAAATCATTTATGTTTCTAATTTCGCTCTCTAGACATCGGGGAGTTCTGGCATAGGATTAGTAAGTAGCTGAATTTCCTTGGGATTTCAAGGAGGATTTTGGCAAGTCATCCTGATACCAGCTGAAGTCACCCGATTTTTAGGAAAGTGCGGAATATTGCACTAATTTTCTTGCTTTTTAGTGCGGTATATTGCACTGTTAGCACATGGGATATCGGATTGAAAAAACTGAATTTTACCAAAAATGGTTTGACGATCAAATTCCCAAATTTAAAGCACAGGTTGAAAAAAGACTATCGAATATTCAACATGAAGGCCACTTTGGTCATGCAAAACAACTAACGAAGAATTTAGCTGAAATAAAATTTAATAACGGATCAAGAATCTACTTCACAGTAAAAGATGATAACGGAAAAGTCGTTGTTCTTCTTTTAGGAGGAAATAAAAATGGGCAAGACAAAGATATCAAAAAAGCCAAAAGCTTTCTCGATTGAAAAAATGGAGTCTGCAAAAATCAAATCGGGCATTAAGACCACATCCCACAATCCAGACAAAAATTTGCAAGACCCCGAATTTATAAAAGCGGCTATATTTGAAACGCTCTGGGATGGTGACATTAATGCTATGAAAGAGATCATTAAAGCACACTATGAATCCGTAAACCTGCAAGAGACTCTAGATCGAGTTGATCTTAAAAAGCGTACTTTTTATGAGGCTCTCTCAAGAAAAGGTAATCCGAGAGTAGAAACCCTTTCCAAAATTCTTTCGGGTCTCAAAAAAGCTGGATAAGTTTATGATTAAGAATCCAAAGCCGCTTCACCCAGGAATCGTATTAAACGAAATCTACATGAATGAGATGGGACTCAACCAAACTCAGCTGGCTGTTAAATGCAAATGCTCTCACCGTAAGATTAATGAAATCGTCAATGGCAAAAGATCTATCTCTTCTGAGTTCGCCATTCAACTAGAGAAAGTTTTAGGCACTACAGCTGAAATGTGGGTGCGGATGCAGGCGGATTATGATCTCTGGGTAGCTCGACAGAAAGTGGCTTGATAGGCTCAGATTGTGCTGAACGCTGGCTGACAAAAATCATTGGGTTTTGGTCAGTTTAAATCTGGACTTTTGTTCTGAATGGATACTGTTAGACTAAACAAATCAGGAGGAATTTATGTTTTTTAGAGGGATGATTTCTATGTTTATTTTAACTTTCTCTATGGTAACTTTTGCGAGTAATCTTAGTAACTGTGTATACCATACAACACAAGTTCTAAAAATAAATGGTGGCGGCGGATCTTCTTGTGTACAATCAAAACTTTGCTATGCAGAAATACTTTGTACAAAAAAACTTTCTTCAGGCAAAGAGATTGATGTAAGTAGAAATATTGTTTGTGCGCTGGATTCAACCGAGCATTGCCCCGCTGTCGAAACTTGTCGTAATGATAAAACTACAGCCACATTTGAAAAAGAAGCTCAAGTTGGAAGCGCTGGCAAAAGAGACTGGACCGCAATTGCTACACGGGTTGGGACTGCACTTACGCTCCTACATTTAAATCAACGTAATGGTCAGCCTTTGGATCCCGAAATAGAGAAACAATTAAAAGAAATTGATGAATCTAAAGAAAAAGAAGGCGTTAGATAAATATGAAAAGAACGATCAATTTATTTTTTTTATTTTTGGCTTTTTTTGCTAATGCATCCGAATCTAAAATTGTTACGGTTGAGGGCAGTATAAGATCTTTTGATAAAGATTCAGTTCAAATCAATACGGCTAAAGGAGTTCGGTCAATTCCTCGAAAATTTATTCCAGCCAAAACTAATCTTAAATCAGGTGAACCCATTAAAATTCCTTTAACTGATGAACAACTGCATGAAGTTAAATAAAATTCTGAAAGTTGTCCAGTAACCACTTCCAAACAAGCTGCTACTTGCAACTAGAGGTCTGTTATAAAATAACAGACCTTGTATGGGTCCCCGTCATTTCCCCAAGATTACTTCATAC
>JAYTJV010000072.1:0-3979 GCA_043730825.1 Pseudobdellovibrionaceae bacterium
AGAGACTATTATTTGAAAGTATCTGAACTTGTAGGAAAGAAAGCGGCTCGGCTGGTTTCGATGGGGAGTCTTTTAACTTCACAAGATATCCAGCGAGAATATGATGTCAGACAAGGTCAAACAGTTAAAACAATCACTGGTAATGACGTTTTCGAGATCACTCTTCAAACAGTGGCACAAGAATCAGGCGTTGCCGGCGACACCATCCGAGTCCGGAACATGACAAATCAGAAAATTATTTCAGTCAGAGTCGTAGATAAAGGAACGGTGAGAATCGAATGAAGAATTTAAGACTTTTTGTTTTATCATTCTTGTACTTAGGAATGTTATTCTCGACAGTGGGTTGTGCCTCTTTTCAAAAATGGTTTGGGCAGAATATTTCTGATCACGTCCCATTCGTAAATCCAGAACCAGGTCTTAAATATTCAGAAACTCCACAAGCTGGAAGTATGCAAGAGCGTGATTATAAACGAATGACAAAGTCTAGATTAGAAGAAGAATCAGAAGTTAGTTCTGGAGCCGGCAGTCTTTGGCAAATGGAAGGTCAAACTTCTTATATGTTTGCGCAAAATAAATCGCGACGGGAAGGCGACGCGATCAGTGTAAAGCTTGAAGGTCCCGCTATGAAACAAGTCGAGGCCAAAGCTCAAAATATTAAAACGCTTATCAGAGAATTAGAAGAAGAAGAAATCAAAAGAAAAAATAAAAACATGAATCTGGGTCTTGCACAAAAGGCAGAAGCAGCACCTGCTACTGGGAAGCCAGGAGAACCAGCGCGTGCGCCTGCTGCTGCAGCTGCTGAAAAGCCTAAAAAAGAAGAAAAGCTTGATTTAAAAGAGATTGAAAATATTCAGTCTAAGATTGTTGAAAAAATGCCTGACGGAAATTATCGAATCAAAGGTTCTCAACCTTTCATGATCGAGAAAAAAGAATATAAAGTTATTATCACAGGCGTGATTAAGCCTGAAGACTATAACGACGCTGGAATCAGTTCAAATACGTTAGTTGATCCGCAATACGATGTGGTCAGCATCAGAAGGGCTAGATTAGATGAATCAAGCAATTAAAGTTCTTATCGTGATTCTTGCTGCCATTCATGCGGATGCAGCTCGATTGAAAGATATTGCAAGCATCAGAGGCGTAAGAGAAAACCAGTTGATTGGGTACGGAATCGTTATCGGCCTAAAAGGCACTGGCGATGGTAAAAGTGAATTTACAACTAAGTCGTTAGTTCGATTGCTTGATAAATTGGGTGTGAAGTTAGAGAACCAGGACATCAGCAGTAAAAACGTTGCAGCTGTAATTATCTCGGCGCAACTTCCGGCATTTGCAAAAGCTGGTAACCCGCTTGATATTACAGTCAGTTCAGTTGGTGACTCTTCAAGTCTCCAAGGTGGAACATTATTGATGTCTCCGTTAAGAGCCGCGAATGATCAAGTCTACGCTGTGGCGCAAGGTACTGTTTTAATTAGCGGTGATGGAAAAGATATGCACACAACATCAGGAAGAATTCCTAATGGTGCAATAATTGAAAAAGATATTCAGGCTGATTTTTCCAATCGAAAAATGTTCAGACTAACGCTACATAATCCAGATTTCACCACTGCTGCCAGAGCATCGCTTACAATTAATAAAGAGCTTGGTGGTCAGTACGCTTCTTCTAAAGACGCGGGAACAATTGATATTATTACTCCAAGTGCTTACGAAAATCGTGGTGTCGAGCTAATGGCAACGATTGAAGCAATTGATATTAACCCGGATGGCAAAGCAGTTGTCATAATCAATGAGAAGTCGGGAACAGTTGTTATCGGTGATAAAGTGAAAGTTTCAAGAGTCGCTGTCAGTCACGGAACTCTTTCTGTGAAAGTTGGCGCAACAGCACCTGGAAAAAAAGATACGGAAGAAAGAGTTGCAATTCTTGATAGTGGAGTAAGCGTTGGAGATCTAGTCCAGTCGCTAAACAAGCTTGGGGTCACGCCTAAAGACTTGATAACTATACTTCAGTCCATCAAGGCAGCTGGAGCTTTGCACGGGGAATTGGAGATTTTGTGATTATTGTGTTTCGAAATGAAACGCATAGCGCTAAACTAAATTATGTCGGCCGACAAGATCGCGAAACTTGCGATCAAAGCAGCCGCCAGAGCATTGTTCATTTGTTTTATAATTTTTTTGCTTGCGATACATGGATGTGTCGTGAGCTCGGGGAGGGTAAGGAAGAAGTCGAAAACCATGGAAGGTCAAGAGTCAAAGTTTCTTCGCAGGAAACAGATTTAATAGGTCAGTGGTCACTCAGGATGAGAGCCAATGAGGCCGAAACAAAAAAGACTGTAAGACAAGAAATTGTTAAACAGTTTAGTACAGGATGTACGACAGACTCGAACTTCCCTCCCCATCTTCTTTCTTCAACGTCAGCTAATCTCGCTTGGGTACAAGCAACATGATTAAGAAAGCTGAAGCTTCTAATTTAGCTGTTTTGAATTCGCAGACTGCTTCGCAATCTGCGCCTACTCGTCAGAGTTCTGGAAATACTGAGCTGGATTCTAAATTTTCTGAGGTTGCTCAGATGTATGAGAAACAGTTTTTGCGTGAGATGATGAAGTCTATGCGCTCTACTGTTAAGGATTCTGGCTTAGTTAAAGTTAATCAAGGTGAGCAGATTTTTCGAGAGCAGCTTGATCATGAGTATGTGGAAAAGTGGGGGGATAAGGGCGGGATCGGTCTATCTGACATGATCTACGAACAACTTCTTTTTCATTATGGTCCCAAACTTCCTATAAATAAACCGCAAGGGCCAATTGAGTTGAATGAGAAATCTAATTTCACTTTAAATAATGGTATTAAGCCAACCAGCACTGAAGCAAATCAAACGATTGAGTTTTCTCGCAAATCCACGGCTGGGGCTGGCCCCGAGAAAATCGTGGCTCCTTGGAGCGGTCTGTTAAAACAGAAGCTCGACTTGGGGCCGGACGAAACTTTCCTCGAGATGTGGCACGATAACGGAATGAAGAGCCGCTTCGTTTTAAAGGGCACTGCAGAGCAATTAAAAGTCGGGCAAAATTTACAAGAAGGCGAAGGTCTGGGGTACTTGAGTCCCGAGACAAAAAACTTCTTCTGGAATGTCTCGATGTGATACACTTGAGTTAGATATTGGAATTGAAATTTAGTTTTTATTTAATTAAAAGAATTTTGGCGCATAAGCATTGGAGGCTTGCATGAAAATTACCCACAATAAAATTGGTCAAACTTTAGATCTGACTGATGCGGGCAAGGCTGACAAAGTCTCTGATCAAAAAAATCTTAAAGGTGCAAAAAGCATCATGGATAACCCGGGTGATCTTGTTGGCTCAGTTGGCGCTACTCGCGTTGAAGTTTCTCCGAAGGCACAAGAAGCAAAGCGAATTAAAGAATTGGCTTTAGCGGCACCAGATGTTGATGCAGAAAAAGTTGAAAAGTTTAGAAGCCTGATTGATGCAGGTCTTTACAAAGTAGACGCAAAAGCAGTTGCTGATCGCATGGTTGACGATCACATGGAAACAAAGAACTAGGACCTAAGCTAACTGTAACTTACAAAGGCAGGATGCCTTTAGGTGATGCATGGACGCAAAAGTAGAAACAGTTTATAAAAAACTGACTGAAAACTTAGAAGAGATGACGAAAATCTATCGTCAGCTACTTGATGTTGTTCGTAAGGAAAAAGAATTCCTTATCAATGTTGAACTCATCGAAATCGATAATGCAAGAATCTTAAAAGAAGAGCTAATTGGTAAAGCTAGAATCGCGGATATGATTCGCGAAAAATATGCTTTTGAGCTAGGTTCTTTAGTCGGTTTAACTTCGACACGACCAAGATTAATGGAAATTGCAGCGCAGTTGCCCATGACAGAAGGTGATGCTTTAAGACAGTTTCACTCTGGCTTAGAGATGGTCATTAAAAGACTTCAAGAATTAAATCGTGAAAATTCAAAATATGCAGACTCTG
>JAYTJV010000073.1:0-11857 GCA_043730825.1 Pseudobdellovibrionaceae bacterium
ATGGTTCTGTTTCCGCAAATGTTAATATTGCTAACACAGCTCTTCATACTATTACTGTGAAAGCTAACGGTTCTTCAGCTGGCGGAGTTTTGCCAGCGATGGATATTTTAGTTGATGGAGTTGCGGTCAAAAGATTCAACGTTAATGTTGGTTCTTGGAATGACTATGGCTACGTGACGAATTTGTCGCAAGGGACACGGAATATCTCAGTTGCTTTTGTTAACGATGCTGTGATCGGAACTGAAGATCGCAATCTTTATGTTTACAATGTGGTTGTGACTCAAGGTGGAACAGCTACGGCACCGGCCCCAGCTCCCGCGCCTGCACCAGCTCCTGCTCCAGTTTCGTCTAATCCACTTGCTTACGATAAGTTTTTTATCAATCCATGGACTGGTGCAAACTTTAATCGTAACTACTGCGCTGCTATGTCAAAAATTGCCAATAACTCGAGCGCGATTTGGACAACAGGTGGTGAAGATGTAAAAGTTGCGGCTGACCTTAGTTATTTATTAGGAGAAGCGAGAAACCAAGGTGCAACACCTACGGTAGTAATCTACAATATCCCTTATCGTGATTGCGGTCTATATTCTGCCGGTGGTACTTCGGCAGCAGCTTACCCTGGCTATATCGAAAACATTGCAAGAACCATTGGAAATCAGAAGACTATTTTGATACTCGAGCCAGATGCTTTAGCTCAAACGACAGATACTGCCTGCTTAAACCAAGCAGCTCGGGACGAGAGAATCAGACTGATCAGGGATTCTGTCTCAACGTTTAGAAGATTGGCTCCGAACAGCCTCATTTATATTGACGGTGGAAATCCAGGTTGGCTATCAGCTTCTGTCATGGCAAATGCATTGAATGAAGCCGGGATAGCTCAAGCCAACGGTTTTTCACTTAATGTTTCGAACTTTGCGTACACATCAGATAACGTAACCTACGGAAACCAGATTTCTAACTTAACAGGTGGAAAACATTTTGTGATCGATACATCTAGAAATGGCAATGGTCCAGGCAGCCACTGGTGCAATCCTGAAGGCCGAGCACTGGGGACTCCCTCTCGTGGATTTTCTTCAGGCCTTGTTGACGCCTACTTGTGGATAAAACCACCAGGAGATTCAGATGGTGCTTGTAACGGCTACGGCAATGGCTTTATCCCATCATACGCATGTGGATTAGCTGAAAGGGCAGCTTTTTAGTAAGCTAAACGGACTAAAGGAATACTAAATACGTAGAAAAAGTGATGAGCAAACCTCATCACTTTTTTCATTTTTAAGATTGTGCTTGCGTGCTAATTCGCACTACGTATGTTGTTGTCACAAGACCCTTGTAAATTCATTTCAAAAAAGCGAGAAGAGTAAATGAAAACTCCCAATTTAAAAAAAGTTGATCCGTCTTCTTCTGGAAAATTTAAAAACAAAGAAGAGGCAGAGCTCGAGACTAAAAAATTACTCAAAGAAATGTACGATCGCCTTTACTTGATGTTCGCGCATAACAAATATTCTTTACTCATCATTTTACAAGGGATCGATACCAGCGGAAAAGATGGCACCGTCAGAAATATATTCGCAGGTTCCAATCCCCAAGGTGTCCGGGTTCATTCTTTTAAAAATCCGTCCGAAGAAGAACTCAGGCATGATTTCTTGTGGCGCTGTCATGAAAAAATGCCTGAATCCGGATTCACCGTGATTTTCAATCGGTCTTACTATGAAGAAGTCTGCACTGTTAAAATTCACCCTGAATATCTAGAAGCTCAAAGAATTCCCGATGAATTTGTAAACGATAAAAAGTTTTTTGAAAAAAGAATGGAAAGAATAAACGAATTTGAAAAAATGCTTTCGCAGCGGGGGACCGTCGTCCTTAAGTTCTTGTTACACATTAGCAAAGATGAACAAAAACAAAGAATCGAAGAGCGCTTAAAAGACCCCTCAAAAAACTGGAAATTCTCGCCGAAAGATATTGCGGAACGAAAGCACTGGAGCGGGTACCAAACTGCTTTTAGCGAGATGATCGAAGGCACCCACACAAAGCACGCCCCGTGGCACGTCATCCCCGCGGACAAGAAGTGGTACCGCGATTATATGACCGCGAAAATCATCGTCGAAGCCCTCGAGGGGTTGAAGATGGAATTTCCAAAGGTGAAGAATCGGAAGATTAAGGTTGTGTAGGGTGGGTTACCGAACTGTGAGTTTGTAGTGATCGAACTGTTCTTTCGATGTATTTGGTACCGAACAGCTGAAACTAATTTTAAAAGGGCGAGTTTCGCCCGGAGCCATTCCTCCTGCGATATAGTCTTGGGAAACATTGATTAATTTATCTGATTTATCATAAAAAGTCGCTTCGACTGAAACTCCTCTGAGCTCTTTAATTCCTACGTTTTTAATTTCACCAATAATTGCAACGCCATCTCCAATATTAGTTTTGTCGGAAGAAATTATCTTTGTATGCTCGGCAGGCTTTAAATCATAGCTTGATAGGGTTTCACTAATACCATTTTGTGTGAAGAAGTGAATGCCGGTTAGAACTGCGAACACAATCAACACATAAACTACAGAACCGAGATTCGAACCTTTGATAGACCAAGGGTTGACCCATTCGCTGCATGAGGGGCACTTTGATACGTCATTTCGTATTTGAGTTTTACAATAGGGGTATTCTTTAGTCATTTTGTATCCATTCTGTAGAATTTCCAGCGCAAAAAACTATTTTCTTCGACAGTTACTTAGATTCATTCAAATCCCCAATATTTTATTTATGTGCTGATTACTTAACGGCTTAATTCCACAAGACTTAAGACCAAAGGGATTTTTATTTTGCGTACTTTTTTGGGATTGAATGAGATTAAGAATGATATCACACTCTTATCGATTGATTCTCATTTATAGAAAAACCAGCCGGGTTCCACAATTTTCATGGTTTGGGATTTAGATCAAGTACAACGAATTCCGGAAGCGCATTGAATCTTACGGGAAGAATGCTCGTTCCAACGCCCTTGCTGACGTATAGCGATCCAAATTCAAAATCGACCCAACCACTGGCCCAATCTTTTGGTGCATCGCCGGGAGTAATAATTGCGCCAATCCCGGGAATGAAAACTTGTCCCCCATGCAGGTGTCCGGCAAGGCAAATTTGAAATTTTTGTTTTACCTGTAAGAGGGCACCGGGGTCGTGCATGAATAATATTTTAGGAGCGTCGGAAGTCACTTGTGCCAAAGCTTCTCCGACCTTTGCATGATGAGTATAATCATCACCGATTCCAACAAGCCAAAAGCTGAAGTCAGAATTCATTTTTATCGACTTCGCTTTATTATCAAGGACAGCAATGCCAGAGTCCTCGAGCACTTTCGTAATGTGGTTGCCATCATTCCACCAATCGTGATTTCCAAGAACCGCATATACCCCGAGTGGCGCTTTTAGTTCTTTTAATAAACCGACAATTTCCGCAATTGGAATGTACTGACCACCCAGAACATTATCGATGACAAGGTCGCCACCAATAAGGATTACGTCAGGATTTTTCGCATTTATTCTTTGAACAAGTTTTTTGATATAGTCTTTTGTGATATGTGGTGCACCGGCGTGTAAATCAGAAAAGAACGCAATTCTTAGCGGTGGGCCGCTCCATTTTTCGATCCGGATATATTTTTGTGTGAGCAGTCCTGGTTCTATCAAAAAAGCCCAAATTGCCAAAAAAGCTCCAAGAGAGAAAGTGATCAGAATAACTTTTTTATATTGTGTCATGATGAATAGGAAGGGATAAAGTTACTAAAGTCCCGCGTTCATTCGTTAAGGAATTTTGAATTTGAATTTGGCCTTTATGCAGTTCGACGACCTCTTTGACAAAACTTAAACCCAGACCTGAACTTTTCTTTTTAGTATCTGGTCTTTCTAGAGAATAAAACTTTTCAAAAATTCGTGGTAGAGCGTAATCAGGAATTCCGGCACCTTCGTCATCGAATGTGATTTGCAAATACTGATTTTTATCCGCTGTGATAATTTGAATCGTTGTATTTGCTGGCGAAAACTCAAGAGCGTTTTGAAGAATATTGCGAAAGCTTTGAAACAAAAGAAATTTATCACCTTTAACGCTACTTTGAGACTTTATGATAATCTTGATTTCGATTTTCTTGTTTCTCCAAAAGCCAGTTAGAGAATCACGAACTTCGTTTAAAATTTCAACGGGATCCAAAGTTTCAATCTGATCAAGCTCGCCTTTAGATTCAAGAGCAGCAATTTTTAAAAGCTGTTCCAGAATCGCGTGGGACCTTTGGGCTTCATCAATAATATTATTTAGAAATCGAGTCCTTTGCTCTGAATCCATTTCTTCTAAGCAAAGTTCAGCTGCTCCTTTCATAGCTGTTAGCGGACTTTTAAGCTCGTGTGTCAGAATTTGGGTGTATTTTTCCATGGTTTTTTTGCCTTCGATGGAAATACGCATTTTTTCAAAAGCAAAACCGAGATCTTTGATTTCCTTGATGTTTGATGAAGGAGGTGGAACGCGTTGCCCTTCTGAAACATTTAAAGCATACAATCGAAGTTTTTCTAAAGGCCATGTAATCCAAATTAGAATTAAGCCGCCAAGTAATCCCAACACGAGAACGGAAAGAAATCCGCCTACGAACATTTTCTTCAAAGCCGCATCGAGGAAAGTGAGGATGCTACTTTCTGTTTTGTAGACAGTTGCAACACCTTTTAATTCACCGTCGATTAATATTGGCGCTGCCACGTAGTAAATAGATGTTCGGCTGTCTTCGGCTTTAACTCTTGTGGATCTAGCGCCGTATTGACCTTTTAGTGTTTTATAGACGTCATTCCATTTTGAAAAGTTAAGTCCAATATTCTCCTTTTGGGTCGCAAAGATCACAATGCCGCTTAAGTCTGTCACGTATGCTTCCAAAGAGTGCGAAGTCTTAATGAAATTAAATATCGGGGCCTGAAAGTTGCGGCTTTTATATTTTTGAAATAAGGAATCAAGTGATGCTAAACCTTCGAGAGTCATTTTAGACATTTCGACCTGGGTTGCAAAGAGGTGGGCATAATCAACGAGAAGTTCCTCTACGACCTGGCTGTAGCTGTTTCTAAGTTCACCTCGTACCCAGCGAGCGATGCTGAAAAAACCCACCACAACAATTAAACATAACGTTAGGAATAGTCGTTTTCTCAAACTCAAATTGATTCCTTTATGGAATAACCTAAGCCACGATGAGTTTCGATCAATTCTTCATTCGATATATTTTTAAGCTTCGCACGAATGACTTTGATGTGTGTATCAATTGTTCTTTCAAGACTCATATCGGGATCGCTCCAAATTTGACTCATAATCTGACCACGAGAGTAAACCCGACCTGGATTTTCCAGAAGCAATTTTAAAATTCCAAATTCATAACGGCGAAGGTGCAAATCCTTTTTTTGATAGCTTATTTGAAAACGATCTTCAAAAATTTGAAAATCATTTATATGTTTCACTTCTGCCTTTGATTCTGGCCCATGAAATCGTCTGAAAAAAGCTCGTACCCGTGCTGTGACTTCCCTTGGGCTAAAAGGTTTCGTGATGTAATCATCGGCGCCAAGTTCTAGCCCTAGTATGCGATCGACTTCATCGGCTCGCGCAGTTAAGAAGAACAAAGGAGTAGATCCAATTTTGCGGATTTCCTTACATACATCAAATCCGTTTTTATCAGGCAAGCCAATATCAAGAATGACTAGATCAAACTTTTCGCTATTAAATTTTTTGAGCCCTTCTGCGGCAGTTGAAACATGCTCGCAGATAATGCCCTCAGTTTTGAGGGCATATATCAGGTTTTCTGCGATGGCATTTTCATCTTCAAAGAGCAGTATTTTTAAATTCATCAGTTAACTTCTTCCGCTAATGACCATTCAAGCAATGCCCGAATCAAGAGCCAAGCTGATTTTCATTTTTAGCGCTAATTGATCCGGCATACCAATCGAACCGGCGCGTGCTTACCATTAAGAAGGCAAGAGCTGCAAAAAGTCCGAGGGTCCCGACTAAAAAAGCCTTCTCTTCTAAAGTAAGTATTACGTAAAAAAAGAGGCTTAAGCCAACTTGTTCGATTAAAATCATTTTAACGAATTTTGAATTTTTCAAAAAGCCTAAAATGTAGAAGATGTTTAGTCCAGTCACGGTCGCAGCTGAGGTCCAATAGGCCCAATTAAATCCTATGTTTTCAGAAAGGGCGAGTAACAGAAGATAGAACATGCTAATGGCAAGACCCACAAGTCCATACTGCAAAGGATGAATAGGATTTTTGCTAGTGACCTCACCTAGAAACATGAGAATAAAAGTCAGGCAAATAAAAAGTATACCGTACTTAATTGCTCTCTCGATCATAGAATAATCACTCCCGGTCCAGAGATGTGTCATGCCAACAGTCTTAGTATTACGGAGATCCATCGACTTAAGGGCGTTGATCTTCCATTTAGCCTGGAAGCCTTTTGTGGTTAGCTGCGTAGATGTTGGAAGCAGTTCTTCAAAAAATTTAGGCTTAGTCCAATTTCCCTGAAAAGTAATGTCATCATTATCCGCTTTTGTTGAGTAGTTGAGTGTGCCTGTCCCTCTGACTGTAATTTCAATTTCCAAACTTTTATCGTAAAATGTTTTGTTAGTCAGTGCATTAGCGGGGATATAAATTCCTTCAGAGGTCAGTTGCGCTGTAATCTCGTTTCCAGTTTGTGTATCCTTCACTTTGAAATTTTGTACCGATGAGCTCGGTTCAACATATAATAAAAAGGAGTCGGGCTCGTTTGGTTTTTTTTCGTCTATCTTTACAGGCTGTGTAGGCTTTTTAAAGGTTACTTTCGTTTTGAAATAGGCCGTGTATACAGGTACGTGAAATACACCACGTTTTTTTTCTTGGCTATCGACTTGAATTGTAGTTTCGCTCGTTGTGGGGTAGATAAAGTTTTTTTGCAGCACTAAATAAGGGGATCCAAAAGCGACTTGATCCCCCCAACCTTCCGCTACTTTTTTTTGGGCAACAACTTCGTGTTCTTTTCGCCCCTCCAGCTGATCTTTAACTTGGCTAAGCGGAATATTCAGAAAAATAGCCAGTCCTAGAATGACTAAAACTTTGCGTGTGATGGTAGAGTTATTTGTTTCAAGCTTGTTTATAAGACTCATAGATTCTCCTCGTTACTTTAAGTATCGCGGCAACGAGTGAAACTATGATGAGCGGTGTGTGAACCTTGTGTGATATCTTATAGCAGTGCGCCTCCTACTCCGGGTTCGGCACTGTGTGTGGATGCAAGGTACGATAAGTGCCAATACTAGACCGATGCCTTATTTTGCTCAGCTAATGACCATAAGTTTTACAACATCGTGCATTTTGCCGCCTGCTGAGTAGACTTTAAACACAGCCATGTAATTGAATGCTGAGAAAATGCTATAAGAGGCAAGTCGCTAAATATTCATTTGTTTTAGAGCAAAAAATTAGATATAATAGTACGTTTGAAAATCTTGTAATTCATGTATTTTTGGTGTTGCATCTGGCTTTGCTTCCGATTTGCAAGTGCCTCAAAGTGGAGTTTAAAAATGAAACGAATTATCTGCAGTCTTTCAATAATTTTTATATTTTCGCTTAATTGTCTGGGTGCTAATTCAGTTGAAAAAATGATTGATAATGGTTGGCTAGATATCAACGGTGTTAAAATTCATTACGTTACTGCGGGCCAAGGCGACCCCATCATATTTATTCACGGTTTTCCAGAATTTTGGCTAGCATGGGAAAATCAAATTCAAGAACTTTCGAAAGATCACAGAGTAATTGCAATCGACATGCGGGGGTATAATCTTTCCTCAAAACCAAAAGGTGATTCGCAATATCATATTTCTGTTTTAATTGAAGATTTAAAGCAGGTAGCAGAAAAATTAAATTTAAAAAACGCCACTTGGGTAGCCCATGACTGGGGTGGAATCGTTACCTGGGGATTTGCTATCCACCATCCTGAATTGATCAAGCGTTTAATCATTTTAAATTCGCCACATCCAGCTATTCTTGCCCGTGAGTTTCGTGAAAATCCAGCGCAACGTAAAGCGGGTCAGTATGTAGATTTTTTTCGTTCGCGTTGGGCTAAGTATTTTCTTAGCGCATTTAATTTTAAAATTTTGGATAAGGAAATTTTAAAGCCATTACTAGATTTAGGTTTTCTTAGTCACAGTAGCCACAAGCTTTATCTAAGAGCTTGGGCCCAGGAGGGCGCGCTAGATGCAGCGCTTAGCTATTACCGCGCAGCTGATTTTGCAAATCCAACTCATGGAGTTGGTCCGAATCCCATGGATATTTCGGCAAAGGGTGGCGCTTACCGGGTTCGCGTTCCAACGATGGTCATTTGGGGTGAACAAGATAAGCACATTCTTTTGGGAAATCTGGTGGGCCTTTCAGCTTTTGTAGATGACCTGCGGGTCGAAAGAGTGCCGGATGCAACTCACTGGATTGCTCGCGAAAAACCACAATTAGTGAATTTTCTTATTCGTGATTTTATTCATTCAAAACGTTAATTGGCCTCAAAAATCCCATTAAGTCCGCGTAAAATTGCTCGGTCTTTTCCATCCAAGGAATGTGCCCGCATTTGTCGTAAACTGTCAGCTCCGCGTCTGGAAGTAGCGAAGCAAGCCGTTCAGCCTGTGATATTGGCGTCGCATCGTTGGCGCCAGCGCATAGCCAAGTCTTAGTGGAATTAGTTTTTACTTTTTCCCAAGAGAACCAATCTCCAAGTGAATCCCAGACCCACTTATTTACGTCGCGGTCGGGTGGGGGATATTGAAAATAGTCTGCTAAGAATATTTCGTGGAGTGTGGGATCATAGATCCAAGATTTAACTCTGAGATACATCATCTCTTTATCGCAAGATAAAACCATGTTCGTGTCACCTTGGTCCCGAGCTTCATTTCTACTTTGTCTTAACGTTTTCCAAGCAAGCTTTTCGTCTTCATTTAAAACTTCTAATAAATGAGCTGCAGTTTTTTCACCGGCTTCCGAATCGAGTGGTCCCATATTTAAGAGTGCGGCTTTCGTGAAATCGTTTGGGTTTTTCATAAACGCGAAGAGTCCATACAGGGCACCCCATGAATGCCCAACCAACATGCAGGGTCCTGTCTGATAATGTTTTTGAATTGCTGTAATATCTTCGATCATGAGATCAAGTTTGAAAGAACTTTGCTCCCGAGTTTCGACGGTTGATTGACCTGTCCCGCGCTGGTCGAAGAAAATGCATTGGAAATCTTGAGTGAGAGGCTCAGCCATCTTTTTCATGTAGTGATGAGTATCACCAGGGCCACCATGTAAAAAGATGATGGCCGGACCAGAGCCGGTGGAATACGTCGCGAGCTTCGCTCCGTTTGAAGAAACAAAACTTAAAGTCATAGCGAGTTCTTTAACTGAAGAACAACCTGATCAATTTCTTTATTTTCAATGATAGATCCCGGATCGCCACCCGGAAAGACCAAAGCTTTTGTTTCATGATCCACTTTCTTTGAAATTGCTTTCAATTTACTTCTTCCCAGTCCCTAGATTCATCGTTCTAATCTTAGAATTTGTGGATAATAAATTTTGTGGACTATCATCTTCGTCGAAAATATCACCTACGAATTCCACAAAAATATCTTCGATGGTCACAATGCCTAACGAATTTTCATCTTTTGTTACCATCGCCAAATGATTTCGGCTTGTCTGTAACTTTTTAAAAGCTGAAAGAATTGTCTCTTTCGGATCTAATTTAAAAATTGGCCTTATTAATTCGGTCCAGTCCAATCTTGTGATCTCACCTTCTGCAACAAATTCTTTCGAAAGTAAAATCCCTATCACTTTATCATCTTGAATAACGGGTAGGCGAGTGTAGCGGGAATCTTTAATAATTTGCATAACGAGCGTGTAGTGAAAAGCAATATCGACTTTCGTCACTTCATCCCAAGGAACAAGAATATCTTTGACTGTTCTTTTGTCGATACTGATTAAGTTAAGTACGTACTGCTTACTTGTGTCTGACAAAGGCTCTAAATCGACAGAAGTATGAATCTCGCTTACGCGCTCTTCAGGTAAACTTTTTAAGACTAATTTTAAAAGCCCCCGAGTTGATAAATCTAACAAGGTGACGAAAGGTGCAAAAACTTTATCTAAAACTTGTAAAAGAATTCCACCAGCCAGTGCCAGCTTCATTGGAAATCTCAGAGCCAATGATTTTGGAACAAGTTCTCCGATTACAACGCTGAAATAAGTTAATGGAATAACGATTAAGGCAATCGCCGTGGCCTCGGCCGTTTCTTCAGAAAAGCCGAACTTCATTTGCAAATAGGGACTTAAGTTTTCTTCGGCTCCAGCACCGCCGACAGCTGCTGAAATCGCGCCGACTAGTGTAATGCCGACTTGTAAGACAGACAGAGTTCTCTCTGGAGACTCTTTTAGTTTTAAAATGCGTTGAGCTGACTGCAGGCCCTTATTGGCGAGCTGTTTAAGATGCGGTCTTGACACAGTGACGAATGCCATCTCGATACAAGAAAGAGTGGCATTAAGAATTAAACAGATAGAGATGATGATGAGTTCAAACATAGGCTTTACAAACCCCTTATTCAGATTCTTCGTAGATTTTTTGCTTTATGAACTTACTACCCTTTAAAAAATAAAAAACCCAGCCATTACTGACCGGGTTTAATTCGTCGAAAAAAAGTGGATGGGGATGCAGGATACTCGCAATGTTTGTCGCCCACTTGATATCATTGAGTTTTTCTCCAAAAGATCGCCTTCAATTTACGATATTATCGCTCCGCTTTACAAGAAAGGCTTATCAGTTACCGAGATTGCTGTCCAGACGGGGATATCAAGAAGTTCAATTTGGACCACGCTACGGACAAATAAACTGAAGCTTCGGCCACAAGTTTCAGTTCCTTTTGAGCGATGGCGATTGGGTAGGGGAAAGACGAGAGCGAAGCCACCGTATGGATATAGCTTTTTTCAAGGTGAGGTCATCAAAGACCCGGTTGAATACCCAACGCTTCAATTAATTCAAAATCTATGGAAACAGGGCGTCAGTATAAGTGCAATCGTTAAGCGCTTGAATTCCAAAGGAGTTAAGTCGCGCATGAAAAAGCCATGGAGCTATAATGTCATCAAGTCCATTATTGGGCGTCTTAAAGATGGTTCAACAGATCATTTAACCAAATCAGTCAGTACAAAAAAACTATAACTAAGTCAGAGGAGATAGAACATGAATCTCAGTAAAATCGCATTTTGGGTTCTAGGAATTGTCATTTGTGCGGCCGCAATTGGTCAGCTCAGCCAACTACAACAGTGTATATGGAAGGCACAGGCCAAAGTTATCTACGAGTCGAGAACATCAACTTGGGGTTCTCCACGGTTTTTTCCAGAGAAGTTAAAACGAGCTTCGAAAGATAAATTAAAACCCGATGTTCATTTCTTATTAACTTGATCGTATACCGGATCTAACTTTGAAAATAAGTCTAAATTTCTTATTTTAAAATAATGCTCACATGGTGCTTTAAGTAACTTAAAGCTTTTCGAGCGCCATAAATTCTAAAAGGTGTTTCGATATATCGAAAATTCAATTCACTTAGTAGGAAGAGAAGTGGAAAGCTGATCGCAATTACATAGGGCGCGTCCAAGATGGTGAACTGATGTTCTCCGGAATAGAATAAAGCTAGAATTTCATAAGAGATTCTAAAACAGAATATATGAATCAAATAAAGTGAATAGGAGCGTGAGCCCAGCCAGGTCATGACGCTTCTCAAAGCACCCGGCCCAAGTAGATAACCCTTGTCGTAAGATGCTATATAAACAAGGAGTAAAACCGTAAGACCCAAAAGCGAAGTTGCAAAAGGAATTTCATT
>JAYTJV010000074.1:0-11834 GCA_043730825.1 Pseudobdellovibrionaceae bacterium
GCCATAAAGTAAGGTGGTACTTGAACATATTGCGCAAGCCTTGGACCGGAATATCCGAGCTCTTGTCCTTTTTTAATTTTGAGTAAAAGCCTTACGTGTCTTGCCATGAGCACGACAATTCCTACTTCCGACTGCCCTTGATCAAGCAAAGATGCCAGTAATTCAAAGGCTTTAATTCGATCTTTTGAAGCAACTGCTTCAGTCCATTGAAAGACACTTTCTTCCCGGGCTTTTGAAACCACTTGTGTCACGTCTTCAACTTCAATTCGCGTTTTTGGCGAAATATAATCTTTAAGTTTTAAGATTTCGCTTTCGATCTCAAGTAAGTGTGAACCCACTAATCGATGCATGAGGTGGTTTGCAGCTTCTGAAATCTGTAAGCTTTCTAAGTTACAAATATATTGAATCCAAGAAGGGATCTGATTGTCGTAGAGTTTTTTGAATTCCACACAAGTCGCAGCTTCGTTTAAATACTTAAAGTACTTCTTTCGCTTATCGATTCGAAGTGCTGTGATCACAAATAAAGTCGAGGATACCGGATTCTGCAAAACGGGCTCTAAAGCTTCCCATTCCTTGTCCGCTAACTCATGGGCTTCTTTTAAAAAGACAATTCGAAGTGGCGCAAAAGTTGGAAGCGTTTCAACATTATCACGGACCTGATCCATTTCTGCTTCACCGCAAAAGTAGGTCGTAAAATTAAAATCCCGCATATCCTGGTTTACATATTGAGCTTCAATTTGCTGCAGACACTGACGAATTAAAAAAGGCTCTTCACCCGTGATCAAAACCACCGGGTTCAAACTTTGAGACTTTGTGAGAGAATAAAATTCTTCAGGAGTTATCCAAGCCATTCTACAACAATTATTTCCTTAAAAGTTTTCTGTCAAAAAATTTCAGTCATTCGATCATGCGCTTCGACCATCAAGTTTTGCGCAATTGTTTCGATCGTACGACGACGCGTCGAGAGGTTATAAAGAGGATTCACACTATTCAAGCGCGCAATGGTCACTTGGGGAGCTGCGTAGGAACTTTCTCCGTCAAACGAGCTGATCCATAAAACTTTCCCCGTACTTTTTTGAATCAATGATATTTGCGTCTTAACTATGACCCGGTAGCCAGTTGCTAAAACTGCTCCATCTGGAAGCAATGGAGCTTTGTCTTTTTTCTGAACCGGACTTGTCGCTTTATAAACGATGCTGACAATCTCGCCCTTTAACAAAACAGGAGCGGCCTCGCCCTGACGCGGCGAATATATTACTTTCGCTACCTTATTTTTTTCAAATTCTTGAATCATAGCATTAGTAAATGCCACTTCCATCCCTGGCTCTTGAGATAGGTTTTTAAAAAGTGGGATTTCAACACTCGAGTAACCACCAGGTAAAGTTCGACCTCTAACGCCAAATTGGTAAGCACAGGAACTTAATCCTAAACTTGAACTGAGTAAAAGAAGTGAGGTGAATAACTTGAAGACTGTTTTCATTTCCGAAGGAGTATGATTCAATTAAAGAGTGGATTCAAATCTTTTTAAAACTTATCGTTTAATGGCACCAGGCCCGGTTCCCCTGCACCCTGAAGTGCAAGCAGCTTTGAGCTTACCCATGATCCATCACCGCACTCCGCTATTTGATCAGATTTTAAAAAAAGTCTTGAGGGATTTAAAAAAAGTATTTGGCACTGAAGAACATGTTTTTATACTCTCGGGCACAGGCTCTGCCGGCATGGAAGCGTGTCTTGTTAATGTTTTAAGTCCCCGAGACGAAGTTCTTTGTATCGTCAGTGGAAAATTTGGCGAACGCTGGGCCGAAATGTGTGCTCATTTTGATTATAAAGTTCATTTACTAACCGTGACCTGGGGCCAGGCTGTCGAGCCTCTCGAAGTTGAAAAGATTTTGTCGAAAAATCCCCAAATCAGAGCCGTGCTTTGCCAAGCTTGCGAAACAAGTACGGCAGTTCTCCATCCCATTCAGGAATTAGGCGAAATCATTTCCCGCTTTCCTCAAACGTTATTTTTGGTTGATGGAATTACCGCTGTTGGAGCCGCCGCTTTGCCGATGGATGGTTGGAAAATTGATGGCTTGGTTGCGGGCTCGCAAAAAGCTTTTATGCTTCCCACCGGCCTAAGCTTTGTAAGTTTCTCTAAAAAAGCTTTAGAATATTTTGAAGAAGCCACCAGCCCCCGTTTTTATTTAGACTTAAGAAAAGAAAAAGCTGCGAATGAAAAAAGCGAAACTTTTTACTCCTCTTCAGTTACTTTGATTAGAGCACTTGATAAAGCTTTAGATCTGATGCTGGCGGTCTCAATGGAAGATTGGCTTAAACAAATTCAACGGCGTGCCGACTTTACAAATTTCGCGACGTTTTCACTTCGGCTCGATCTTTTCTCTCATGCGCCCTCACCTTCCTTAACTGCGATCAAAGCGCCAGAACAAGTGGATGGAATAAAATGGCGCCTCCGTCTAGAAGAAAAATATAATCTCACTGTAATGGGCGGACAAGATCAGCTCAAAGGCCAGATTATACGCATCGGTCACATGGGCTATATAACAGATCTTGATTTGATGGCGATGGCTCAAGCGCTTTATTTATCTTTGGAAGATGTGAATTTACAGTTGCCCATAGATTCCGAACAATTTTGGATTCACAACAAGAAATGGCTGGAGCATCGGAAGTGAAAAAGAAAATTTTGATCACGGATCGATTTTCTTTCGAGTCACAGGTGTATCTTGAACGCGAAGGTCCTTTTGAGATTGTTCGAACAAAAAATCCGCTCGATCTACCTTTGGAACATCTCATCAGCTGTCATGCACTTCTCATTAGGTCTAAAACTCCCATTACTGCAGAAACTTTTGAAAAAGCCCGCAATCTGCAAGTCATCGTAACGATGACCAGTGGCTTTGATCACATTGATTTAAATGCGGCCCAAAAGTGGGGCGTGACGATTATGCATACTCCGTGGGCTCATAGGGAAAGTGCAGCGCAGTTAACTTGGGGACTTGTGATGGCTTGTGCTTCAAAAATCGCATTTGGTCACATCCAAATTACGGATAGAAAATGGAACCGCGAATCTTTAAAAGGCTTTGAACTTCGAGGCCGTACTTACGGAGTCATAGGATTAGGCAAAATTGGTTCTCGCGTTGCCGAAATGGCGCAAGCTTTTGGAATGAAAGTTGTCGCTTACGATCCTTACCAAGAAGAAGATGTCTTTCAGATTTTGCAGGCCGAGCGCATGGGTCTCGAAGAGGTATTTCACCAGGCCGATGTAATTAGTTGCCATGTTCCCAATTCGCCAGAAACAAAAGAGTTTTTGCATCGCCATATTTTTGAATCAATGCCCAAACCGGTTGTCTTGGTGAATACGTGTCGTGGATCTATTATTAAAGAAGGAGTTTTAGCCGAAGCTTTGGAAAAAAAATGGTTACTTGCTGCGGCTCAAGATGTTTTTACCATCGAGCCACTTCCGGCCGATTCACCGTTGAGATCGGCCCCTAATCTGATTTTAACACCGCACATTGGATCTCAGACTGAGGAGGCTCTTGAAAAGGCGTCTCAGATGGCAGCAGAAAAGATCTCTCGCTTTTTTATTTCCGGGATGACCTCCGACACCCTGCCGCCCAAAGCAGCATGGTATCAAGAGTCGTAATTTCTATTTAACATTTCTTGACCGGGGCCTTGCCCGCCCAGCATTCTCATTTGGGCTTAAAAACCTAAAGGGGATGACATGTCAGCAAGTATTGTAGTGGGCGCCCAGTGGGGCGATGAAGGTAAAGGTAAGTTAGTTGATGTTTTAGCTTCAAAGGCCGATCTGGTTGTCAGATTCCAAGGCGGAGCAAACGCCGGTCATACGCTGGTCGTTGATGGCCATAAGACAGTGCTCCATCTTATTCCTTCCGGAATTCTTCACCCTAATACTCTTTGCATGATTACTTCAGGCGTCGTTTTAGATGTTTTCGGAATCTTAGAAGAAATGGGAAAGTTAAAAGAGCGCGGACTTATGGCTCGCCCAGAAAACTTTTTAATTTCCGATAACTGTAGTCTTCTCATGCCTTACCATAAAATTTTAGACGTCGCCCGCGAGAGTCATTTGAATAAAGAAAAAATTGGCACCACTGGAAAAGGAATCGGCCCTGCATACGAAGACCGCACTTCCCGCCGTGGCCTTATTTTCTCTGATCTCTTCGAGCCTTCCACACTAAGAGAAAAAATTGACCGCGCTTTATTCGAAAAAAATGTTTTGATCGAAAAAGTTTACGGACAAAAGCCTTTTGATCCTTCTGAATTGGTTGAAAATTTAAAAAAAGCTGCAGAAAAACTTTTACCTCACCGTTGCACGGATACTTCTCAAGTGATTATGAAAGCCATCAAAGGTGGAAAAAAAGTTTTATTCGAAGGTGCGCAAGGCACATTACTCGATATCAATCACGGCACTTATCCGTTCGTGACTTCCAGCTCGACAATTTCAGCCAGTGCGTGCACCAGTACCGGAATCGGGCCGCAAAATATCAAACAAGTAATCGGAGTTTTCAAAGCCTATGCAACACGCGTCGGTGCGGGTCCCTTCCCGACTGAACTGATTAATGAAACTGGCGAAACTTTGCGTAGCACCGGCCACGAATTCGGTAGCACCACGGGTCGTCCCCGCAGATGCGGCTGGCTTGATTTAGTCGCACTCAAATATGCGATCAGACTGAATGGAATTACTTCCTTAGCGATGATGAAATTAGACGTTCTTTCAGGATTAGATAAGATCGCAATTTGTACGGGTTACAAAATTGGAAACCAAGTTGTGACCGAATGGCCCTCAACTTTAAAAGAGTTAGAGAATGCTACGCCCGTCTTGACCGAATTTACGGGTTGGAAAGAGGATTTGACGAAAATAAATCAGCTTTCAGAGCTCCCACGTCCTGTGAACCAATACTTAGACTTCATCACTGATCAGGTTAAGACCCCAATAGATGTGATTTCCGTAGGCCCTGGCCGCGAACAAACCCTCTGGGTAAAGCCATTATTTAATAGCTAAGGCATGGATAAGCCACGTCGTAAATGTTCGTAATTTAGGCATTTTAAGTCTTACGGCAAAAGTTTTAAGCAAATGAAAAAGAAGGGTTGACTAAGTTACCGCTTTTTAGCAAATTTCCTTTTCCAAACGAAATGTGGTTCGCTAGCTCAGCTGGTAGAGCACTTCACTTTTAATGAAGGGGTCGATGGTTCGAATCCATCGCGAGCCACCAATTTTACAAGTCTCTTAAAAAAGATTTGGTTGTTTGCAAATTCAGTTGAAATTGAATTTGGTTTTAGGGATCAGCAATGAGCCGTTGATTCCTGTTTACTCGGTTCTTCTTCGAAGGACTGAGTCACGACGTCCCCATCGTCTAGAGGCCTAGGATGACTCCCTTTCACGGAGTAGACACCGGTTCGAATCCGGTTGGGGACGCCAATTTTTTCCCTTGTAGAACCATCGGAAATCAAAAGAAAAAATTAAAAAACACTCCTTCCAGGTCCAACTGGGGAAGAAGGCCGTACTATATAATTCTTTAATGGGGGGCTTTAGGGGCTAAAACTTGTTGATTGAAAAAAATTTCTGAAATAGCAAACGTCTTTTCGATTTTGCATTTCAAACCTTTAGCCAGCCTCTACATTTTTATTGTAGGACTCGATCGTGCGCTGCCATGCAGGACGAGCTAAACATCGGTCACGATAAGTTCTAACTTTGCTGAACGGTTTAAGCAGACTCTCGTCTTTGATTACAGCAAGTACGTGCACCATCAAAATGTCAGCGACAGTAAAACTATCTGAAGTAATGTACTGACGTTGTTCAAGCCAGCGTTCAAGGTTAGAAAGATGTCGGTTAGCCCAGCCGACCAAAAAATCTCTGTACTTACGACTTCCCTCATCCTTGAACCAGTCAATCATCGCAATATTCATCAGCGGGATTTCAAGCGAGTTTGTAGCGGCAAAACACCATCTCACGACTTGTGATTCGCCTGCCAAGTCACTTGGAATCATTCTTTGCGATTTTTTAGCTAGATAAATCAATATGGCACCTGATTCAGACAAAACCACGCCATCGTCTTCTATAACTGGGATTTGCTCGAAAGGATTCATCCTATGGTAAGCATCCGTATTTAAGTCATACGCAGGATGATCCATGCCAACGAGTTCAAACGGCATTTGCATTTCATCAAGAGCCCATAAAATTCGAAGATCACGAGTATTACCATGGGCCATCGCATTTACTTTTTTGAACCCGTAGAGCTTTAGCATGGTAACACCTCATCGTTTACTATAGCTCGTGAACTACTGCCGCTTGTAAATCTGTTCCATTCCCTTGATTTCTTTGCCGCTCACCATGTCAGGCATGTACAGCACAAAAGTAACATTGTTCTTATCGATGAACTTGAATTCTGAACGCATCTTCTGATTAATTTTTTTGACTGGACATTGAAACTCGCCAGCTTCTGAAATTATTTTCGTCGATGGATCGAACGTGCCTTCTAGGTGCATTGATGCCGTCGACATCGAGTCATGCCAGGTTGATTCAAATTTTTTGGTGACGTTGTTGTAACCCATCATGCCCGTGCCTTCGTAAGGCTGACCCATCATCTTACCTTTGAAATCCTGCTGGATAAAGCGACCGCCAAGTATTGATTTGAATGTGGAACTCCCGACGGTTTCTTCTGGAGCTGATCCTTCGCTCTGCCATGACTTCGTAGCAACTTTCCACTCCCCAACGAGGCCCTTCAACATAGTGTGCTCGGCACCAGGTGTAGAAGCTTCCTGAAAGGCCTTCGTGATTTCAACTTGCTTGGGGTCCATCCCGGCTTTGTCGTTAGAGGAGAAACCTTTTGTGTTTAAATTTGAAGTTGGTGTGGTTTGATTCATTGTCATATCCTTTTGTTGAAATTTCTTTCAGTAACTATCGTATTAAATGCAATAATCAAACCGCAAGGTAAGCGTTACTCCGTGGACTTGAGCAAGGCGATGAGGCAATTCTCCTCGCAAAAAGTACGAAATGAACGCTTGTGATATCTTGCTCGAAACGAAGAAATAAGAAACTTCAATTGCCTACTCATTGGCTACAGCTTAATGAATTAAAAGCGTCCTGTAGATATAGGTTCTACAAAAATCGTTTCGGGGACGCCAATTTACCCTCTGGTATTTTGGATCTGAAACGCAAAATAACGAAATCAAACAACAAAATTCAATAAAGAAATCAAAAAGGATTTTCCGTTCATCACGGTAACAGCTGACTGGGCCCGCCTCGAACTTGAAGACGTTTGGATGAACGCTCGGTTCATGCAGCACGCTGGTCGCGATCAGCGTGAGCGAACCCAGATTAAACTCATCGGACGTGAAGGCCAATTTCAAATGCACTACTTTGACGCAGTCAAAACTGCGCTCAATAACGTAGGAGCTGACAAAGACGGCAAAGATGCATAGAAAACAAAGATAAAGGAAATCCGATTTGCGTTTCACACCCACGGCAGAACGGCCTGGAAACAAGACGACTTCAAAGTCGTCGATAAAGTCTTGCTCGTTCCAGGAAACTATTTTTTCGATCAAACTTCCTATGCAAATGGTATTCAAAAGTTCATCGAATCACAGCTGTAGATTTGGTCGTTTCGCTGGCCGACTGATGTGCCTCATGTCGGCGACGTTGCAGTTTAGGAAATATATTGCGGACCTCGCATGTTCATGATGTGGTCATCGGATGAAAGTTCGCAAAGGCCAGCTCAAAGTCACATTGTCAGAATCGGAATTTAAAAAGCGATATCTCGAAAAATTCTGCGATCCTTCTTTTTCCGACGTGGATGATCAGCTTACAAGAGTGGTGGACGTCGCATGGACGAACTACATCGAGTATCATAAATCTCCGCTGAAAAAAGTCGCCGGAAAACAGTTCAAGAAACCGAAGTTCGAGCTTCCGCTAGAGTGGCTTGCAACTCGCGCAAAATTGCGAACAGCCGAAACACGGCAAAAGAAAACTGCTGCCAAATCCCGTATTTTGATTATTTGCGCCTCGCCTCGGAATGATCAAACGTGCCCTGGCGAAATGTCAAAAACGTTTCGACTCGCTAAAATCGCCGAGAGAGAAATAAAGTCTGCGGGTTTTGAAGCTGAATTTCTCGATCTCAGTCGACTCACTTCCGAATATGGCAAAAATATCTTTCCGTGCAAAGCCTGCGTTTCGACAGCGATGCCGCTCTGCCATTGGCCATGTTCGTGCTATCCAAATCATGCGCTCGGCCAGACCCAAGACTGGATGGCTGAAATTTATGAGATGTGGGTTCGCGCGCACGGCGTGATGATTGTTTCGCCGGTACATTGGTATCAAGCGCCCTCGACGCTGAAACTGATGATGGATCGCCTGGTTTGCGCCGATGGCGGAAACGCCGACCCTACAACGACTGACATGAAAGATCCAAAACTAGCCAAGGGAATTGAACTTAAAGGATGGGACTATCCAAAACATCTTGCGGGCCGCGCATTTTCAATCGTGGTTCACGGCGACGCCGCCGGCGACGAAACACTTCGCCGCAGTCTTGTCGATTGGCTACATGACATGGGGCTGATCGATTCAGGACCCGTCGGACAATTGAATCGTTACGTTGGATACTACGAGCCGTACGCGACAAGCCACGATGATCTCGATCGCGACACGAAATTTCAGAAAGAAGTCCGCGAGGCCGCTTCAGTGCTAGTCAATCAAGTGAAACTCATTCGAACCGGAAAACACAAAGCTCCCGAACGCGGACTAGACAGGCCGCGCCAGAAATGATCTTGAATCATCCTCGTCCCCAAATACTCCCGCTTTGGTTTTTTATCACGCTTAGTCGACGTAGTAAATATGTCCAACGTATATCAGGGGCTAGAAGGATTCCGATACTGTCCTGAGCCCTTTTAAAAACGGCGATTTAGAAAAAATATTTCAGTTTGATTTTTCAAAAGACGCACTGGTTAAGAATTATGAAAGATTTTTGCCTGAATATTTGGGGCTAAATAAAATCACCGAACACTTTGAAGGTCAGAAGATTTTCACTTTTAGAGACATCATTAACATCACCGCGCTTTGGCGTCCTCATTCTCAAGAAATTGTAGACAGGATTAATCTTTATCGCCAAGCCAAAGCCAAACCGTTCTCTTACGGTTTTCTATCAGAAAAAATTGAGGCCTGGCTGAAACCGAACTTTGGGATTGTCATCTATCATAAAGACATTATAAAAATTGTTTCCGAATACACAGGTTGGGATTTTGCGAGAAGCAATTCTCTCAGGCGAGCCTGTTGTTGACCTCGTGGCAGAAGAAAGTAAATGGGCCTTTTGTCTCCCTCATGCTATTGCTTTTGCGAAGTTCACGAAGCAAACAGCAGGCCTAAAGACCTTGCACAAAGCCGCCTACTTTGGCGAGATTGAAAACTTTGAGCAAAAACATGGGTTCAAGTGGGATGACATCGGAATTAGGATTAAGGGTGTTTCCTTGGATCAAGGATAAGTAGCCAGCCTTGGGGCGTCTCACAAGCGGTTCTAAACTGCCGGACTTGGGGACGCCAATTTCTCCGGTGTAGAACCATCAGGTTTCCAAGACCGCCGGATCAAAGAGTTATTTTAGTTTGCTGGGCTTTAGGAGCTTCCCAAAATTCAATCCCCTCCAACGACCAAAACGAAAATAATGACCTGAAAACTTTATAAAAGATTCTAAGGCTTAAAAAGCTTCTTCAGGCTGCAGATGATGCAAAATTGAATAATTCAATCACAAATCTAAACTTGATCCAAAAGCCGACGTATTTTTGCTGAACGTGATCCTTTTTGGCGAAGCACCAGATAGAACTTTTGATACAAAGATCTAAACTGATGTTGCACCACAATTGTCTTATTTTGAAGTTCTCGAGCGGCTCCAATTCTCGGGATAGCTACAACACTATCGGTTTCAATTGCTAACAAGCGAAGTAAAGCAATATCATCAATATAGCCCTTAATCTTGATTCGATCTTTTTGACTTTTTAGGAATGATTCAATTTCGGACGTAACTGGATTGCTGCGCGAAGGAAGATATATTCCATATTTAGCAAGCCGTACTTGCACTGGCGTATTCTGTTTAAATTTTCGGGCGATCAGACAAATGGGCTCTCGCGCAATTTCGCGCTGAATTAAGGGTTCATCTTCGGAGTGTGGAAATGGAACATCGCAAAGAATGGCGTCTAATTTAAATGTTTGAAGACGGCTCAACAAAGTTTGAGCGTCTCCGACATCAACTGTGATTTCAAAATCAGGCCGATCAATGACTGGTCTTAGTAGTCTAATTTGAAGATTCTTTGATAGACTTCCAAGTGCGCCAACTCTGAGTGTAAATTGAATTCCGCCTTCTTTGAGACCATCGACAAGCTCTTTGCCTTGCCGAAAAATCTCTTCGGCTTGATTGAAAACAATCTGACCTTCTTCGGTAAGGGTCATTTTTTTTGAGGTCGAGCGCTGGATCAGTTTCTTTCCTAAAAAATCCTCAAGCTGTGCGACTTGAAAACTTACGGCCGATTGTGCAATCCGCAATTTCAATGCTGCTTTAGTAAAGCTTCTTTCTTTAGCAACAGTCCAAAAATAGTACAGATGATGATAGTTAAGCCATTCCATACCACAACTTATCTGTTTAATAGATGAATTTCAAATTTTTTATATGTTTTACGATACGGCCGAATTTGGCGATATTAAGGTCATGACAGTTACCGCCCCGCATCCCTTTCATGGCAAGACATTTTACTTTGCGACAAAGCATGGCAAAGAGGCACTTCTTAAACCATTATTAGCCGAACTTGGTTTGGACTGTATCGCGGCGCCCGTTGATACCGATGAGTTCGGTACCTTTTCCGGCGAAGTCGAACGCAAGGGATCGGTTCGGGAAACTTTAAGAAATAAAATAAAAGCGGCGGCCGACAAACATTCTGAAGCTCAATTGATTCTTGCAAGCGAAGGTAGTTTCGGCCCGCATCCGTTCATTGGTCTTATGCAAACAGACCTTGAGTCACTTCTGTTGTGGGACCGCGAAACCGGAAGCGAAATTTATGTTGAATACTTGGCGACAAATCCAATACACGCAGAAAAAATTCTGGGCCCCCAAGATGACTTTCGAGTATTTTTAAAAGAAATTAAGTTTCCAGGTCATGGGGTGATCGTGCACCCCGAGGGTTTATTAACACCGCTTTTTAAGGGGCTTCACACAGAGCAATCCGTCGAGCAAGCAATGCTTGACTGCTTTGTCGCCTCAAAAACCGCGCGGGTTGTTCTAATGACCGATCTGCGAGCTTGCCACAACACTACCCGAAGAGACGCAATTCATAATGCGGGAAGAAAATTAATCGAAAGTCTTAACTCGCTTTGTCCGACGTGTAAGTATCCAGGGTTTACCGTTGTTGAAGGAATTTCTGGCCTTCCGTGTGCTGCTTGCGGAGAGCCTAGTCGAATTGCTAAAGCCGTATTGCTCGTCTGTCCGCGGTGCAAAACAAAAGAAGAGCGGCCAAGGCCTGATGGTAAGCGTGAACTTGACTCGTCTGAATGTGAATTTTGTAACCCTTGAAAATAGAGGACTGAACTTTGACAGCTTTTGAAATCTTAAAAACAAACTTATTATCACCTATTGTGCTAGCGTTTCTACTTGGAATTGTAGCAAAACTCATGCGGAGCGAGCTAAGTCTGCCCAAAGATCTTTACTCTACACTAACTATCTATCTTTTATTGGCGATTGGATTAAAAGGTGGAGTTGAATTGTCTGAAAGTACTTTTGAAGTTATTGCTTGGCCAGCTTTAGCAACTCTCGTTTTGGGATGCGTTACTCCGATTTCGGCCTAT
>JAYTJV010000075.1:0-11735 GCA_043730825.1 Pseudobdellovibrionaceae bacterium
GTCGAAAGAAAAAATGATTTTCGATGCTGAAAGACAAGTGGAAGAAATTCAAAAGCAATACGACGAAGGTTTAATTACTGACGGGGAACGCTACAATAAAGTTGTGGATATCTGGGCGCAAACTTCTGATAAAGTTGCTAAAGAAATGATGGGCCAGATTGAAAAGCAAAAATTTGTCATCAATGGCAAAGAGCATATCGGTCCTTCATTTAATCCGATTTTCATCATGGCTGATTCTGGAGCGCGGGGTTCATCAAATCAGTTGCGTCAGTTGGGTGGTATGCGTGGTCTGATGGCTAAGCCATCGGGTGAAATTATCGAAACACCAATCACGGCTAATTTCCGTGAAGGTTTAACAGTTATTCAGTATTTCATTTCGACTCACGGTGCGCGTAAAGGTCTTGCCGATACAGCATTAAAAACGGCGAACTCGGGTTATTTAACTCGTCTTTTGGTGGACGTGGCTCAAGATGTGATCGTTTCTGAAATCGATTGCGGAGTTACTGAAGGTTTAGACATCACTCCAATTTATGAAGCTGGTGAAGTGATTCACGGTATTGGCGATCGTATCTTAGGTCGTGTGGCTCTTCATGAAGTTGTTGATCCAGTTACAAATACTGTTTTAGTAAAGAAAAATACTGAAATGGATGAAAACACGGTCAAGAAATTAGAAGAACTTGGAATTGAAAAAGTCACAATTCGTTCTGCTTTAATCTGTACTGCAAAACGTGGTGTTTGTATCAAGTGTTATGGTCGTGATTTAGCGCGTGGTGCGACAGTGAACTTAGGTGAAACTGTTGGTATCATCGCAGCTCAATCAATCGGCGAGCCTGGTACTCAGTTGACGATGAGAACATTCCACTTAGGTGGTGCTGCTTCTAAGTCAGTTGAACAATCAGTTCATACAACTCGTCATGATGGTGTTCTTAAGCTTAACGGTGTTCAGCACGTAGTGAACCGTCAAGGTAAGTTAACTGTTATGAATCGTAACTCTGAAGCAACTATCTTTGATGATTCTGGCCGAGAGCGCGAGCGCTTCAAGCTCGTGTACGGTACAATCTTGAATTTCAAAGAAGGTGACAGAGTCACTAAAGGTCAAAACGTAGCAGAGTGGGATCCTTATTCTAATCCGATCATTGCCGAAGTAACTGGTGCTATTCAGTATCAGGACATTGAAGAAGGTGTGACGATGCAGGAGCAAGTGGATTCTGTTACAGGATTCGCTACTAAAGTTATTACTGAAACTAAATCGACTGATGTTAAACCAACTATCTACCTAGTAGATGGCTCTGGTAAGCCGTTGAACTTACCTGGTCGTGAACTTCCAGCTCGTTACTTATTGCCAGTAGGAGCTCAGCTTCTCGTGACAGAGCAACAGGAAGTTCATGCAGGAGACATCATTGCGAAGATGTCTCGTGAAGCTTCCAAAACAAAAGATATCACGGGAGGTCTTCCTCGCGTGGCTGAATTGTTCGAAGCTCGTAAACCTAAAGAAGCGGCAATCATTTCTGAAATCGATGGTTACGTAACTTTCGGTAAAGACGTGAAAGGTAAACAGCGCGTGATCGTAACTCCAGAAGTTGGCGAACAGCGTGAATATCTTATCCCTAAAGGAAAAGCTGTAACTGTTCGTGAAGGTGAGTACGTTCGTTCAGGAGATCCACTCATGGATGGACCAACTAACCCACACGATATCTTGGCCGTACTCGGTGAGAAGCCTCTAGCTGCTTACCTAGCTAACGAAATCCAAGAGGTTTATCGCTTACAAGGTGTTGCGATCAACGATAAGCATATCGAAGTTATCGTTCGTCAGATGCTACGTAAGGTTGAAATCGCTGATCCAGGTGACACACGTTTCTTGACTGGCGAACAGGTAGAAAAGTATGCCTTCGCAGAAGAAAATGAAAAGGTTACAAAAGAGGGCGGGCAGATCGCAGTTTCTAAACCGTTATTGCTTGGTATTACAAAAGTAAGCTTGAGCACTGACAGTTGGATTTCAGCGGCGTCCTTCCAAGAAACAACAAAGGTATTAACGGAAGCTGCTATTAACAGCCGAACTGACAACCTGCGTGGTCTTAAAGAAAATATTATTATGGGTCGCTTAATTCCTGCTGGAACAGGTTTAACGTCTTATAAGCGTTGGAAAGTTATTGTTAAGGAAGACGACGAGGACATGGATCTCAGCCTTCCAACTATAACGGCACAACCACAAGGATAGTTTTGAATTGGGCTTGACCAGATACAGGCAGAAGTATAGATTCCTGCGTCTGGTCAAGAACCTAAAGCCTCGCCGAATATTTAAATTGAGGTATTGCAACGCAAGTTGCAAATGACTAGCAAACGAATGGTAATCTGTAAGGAGTTTAACAGTGCCAACAATTAATCAGCTCATTAAAAAAGGGCGTGAAGTTCAAAAAAATGCAACTAAGTCTCCAGCACTTGCAAGCTGCCCACAACGTCGTGGCGTTTGCACTCGCGTTTATACTACAACACCAAAGAAACCAAACTCAGCGCTTCGTAAAGTTGCGAAAGTTCGTCTTTCAAATGGTTTCGAAGTGATTTCATACATCCCAGGAATCGGTCACAACTTACAAGAGCACTCAGTTGTTCTTATTCGTGGTGGTCGTGTTAAAGATCTTCCCGGTGTTCGTTATCACATCGTTCGTGGCGTATTGGACTTACAAGGTGTTAATGGACGTCTTCGTAGCCGATCTAAATACGGCGCAAAAAGACCTAAAAAATAATTTTGCCTAATGCAAAGGAAATAAGAAATGTCTCGTCGTAAACGTACATACAAAAGAGAAGTCATTCCAGATCCAGTTTTCAAGGATCTAGTAATTGCTAAATTGATCAACAAGATCATGGAACGCGGCCAAAAAGGTACTGCGCAAAAACTTTTCTACGGAGCTTTAAAAGAGCTTGATGGTAAAGTTCCAAATGAAGAGCCTATTAATATCGTTAAAAAAGCGATTGAAAATATTAAGCCTTCAATTGAAGTTCGTTCTCGCCGTGTAGGTGGAGCAACTTACCAGGTTCCTACAGATGTTCGCCCTTCTCGGCGCCTTTCTTTGGCTATGAGATGGTTAGTTGAATTCTCTCGCAAACGCGGTGAAAAAGACTATTCAAAGCGTTTAGCGGCGGAACTCTTGGACGCTTTTAACAACCGTGGAAATGCCATCAAGAAAAAAGAAGATGTGCACAAAATGGCTGACGCGAATAAAGCTTTTTCTCACTACAACTGGTAAATTAAATTTAAATAGTTTTGCTTTAAGTTCCCCTGGTTTCTTATTAAGATCAGGGGAATTTTGTTTTTAAGGGGTCGTTAAATTATGTCACTGGTGGATCCAAATACTATCGCTGAACTAAAAACCACACGTAACATCGGGGTCATGGCACACATTGATGCCGGTAAGACGACGACTTCTGAACGAATCCTTTATTACACGGGAAAGAGCCATAAGATTGGCGAAGTGCACGATGGTGCTGCGACTATGGACTGGATGGTTCAAGAGCAAGAACGTGGAATTACAATCACCTCAGCTGCGACGATGATTTTTTGGAAAGATCATAGACTTAATCTAATCGATACACCGGGACACGTGGACTTCACTATTGAAGTCGAGCGATCTCTTCGAGTTCTAGACGGCGCTATCACAGTTTTCGATGCTGTTAATGGCGTTGAGCCACAGACGGAAACAGTCTGGCGACAAGCCGATAAATATAAAGTTCCAAGAATTTGTTTCATTAATAAAATGGACAGAGTTGGCGCAGACTTCGTCATGTCCTTGAACACCATCAAAGAGCGATTAAATGCAGAGCCAATTGCAGTTCAACTTCCAATTGGTGCAGAAGACCAATTCCAGGGTTGTGTCGATTTATTAGAAAACAAAGCCTACATTTGGGATAACTCAGGTAAGGGTGAAGATTTTAAAGTGACCGAAGTTCCAGGCGATATCAAAGCTGAAGTGGAAAAATACCGAACACAAGTAATCGAAAGAATCGTTGAGTTCGATGATGGACTTTTCGAAAGATACCTAAACGGAGAAACAATTTCAGTTCCCGAATTGAAAGCAGCTCTTCGTAAGGGAACGCTAGCTTTAAAGGTTTTTCCAGTCTTGTGTGGTGCTGCTTTTAAAAATAAAGGCGTGCAGCCGCTAATGGACGCGGTCATTGATTATCTTCCATCTCCGCTGGATGTTCCTGCAATTAAAGGTTTTCATCCAGAAAAAGAAGAGAAAGAAATTGAGTGTCCACTTGATTTCGATGCTCCAGTGGCGGCACTCGCATTCAAGATTGCAAGTGATCCATTTGCTGGAACTCTAACTTATATCCGAGTTTACTCGGGCACTGTGAAGGTTGGCGATCAGCTTTATAATCCGCGAACAGAAAAAAAAGAACGCATTCAAAAATTAGTTAAGATGCATGCAAACGCTCGCGAAGAAGTTCAGCAACTAAAAGCTGCTGATATCGGTGCAGTTGTTGGACTAAAGTTTACAGGCACTGGTGATACTCTTTGCACTGTTTCTCACCCAATTGTTCTCGAGACAATAAAATTTCCAGAACCAGTTATTGCTGTAGCTGTAGAGGCGAAGTCTTCTGCAGATCAGGAAAAAATGCTTCAAGGTCTCGAAAAACTTCAAAAAGAAGATCCCTCTTGTAGATTAAGAACAGACCCAGAAACAGGTCAAATTTTATTATCTGGCATGGGTGAACTTCACCTAGATATTCTTGTTGATCGATTATTTCGAGAACATAAAATTCAAGCTAATGTGGGAAAGCCACAGGTTAGCTACCGGGAAACTCTTGCTCAAGGCTTTAATTTTGACCATACCTATGAAAGAGAACTCGGAGGCGAAAAACATTTCGCACGAGTCCAAATGAAGGTCGAGCCTATTTCGGTTAAAGAAGGCATTCAATTTGTTTCAAATGTTCAACCTACGACACAATTTAATTTAGCATTCCTAAAAGCAATCGAGCAGGGATTCAAAGAATCTGCTGAAGTAGGCCCTCTCGCCAGTTATTCAATGATCGGCCTAAAAGGAACTTTGCTACAGGTTGAAACGCGGCCACAAGAATCAAACGAGATGGCCTTCAAAGCCGCAGCTTCTTTAGGATTTCGCCAGCACTTAAGAGAGGTAAAAGCAGAATTACTCGAACCTATCATGAAGCTCGAAGTAACCTGCCCAGATGAATTCGTTGGAAATATTGTAGGCGACTTAAATTCTCGCCGAGGTAAAATTCTTTCAATGAATGTTAAAGTTGGAGGTGGAGGGCAAGTTATCTCCGCAGAGGCTCCGCTTGCACCATTATTCGGTTACGCAACTGATATCAGAAGTTTAAGCCAGGGCCGGGCGACGTTCAGTATGGCATTTTTTGAGTACGCACCAATGCCAACAAAAGTTCGCGCAGAAATTCTGCAAAAACTTGGAAGATAACCTCTCCAATTTTTTATTTGTAATTTTAAACTGAATTTTCAAAGATTTAGTAAAAAGCCAGATAGCGATTAGTTAGATTTACTGCTGTCGACAACAAGTTCATAACCAGTGCCTTTTGAGCTAGGCTTCATCGAGACTGCATTGGTGAATCGAAGTGGTAAAAAATCATAGCGGTTGGAGTTTTGCTTAACTAACGCTTGTTGCACAGTCGTTGCAATGACAACTTTTCGCAGTTTAATCATGCAGCTAACTTCCATCTTGTGGGCTATTCGGTCGACAAATAAAGTTTTTGCGCAGGTTTCGTTTTCAATAATAATTTGGGTGTTATCGCAAAGGGCTTTCCCCATAAAAAGTGTACAAGGAAATCGAAAAGGATTTTCGTAACGAGAAGCTTTTGTGTCGACTCCCAGTACGATCGTAAAATCAGGGCGATCATCAGAACTAGGGGCAAAAGCCCATAATTTGAAGCTAGAAAGAACAATGATTAGAATGAGAGTTTTCACGAGAGACCTCTTTAATATATTGGAGACTCTTTATAACAGAGATAAAACTGTCTTTGTAATAACTCTTAAAGTGCATTTTAGAGCTTCGTTGTAGCGGCGTTTTAGCCTTAAGAAACAGTAAGTTAGGGTGGTGAAAAAACTCCCTATTTAAAGTTTGGACGGTCCTTGTCTCCCTCGATCGATGCTGGTGCCGCGCTGCATAGTCATTCAAAGTGGAATGAATATGCAGATATCCGAAGAGTCTTTGTAATTAGTTCAGCAATCATCGTGGTTGGTTTGACGGAACAAAATCCAAGTTCTCCAAGTTAAACTCTAAAGATTAAAGCGATGTTTTCCGCTCCTAGCTTACCTCTCGAAATTATTCTTAAAATTCTTTTTGACACGGGTCGTGTGTTTGGGCATATTTCGGCACTCGCGACTTTTTTTCTTACAAAAAACCTCCCCGGTTTATCAGGCCGCCAGGCCACAGGGGACAAGTTTTCGATGGGGAATCTAAGAACCGGATTAACAGTTGAACTTAAAAATTTAACTAAACAATAGAACACTTAAAACAAAAGAGTGAGTACTATGCAAAGTCAGAAGATCAGAATCCGCTTGAAAGCGTTTGATCATAAACTTCTTGATCAATCGACCAAAGAAATCGTCGAAACGGCGCGACGTACTGGTGCTCGTGTAGCGGGACCAATCCCACTTCCTACACGTATCAACAGATTTACAGTTTTGCGCTCTCCTCACGTTGATAAAAAATCTCGTGAGCAATTTGAGATCAGAACTCACAAACGAATGCTCGATATTTTAGAGCCCACACAACAGACAATTGATCAGCTAATGAAATTAGATCTTTCAGCTGGTGTGGATGTTGAAATTAAACTTTCAGCAGTGTGAAACAGGAGTAACCCGTGAGCGAAACAAACACTCAAGAAATCAAGCTGAACGGACTCTTTTTATTTAAAGAGGGTATGGCAACAGTATTCAACGAACAAGGTGAAGCTGTTCCCGTTACAGTATTACGTTATGAACCTTGGGTTGTGGCCCAAGTTAAAACAAAAGCAACAGATGGCTATGAAGCTATTCAACTAGCATGCAGCTCTCGAAAAGCTAAAAACAGCAACAAAGCTGAACGTGGACATTTCGCAAAAAGCGGAATGGAAAACGGCGCTCGTTTCGTAAAAGAAATGCGTCAAGCTTTGCCTGACGGTGCAGCTATCGGTTCTGCCGTTTCTATCGAAAGTCTTGCTAAGGGCGATGTTGTCAAAATGACTTCAAAGTCTAAAGGTAAGGGTTTTGCTGGCGTTTTAAAAAGATGGAATTTTGCTGGAGGACCTGCAACGCACGGATCCCACTTCCATCGTCAACCTGGATCAAGCGGTAACAGAACTTGGCCCGGTCGAGTTATGCCTGGAAAGAAATTTCCTGGTCACTTAGGCGATGAAGTCGTTACGATTCGTAACGTTGTTGTTGTCGAAGTGAATCCTGCAGAAAAAGTTCTGTTGGTAAAAGGACCTGTGCCTGGCGCTCGTCACACTCTTGTTAAATTGGTGAAGGAGTAATCATGGCTACAGTTGAAGTATTAAACTGGAAAAAAGCTAAAGTTGGAACAGTAGATCTTCCTGCTAACACTTTTGAAGTGGAAGTAAAGGCTGCGGTTCTTCACTCAGTTGTAAAATGGCAATTAGATTCTCGTCGGCAAGGTACTGCTGCTACTAAGACAAAAGGTCTTGTGAGCGGTGGTGGTAAAAAGCCATTCAAGCAAAAAGGAACTGGTAATGCTCGTCAGGGTTCTACTCGTTCTCCCTTAATGCCTGGAGGGGGAACTACTTTCGGACCTGAACCACGCGATTATTCATTCACAATGCCTAAAAAGGTTCGCCGTTTAGGTCTTAAGATGGCTCTTTCTTACTTGTTAAAAGAAGGAAAGTTGTTTGTCGTTGAAAACATGAAAACAGAAGGCAAGACCAAAGCTCTTTCTAAGCAATTAGAAGACTTCGGTATTAAAAAAGCTGTATTGATTGATGTAAAATCCGAAGACACAATGAAAAGAGCATCTCGCAATTTACAAACTTACAGATACTACGGTGTTGCGGGTTTGAATGTGTTTGATCTTTTGAAATACGACGCTGTCGTGTTGACTAAAGATTCTGTCGCAGACATTGCTGACAGATGTTCATTAGAGGTAAAGCGATGAAAATTATCATCAAAACCCCGATTATAACTGAAAAGAATACGCTTCATCAGGCAGCTGGTGTTTATGTATTCGAAGTTGATAAGACCGCTACTAAAACTGAAATTAAAAAAGCAGTTGAAAATGGTTTCAAAGTAAAAGTAACGGCAGTGCGCACAGCAAATGCTCGCGGCCGTTCTAAAATGACTAAAATGGGCCAAACAAAGGCGCCTCACTGGAAAAAAGCTTTCGTTAAGCTTGCAGCCGGTGAGAAAATTGCCGTGTTTGAGGGAGCATAATCATGGGAATAAAAACATTTAGCCCTCGCTCAGCTGGTTTACGTGGAAAGACAGGTTTCGATTTTGCGGAAATCACAAAAGATTATCCGGAAAAGTCTTTAACTACGCCTCTCCGTAGAACTGCTGCCCGAAATAACACGGGCCAGATTACTATGCGTCACGTAGGTGGTGGTCACAAACGCCGCTTCCGTATCATAGATTTCAAGCGCACGAAATTAGAAGTTCCAGCAAAAGTTATCGCGATTGAGTACGATCCAAACAGAACAAGCCGTATCGCTTTGATCTCTTATGCAGATGGCGAAAAAGCTTATATTATTGCTCCAGTTGGTTTGAATGTTGGAGACGTTGTTATGTCTTCTGATAAAGCCGACATCAAACCTGGAAACACTCTGACCTTAAATGCAATTCCTGTTGGTACAACAATTCACAACGTAGAACTTCGCCCTGGTAAAGGCGCGCAAGTTTGTCGTGGTGCTGGTGCAAGTGCTGTTCTTCTTGGAAAAGAAGAGCAATATTGCTTAGTCCGTTTACCATCTGGAGAAATCAAAAAAGTACTATCGGTATGTAAAGCCTCTATTGGGCAAGTTGGAAACACTGACAACGAAAACATCGCTTACGGTAAAGCCGGTAAGTCTCGTTGGTTAGGTGTTAGACCTTCTGTTCGTGGTATGGCGATGAATCCAGTCGATCACCCATTGGGTGGTGGTGAAGGCGTGGGTAAGGGACATCATCCTGTTACTCCGTGGGGTCAACCTAGCAAGGGCTACAAGACTCGTCACAATAAACGTACTGATTCAAGCATCGTGAAGAGAAGAAAGTAAGGGTGAACTATGGCTCGTTCAGTTAAAAAAGGTGCATTTGTAGACCACCACTTAGCAAAGAAAATTGAAGTGGCAATCGAGAAAAGCGATAAAAAAGTGATCAAGACTTGGTCACGTCGTTCGACTATTTTGCCAGACTACATTGGACTGACTTTAGCGGTTCACAATGGTCGTAAGTTTGTTCCAGTTTACGTGACTGAAAATATGATCGGTCACAAGTTGGGTGAATTTGCGCCTACTCGAACTTTCCACGGTCACGCAGAGAAAAAAGCTGCACCGGCAGCTGCTCCAGCGGCAAAGAAATAAGTTGAGGTAAGAGATGGAAGCAGTAGCAAAATTAAAATATGCAAGAGTCGGAGCTCAGAAAGCTCGCTTAGTCGCTGATTTAGTTCGGGGCAAAGAAGTTGGACAAGCTATCAAAACTTTGACTTTTTTAAATAAAAAATCGGCTCTTATGATTAAGAAATTAATCGAGTCAGCAGTAGCTAATGCTGATTATAAAAAGACAATGGACTTAGACAAGCTCTTCGTAAAAACAATTTACGTTGATAAAGGGCCTGTTTTGAAAAGATTCCGTCCGCGCGCTCAAGGTCGTGCATACGGAGTTAGAAAACAGACTAGTCACATTAACGTAGTACTTGAGGAGAAATAAGCGTGGGACAAAAAGTAAACCCGATAGGCTTAAGACTTGGCGTAATTAGAACTTGGGACTCAAGATGGTACGCTAAGGGCCAAACATACTATGACAATCTTCATGAAGATTTAAGATTACGTAGCTACTTAAAAGCAAAATTGAAACACGCTGGTGTTGCAAAAATCGAAGTGGAAAGAGCTGCTAAAAAAGTAAAGCTTATCATTTCAACTGCGCGTCCTGGTGTTGTTATTGGTAAAAAAGGAACTGGAATTGATGCTTTAAAAGCTGAAGTTCAGAAGTTAACTCCGAACGAAGTTTTCTTGAGCATTCAGGAAATTCGTAAACCTGACGTTGATGCCCAACTTGTAGCCGAGAACATAGCTCTTCAACTTGAAAAGCGTATTTCTTGGAGACGAGCTCTGAAAAAAGCTATCGCAGCAGCAATCAAGGGTGGCGTTAGAGGTATCAAAGTTCGCGTATCTGGTCGTTTAGACGGAGCAGAAATTGCTCGTTCTGAATGGTATAATGAAAAGAGCGTCCCTCTTCATACGCTTCGCGCCGACATAGATTACGGTACTGCAGAAGCACTTACAGCATACGGAATTATCGGTATGAAAGTATGGATTTATAAGGGCGATATTTTATCTGCTCGCGAAGTTCAAGTTCAGGAGGCTGGCCGTGCTAAGTCCTAAACGTGTAAAGTACAGAAAACAATTTATTGGTAATGCGAAGGGCTTAGCTCATCGCGGATCAACACTTGATTTCGGTGATTTCGGTTTGCAAGCTGCTGAAGAAGGTCGTTTAACAGCGCGCCAACTGGAAGCTGGTCGTATTGCGATTTCACGATGCATCAAGCGCGGTGGTAAAATTTGGTGTAGAGTTTACCCAGATTTGCCAGTTACAAAAAAAGCTGCCGAAACTCGTATGGGTAGTGGTAAAGGTAATCCAGAGTTCTGGGTTGCGCGTTGTTTGCCAGGCAGAATTCTTTTTGAAATGAACGGTGTAACTCGTGAGCAAGCAAAAGAAGCATTTTTGCGAGCTGCGCACAAGTTGCCATTCAAAACTAAATTTTTAGAGAGAACATAGTTATGACTTTTAAAGATATTGAAAACAAAAATGTAACAGAACTGGTAAAACAAAAAGCTGAACTAGTTGCGAAGCTTTTCGACATGAACATGAAAAATAGTTTAGGTCAGTTAGCTAGTCCACACCAAATTAGAACAACAAGACGAAGTATCGCTCAGATAAACACGGCGTTACTAAGAAAGTCTGCAAGGTAATATATGGAAAAGAACGAAACAACCACTCGCGGAAGAAGAGTTGAGTTACAAGGTGAAGTTGTAGCTAACAAAATGCAGAAAACTATTTCTGTACTTGTATACCGTACAATCAAGCACGAGAAGTATGGCAAATACATCAAGAAATCTTCTGTAATCAAGGCTCACGATGAGAAACAAGAATGTAAAGTTGGCGACACAGTTATCATTTTTGAAACCCGTCCATTAAGCAAAACTAAGCGATGGTCTTTATCTTCAGTTGTAACAACTGGGAAGCAGGCAAAGTCATGATACAAATGCAAAGCCGCTTGAATGTTGCTGACAATTCTGGTGCAAAAGAAGTTATGTGCATTAAAGTTTTGGGTGGATCTAAACGTCGTTTCGCTTCAATTGGCGATATTATCGTTGTTTCAATCAAGGACGCTATTCCAAATGCTAAAGTAAAAAAAGGTGATGTTGCTAAGGCTGTTATCGTTCGAACTATTCATAAGTTGAAACGACCAGACGGAAGTTATATCCGCTTTGATGATAATTCTGCTGTTTTAATTAATGCTGCTAAAGAACCAATTGGAACACGTATTTTTGGACCAGTTGCAAGAGAGTTA
>JAYTJV010000076.1:0-11683 GCA_043730825.1 Pseudobdellovibrionaceae bacterium
TCGCAAAACCCCATGACTGTTGGTTTGGCCGGCCTGACTAAAGTGGTTTTTACTCCACCTTCGCAAGTGCTGGATGCTGAATTTTCGTATCTCGAAGGAACGGGAGTAGAAATTCCGCCGTCGACGGATGTGAAGCAATTGCCAGCAGAGCATAAAGAAGTTCAAGAAGTAATGGCACAAAGCTACACTTTGTCGCGGGATTTATTTTGGAATTTATTTTCCGGTTTTGATTTAAGCTCGATTCGAATGCCTTCTACTTCTCTTAGACTGTTAGCGCATTCCCTAGAATTTCATTTTGATGATGGTCAGTGCCTTTCTTTAATAGGAATTTTTAGACGCCCTGGTTTCCCTATTTTTTTGAATCCTCAGTTTTATTTGCAGGATCGAAGTTGCAATTGGGCTAAAGCCTTGGAAGGCCATGCCGAACAATTCATGAAGCCACTCAAAATCATGGGTCATCAAAAGAAAAGCGATGAATTCAAAAAAACCTGGTTTGTGGTTTTAGAAATTTTAGCTTGGGCTTTTCAACGTAAGCGTCAAGTCGGAGATCTTGAAGTTGTTTGGTGTGAAACTGAAAGTGCCGACAAGCGAGTAGCGTATGCACTTCAAGAAATTGAATTTTTGAAAGCTAGGCCCTTAGCTGCAACGGTGATGGCTCATCCTGAGGTTAATCATGCAGCTTTGATCAAAGTGTGGCAGGGAGCTGAAAAAGTGGCTCCTACTGGAACCTTAAGGCTTCATTCGGCAGGCTGGCTTGCTGAAATTGAAAGTTCAGTCGAGGGTATCACGGAAGTTAAAGATGAAGAAGTAAAGGCACTCGAAACAATAAATCAAAATCTGAACTGGAAGCCTTGTTTTGCAAAAACAGAAGCAGGCTTGAGATCAATCTCTAAAACTCTAAGTAAATTAGAACTTAATATGAGTGCGGATCAGATTAAGTTTATTAACTACGTTTCGGTCACGGGAAAGCAATTTGTTCCCTTTTTAAAAATTCGTGAACTTGATGGCTCGATGCAGATGTCTGTTAGTTTTGGAATTGATGATTTGAATGTTCAGCATTTAAATTTCCCTACGACACTAGCTCCGTTATTTGCACCTTTTATGGGCGGGATCGACGTTTACTTCGGCCTCGACAGGAAAGAAGCTGCATCTAAACAAACTCACTATAGAACGAATGACATGCTGTTTTTGCGACACCAAGGTTTTGCACTTTTCTGTCTTTTGGAAATGCTTAACTGGAGTCTTCGAAAACCACTTAGCTCTGGCGAACAAATTGATTTTATTGATGATATAGATTCTCCTGAAGCAGATCGAAGTTTCGAAAGAATCATCCTTCATTTAAAAAACAGCATCCCGGGCTTACTGGGCAAATCTGGTAGTAAGTTTGAAGAGATGTTTTCGCCCGATGTGAAAAATCTATTCCTTGATTATGTTGATAAGATGCACAGTTTTTTAAGAAAAGATCGTTCGATGATCTTTTTTAATCAGCAAATTGGTGAAATTAAAAACGTGCAGACTCAAGTGCTGCCGATATTACGATTTTTAATACTTCATTTTGTCGAATCAAGTCAGGGAAAATTTTTAACCAAGTCACAATCCCAAGTTGGCGAGCGCTTTAAGCAGTCCCTTCACTCGTGGACTGAACCAAAGATTATTCCGCAAAACATGGTCGAAGCTGCGGGGAATCCTAACTGGGTCGATATCGGTCTTTACAATAAGTATATTGTGTCGTTACTTTTTGATTTATTGGACACCGGGGTTCAGATTGAATTTAACGGGAAACCTTTCTTAAGTCAGGAAAATCCATTTGAGTTCATTTTTTCTGTTGGAAACAGCGAAAACAAAGAAGATGCGAATTGGTTTGATTTAAATCCACAAATTTTCTTCAACGGCCAAAGAATCAACACGGAAGAATTGAAATTTAATTTTACACCCGATCAAGTTGGCTTTATTGAATACCGCGGGCAAATGTACCGTATCGATAAAAAACAGATTCCGACTTTAAAATCTTTGCAGAAATTTTGGAATAAGATCAAAGGCGAAAAATCGAGTGTGAAACAGAACAGTTTCGGCGAAAAAGTTTATCGCTTAGAAAGATCTTATGCACTCGAGCTTCTGATGCTGAAAGCTCAGGGAGTGGATGTTCAAGGCGAAGGCGAGTGGAAAAGAATATTTTCTTACTTTGAGCAGGGTCTTGGCGTTGATAAAATTCAATTACCAAGTATCACCGAGTCCGCATTGCTAACTCATCAAAGAGAAGGTGCCCAGTGGCTCCATGACCTTTACGAGCTTAAATTAGGCGCTATTTTAGCAGACGAAATGGGTCTAGGGAAGACCTTCCAAATTTTAGCATTTTTAAGCAGTCTTCAGGATCGCGGCGTTTTAAATAAATGCCTCATCGTGGTTCCAACGTCGTTAGTTTATAACTGGATCGACGAGAAAAAGAAATTTGCACCAAATCTTCCGATGCGTGCGTTTCACGCGAAGGAACAGGATTTGATTAAAAAGGAACTTGAAAGCCCCGAACCAATGGTTGTCATTGCAACCTACGGTCTTTTAAATGAAAATCTCGAATTTTTTAAATCGCAAAACTGGAATGTTTTAGCTTTCGACGAAGCTCAAAATTTAAAAAATATCACTTCACTTAGATCGATTTCTGCAAGGTCACTGAATGCCCATTTTAAAGTTTGCCTAACAGGTACGCCGATGGAGAATAACTATTTAGAATTCTTCTCGCTGTGTGATTTAGTTGTGCCAGGCTGTCTGGGGGATGTCGATACGTTTAGGAAATCTTATTACAACCGTGAAGTTCACATCGAAGCCTTACGAGAACTTCGGCTGATCACAAAACCACTTTTGCTTCGACGTACGAAATCCCAAGTGAAACTTTCGTTACCGGTTAAGACAATTCAAAAAGTTTTACTTCCATTCGTGGGACAGCAAAAAGAGATTTACAAAAAGATGGCTATGACGTTTTCAAGACAAGTTGAAGAACTCATACAAACTCAAGGTGAACGAAAGGCTCAAATCGCGATGTTTGCAGCATTGATGCGTCTTCGGCAGATTTGTTCTGACCCTGCAGCTGTGCCCGGAGTCGTTTATGATGAACAACCTATTAAAGTTGAACATTTCTTAAGTTCTTTGACGGAGCATTTGGAAAACAATGAAAGTGTCATCGTCTTTACTCAATTTTTATCAACTTTGGGAAGAATTGAAAGAGAACTCCAAAGACTTAAAGTTCCAGCCTTCGTATTACAAGGCCAAGTCAGCGCAAAAGAACGGGTCCGTTTAATTTCGGCGTTTCAGGAAAGTCCCGAGCCCGGGGTGATGCTGATGACGCTCAAAACGGGCGGTGTTGGTCTTAACTTAACAAAAGCTTCTGTCGTCTATCATTTAGAGCCTTGGTGGAATCCAGCCGTTGAAAACCAAGCAACGGATCGAGCGCACCGAATGGGTCAGACCAAAGACGTTAAAGTTTATAACCTTCTAATCGAGGGTTCACTTGAAGAGAGAATCGCTGATCTCAAAATTAAGAAGCAGGGATCTTTTGATCGCCTTTTCGGCACTGATGAACAAGTCGAAGAAACAAACTTCGAAGGGGCCCAAGCTTTAAGTAAAGAAGACTTTATCTACTTGCTTAAGTAATCTTAAATTTTTTTACTAATAGTGCCAAGAGTCCATTCAGGGCAGCAAGCTTAAAAGATTTTGGCATCTCGGGCGAAGATTCGAGTAATGGCTTCGAGTGATGTGGGATCATGATACTGCATTCCTTGGTGTCCTAGCTGAAAGAGCTCAATAAGTTCTGACGAAGAATTTAAACGACTACTTTCAACAAGAGCCATATTCCACGAAGGTATGATCCTAGAATTAGTGTAAGCCTCACCATGAGTAACAAACTGGTTATGCCGCTTATCTTTTTAAATTCGAGCGTAGCAGTTGCGTACCATATCTTCATTTCCTTCAAGGAGCTGAAGAAAGTAGCCGTCCCTAGCGATCAGAAATCCCGTGAGCCCATCTCTTGCGTTTGATACTCGTGCGACTTTAAGAATATCATCAATCATCGCAGAGTCGATTGGGGCTTTTGCTTTGCTGGTATAAACGATCATGAAATTGGACTTCGTCATTGCTTTAGCTTACTTCAGTTTGAGGACAGCTTTTACGGGATAATGATCAGAGCTGTTTTCAATCAGGACCTCGGATTCGCCAAATGAAAATCCTTTAATATAAATATGATCTAAAACGAGATTTCGGGGATCTTTTGCTGGCTTTAAGTGTTTTAGCTTCAAAGCCGTGGTTATTTTTTCCATATAATTTTTCCGAGGACCATTCCAGGTATTGAAATCTCCTGCCCAGATAACCGGTCCAGAAATTTTTGAAATCTCTTTTGCGATTGCAAACATCTGTCGTTCGAAAGGAATGCCGATATTAAAGTTGAGCGCGTGAGTATTGAATACATGAACAAGCTGACCATTAAAATAAATTTGAGAATAAGCTGTTACTTTGGGTGTTAAAGCAAGAGGTTCAACGTCAGGTGAAACCAAGGTTACATTGTTGAGCAGTTGGAATCGAGCTGAATTCATCACGCCCGTCGCACGCTTACCCGGCATGCAAAAGCTTTTGTGAAAGCTAAAATCAAAATTGATATTCTGTGCGAAGGCTTTTTCCAAATCAACCGAATGCATGGCTTCTTGAACTAAAAAAATGTCAGCAGTTTCAGAAAGCCTCTTGAAGTCTTTAAAAAATAAAGTGTTGGAATATTTAAAAGCATTCCAAGTAATAACTATTAATTCCTGACTTGGCCGTTTTTCTACACTATTCGAAAAAGAAATTTGGTTTTGACCTGATTCGCCGCAAAGATTTGAGATATTTTGTGCGTGGGAAAAACTGGCAACAAAGATAAAACTTATAAATGAAATATAACTCATGAACGGATTTCTATTTAACAAGTGGCATCCTTGCAAGGTCCAAGATCAGGTAACAAAAGATATTAGCTCGTCTGAAATTACACCGGATTACAGCGGGCAGACCCTATAAAAAAGTTAGAAAACTTACGCTAAAGAAGGTATTTGACATGAAAATCTGGAAAAACAAAGCTTCTTTGGAGTTCCGTTTTACATCCGCTTTTGTCAGTGGAATAGTCGCGCTATGAAATTTGCATTATTATTCGCATACCTTGTTGTTTTCTTGATTATCACAACTGGTTGTCAGAACCCGATTACAAAAGCTGTCAGAAAAGTTGAATACTCAGCTTATGAAATGGTAGGTCTCCAAAAAAGAGACCTACTAAAAAATCGGGTTGATGACGTCAGAGAAGAACAAAAAGAAGCCGGCGAGGGCTTTGAAAATGCGCTTCAACAGCTCAAAGCTTTAACTGGCTTTAAAGGTGGGGAGCTTGAAGATAAATATGGTTCCCTTCAATCTTCTTTTAACCGGGCAACTCATGAAGCAGATGATGTTCGAAAAAGTATCCGAAAAGTCGAAAATGTCGCTCGGGATTTGTTTGACGAGTGGGACAAAGAAATTGACCAAATTGAAACAGCGGAATTTAAAAGAAAGAGCCGCGAATCCTTAAGAGCAACAAAGCAACGATACGAAGATTTACATAAAACTCTTAAAGCTTCCGAAGCTCGTATGGATCCCGTATTAAGAAAATTCAACGATCAGGTGCTTTTTCTTAAACACAATCTGAACGCCAAAGCGATCGCTTCACTAAAAGGTGAAAGCCTCAGCATTCAAAACGATATCGAAAAGCTGATTCAGGATATGAATAAATCAATCAGCGAGGCCGATCGTTTTATCAAACAAATGCCTTAATTTTTTGAAAACTACTGCAGTCATGATAAGACTATTCGAAGATCATGCCTTCGTTATTTTCGTCTAAGCAATAAGGTTCATTTGGTGAATGTTCACACTCGAGGTCATCACCGTTCATAAGACGGACATCTTCTGGATTTAAATCTAATTTTACATTTTTAAAAGTAGCAGGCTTAATTGTTAAAAATTTGTTTGAAAGATTCATTTGATCTTCTTTAGTTAACTGTGGAGCCGGCATTTGAGCAAAAGAGGGATTTAAAAACAAAGCAGAAAATACCAAAGCAATAACTGAAGTCATGAAGTGATCTCCTTAAAAAGATTAATTTAAGCTCTTAAGAATTTTGTAGCACTGTCAGGAATCGATTTCAAATGCTTTGTGTCAGATTTTGGACAAGGAAAAGCCGCTTTCGATGAGGAAAGCGGCTTCGAGGGAACTATTTTTTTACATCAAAGCGGTCGAGCATCATAACTTTGCTCCACGCGCCTACAAAGTCCTTTACAAACTTCTGCTTACCATCATCAGCAGCATAAATTTCTGCAATAGCTCTGAGCTCAGAGTGAGAACCGAAAATGAGATCAACTGGTGTAGCAGTATATTTCAAGTTGCCGGTTTTACGGTCGACACCTTCATACAGACCTTCAGTTTCTTCGGCTTTTCGCCACTGAGTCGACATATCAAGTAAGTTAACAAAGAAATCATTTGTTAAGGTTCCTGGTCGGTCAGTTAAAATTCCATTTTTCGAACCGGCTGCATTTGTATCGAGTGCTCTTAAGCCGCCAACTAACACCGTCATTTCTGGGACAGTTAAAGTTAACAAGTTCGCCCGATCAACTAACATTTGGGTCGGAGTTAGATAGTTTCCTTCACCGTAGTAATTGCGGAAAGCATCAGCCTTCGGTTCGATTGACCCAAATGAAACAACATCTGTTTGCTCTTGAGAAGCATCCATGCGGCCTGGTGTAAACGGAACTTTTACATTTGATCCTGCAGCTTTCGCAGCTCTTTCAACTGCAGCTGATCCACCAAGAACGATCAAATCTGCCAAAGAAATTTTAGCTGAAGATTCTTTTTGAATTTTTTCGAGCTTTGATAAAACTTTTGCTAACTCTTCTGGATTGTTTACTGCCCAATCTTTTTGAGGAGCCAAGCGAATCCGCGCACCATTTGCGCCACCCCGAAGATCAGTTCCGCGGAATGAAGCGGCAGATGCCCACGCAGTTCTAACAAGTTCTGAATTTGTTAAACCAGAATTTAAAATTTTGCTTTTCAAACTTTCGATTTCGGCAGGGCCAACTAATTTGTGATTTACTGCTGGAACAGGATCTTGCCAAATTAGAACTTCTTTTGGTGCATCTTTACCGATATAGCGAGTGCGAGGACCCATATCTCGGTGAGTGAGCTTAAACCAAGCTTTTGCGAAAGCTAACTCAAATTCTTTTGGATTATCTTTAAATCGAGTCGTAATTTTTCTGTATTCTGGATCTTCTTTAAGAGCTAAGTCCGTCGTGAACATAATCGGAGCTTCGCGCTTCTTAGGATCATGAGCATCTGGAACCATAGTTGACGCTGCACCATTTTTTGGAATCCACTGAATGGCTCCAGCGGGGCTTTTTGTTTTTTCCCACTCGAATGCATAAAGGTTATTTAAGTATTGCATTGTGAAAGCGGTGGGGGCTCCAGTCCAAGCGCCTTCAAGGCCGCTTGTCAGAGCATCTTTCCCTTTTCCGGTACCGCACTTATTTTTCCAACCAAAACCTTGTTCTTCAAGACCCGCAGCTGCAGGTTCTGCTTCGATACATTTTTCTGGCTTTCCGCGACCATGGGCTTTACCGAAAGTGTGTCCACCTGCGATTAACGCAACTGTTTCTTCATCGTTCATTGCCATACGGGCGAAAGTTTCACGGATATCTTTTGCCGCTAAAAGTGGATCGGGAACTCCGTTTGGTCCTTCAGGATTTACGTAGATTAAACCCATTTGAACGGCTGCCGTAGGATTCGCCAATTTTCGATCTTTAGAAAAACGCTTATCATCTAAAAACTTTGTTTCTGGTCCCCAGTAAACTAGATCAGCTTCCCAATCATCTGTTCGGCCACCAGCAAAACCAAAAGTTTTAAAACCCATTTTTTCTAAGGACACGTTACCTGTTAGAACCATTAAATCAGCCCAAGAAAGTTTGTTGCCGTATTTCTTTTTAACAGGCCATAAAAGTCTGCGAGCTTTATCCAAGTTTGCGTTATCTGGCCAAGAATTGAGCGGCTCAAATCTTTGCTGACCGCCACCTGCGCCGCCACGACCATCGAAAATTCGATAAGTACCGGCGCTATGCCAGGCCATACGAATAAAAAACGGGCCGTAGTTACCGTAGTCTGCTGGCCACCAATCCTGAGAAGTCATCATCACTTGATAGATATCTTTTTTAACTGCTTCAATATTAAGCTTCTTAAATTCTTGGGCGTAGTCAAAATTTTTATCGAGTGGATTCGATGCAACTCCATGTTGCCTTAATGGGGCAAGATCAAGCCGTTCTGGCCACCAGAATTGGGGGGATGTGTTGGCAATCGGTGTTGGTTTCGGCATCATTCCTGGGGGAGTCGCAATCGATTTTGCACTCCACAAAGAAAGTACCAAAGACGCCATCACCGCGCCTCGAAACTTCAATTTAAGCATGAGTAGTCTCCTGTTGTTGTAAACGATCAATCATTTAATGTTGCTGAACTACATTAGGGTGATGAATTTTGAGTTAAGAGTAAAGCGCTTAAAAACTATTAATCGATAGTTAAAAGCTATGAGTATTTCTAAATCTGAGGTTATGTTAACTCAGAATTCTCAGTAGAATTCTGAGTAGAATTCGCGATATTGAATTGAGACTCGATTTTACAAGACCAAGTTCTAGGTAAAATATCCAAGATTGCGAAACGTGAATTACTTTAGCATTATTGAAAAATGAGAATAGCTGCTGATTTTATGACTCCAAATCCAAAGATGATCGGCTCCGGCGAAGCTTTGGTTGACGTTATTAACGTATTTTTATCCGAAGGAATCACTTCGTGTCCTATCATTAATCCCCTTGGGGAAATCATGGGCGTGTTAACTGAGCTTGCGCTAGTAAAAGCTTATATGCTTCATCAAGCCCGCTTCGTTAATGAAAGTCGAGTTGGTCACCACTTGGACTTATTAGATCCAGTTTCTTATGTGAGCGCTGAATCACCCATAATTGAAATCTTAACGTCTATGATTATGTCACCCACTCATCGAGTTCTTGTTAAAAATAAGCATGGAAAAATTGTGGGAATTATCAGTCCAAAAGATCTTATGCGCGCAACTATCGGGGCTGAGAATCCTGCCCAGAGCATCAGGCAGAGATTAAAAGAAGCTGAACAGCTCCTTAAAACAAGCATCGCAGAGAAAAAAAGCTTAGAACAAACGCTAGAAGTTTATCAGCAAGCTTTTCAAGAGACCCCGTACATGATGCATGCAGTAAATGAGAAGGGTATAGTCATCATGGCTAACAAACGAGAGCATGAAGTTTTAGGCTATGCAGAAGGTGAACTCACGGGAAAATCGATGTTCGACCTGTATACCAAAAATATGCATAACCTCGCGGCTGAGGGCCTAAAAGAAATCATTGAAAAAGGTCATTACCACAATACATATACGACTCTACTGACTAAAAAAAACGAAGCCATTCGTTGCGATATCTCAAGTTCGGCAATTTTAGATAACCAGGGTAAATTCGTATCGACAATTTCGGTTTTGAGACCAATCGATACAGATGAAATGCTTCGAATCCTCCACGGAATTGTCGATACCAAAGACGGCCCTCTGGCTAAGTATCTGACAAAGCCCGAATAAGCTGAGCTTTTTTCAAAATGAGCGCAGTAAAATCAGACTGGCGCTTATGACAATCAAGCTTAAGGTCATCACAACTCCGATCGGTCGAAAGATACCAGCACCATTTTTTGTTGCTAAGCCGGCAATGTGGCCCACACGTGCGAGCACTAAAATAATTCCGAAACTATGAACAAGTGTTTGCGGATAACCAAGATGTTCGACGCCCATGAGTAAGATTAAAGTTAAAGGGATATATTCACTAAAATTAGCGTGGGTTCGGATGGCGATATTTAAATTATGATGACCACCGTCTCCCAGAATAACTTGAAAGCCGAAGCGGTTTTTAATTACTCGAACTGATAAGATAACAAAAATGATAGCTAGGACCGCTGCATAAATAAGGGATATTTGAATATTCATTGAAAAGCCTTTTGATAGTTAGATGGGTGTGTTTGAGTTATTCACATTTTTTCGGAACGTAAGAAGTAGACGTTGGCAACGAGTTGGATTCGATTCGAATTCTGCTCCCGTGAGTGGAGTATTCAAGAATTCGCTGTAACCTGGCTGAGCTTTAATTTCGGGTGAATTGAGATCATAAAAACCCATCGACCAATCTGCAAACTGACGACTTTCAGTGTAGCCTTCGACTAACTGAATAATTCCACGATGACGAGCATCCTTATAAATTTTTTCCAAAAGATTACGAACAATGTCTTCAGGTCCTTCAATCGCTTGCATAAAATTTCCGTCTTTATGAAGAAGCATACCCGATATTCCAAGACGGGAATTATTAGTTCGGCAAACGGTCAGCAGCTTGAGCAGCTCATCACTGGACATGAGGCTTACCGCTGAACTAACATAGACATGATAGAAAATTTTTTGAGCCATCACTTCAAATTGTTGCCGTTAATTTTGGACAATTCAAGCTTTAACTATATGCCGTATTGTTTACTGATTATTTAGGAGGTCAATTCAATTTGAGGGCTTGATCCAGTAGTCTGTTGAGTCGCAAAGCTTGTTTGAAATCCATAATGACGGATTCTCCAAATTTTGCAGACGAAAAAATCTTGATCGGTATCTCTTTCATAACAACAAATTTTTTAAGTCTAATCCAGACGAGGTCTTCGTGATCGGTTGCAAATCTCCGAGGTACACGATCCGACGTTTCATCGACGAAAAACCCTTTTTTTAACTGGGCTTTAAATTGCGAGTCAGCGAAAAGTTCATGGAAGGGGCTAATAGCTTGAGACATGTATTGCGCATAGACGGGGTGCCATCATCGAAAATCGGAACCTTACATCCGAGTTAGGAATAGCAATTTTCGTCTAGCGCGAATATCTCAGTTTTTTTGGACACTAGCTAAAATATCTTACCATAATCCGGGATCATTCTTTATTCCGTGGGAATTAAGTGGATGAGTGGAACTGGTCGCAAAAACCGCTATTCAAAAAGTGCTTTCATGAAAACTAAGTTTAAAATTATTTTGAAAATTTCGTCGATCACGCAAGTTCTAAAGTCATAATCTTTCTCATAGGGCCTTCATTTTTTCGAATATATCCGAAATGAGTAATTTGGGGTCGACAATGAATATGTTAGATTTCATCTCGTCTTTAAGTGGCCCACGAGGGAAAATTGCAAATTTCGGATATATTCTAAAATACGAGAGATCATTTCTTATTCAGTTGGTTTTAAGTGGTTAAGTGCTAATCAGTCAATTTTTAGCGCAATGTTTTTTCGAGTAAATGAATTTTCAGAATTAAATTTTGATTAAAAAAGTTTTTGAATATAACTCATGCTCCATACCAACGGCCAACTTCCCGGATCGATGGCAGTGCTTTGAGGTCTCAAAGCGCACTTCAATCATCCATTAAACTGGCTTTATAAGTAAGCGGTCGGCCAGGTGTGGATAACCCATAAAATGAAGAAAGAGCTGAAAGTCCGGGATCATTCTTTATTCGGTGGGTTTTATGTGGATGAGTGGAATAAAGGCATCGTGCCTGAAAAAGGGCGCTGCCCTTTTTAAAACCCGAAAAGCC
>JAYTJV010000077.1:0-36441 GCA_043730825.1 Pseudobdellovibrionaceae bacterium
ATCGGGATTTGATAAAAGTGAGTCCCAGTTCTTTGACAACAAAATAGAGTGTGAGTGGCTTTCTACGCAGCAAGCAGCAAGGTATTTATCAATTAGTGAAAATGCTTTAAGAATTATGGTCCATCGTGGACAAATTGGAGCATTTAAAATTGGTAGACGTTTGCGATTCAAATTTTCTGATTGTCAAAAACTCTTTTCAAAAAAGGAGTTTTAAAAATGGCAATTAAATCTTATGAAGAAGATGGTAAAAAGCTTTTTGAGGTCTATATCAATGGGTGTGATTCTGTCAGAAGAAGAATTCAAAGAAGAAAAAGATCCATTGAAAGTCTAAGAAAAGCTCAAGCTATCGAATTTGAATTCAAACGCGAACTTGCGCAATTAAAAGAAGAAGCAGTCCCGTATCGATGGGAAGAGTGGTTCGACGAGTGCATGAAGAGGATGAAGCTTGAACTTATGCCTTCAACCATTGCTAGTTATGAAGCTCAAATAAAAAAATGGATTCATCCGCATTTGGCAAAGATTGAAATCAAAACAATCACTAAGTCTGATGTTTATGATCTTATTTTTCATAAATGCGAAGGGTTTCATACGCAGTATACTCGTCGGAACGTGCTTAAAATGGTAAAGCGGATATTTCAAGTTGCTGTTGAGGAAGGTTTATTAGATCGAAATCCATGCACCGGAATTAATGTTCGAGTTTCAGAAGTCGTTCAAAAAGTTTTAACGACAACGGAAGTTGAACATTTTTTGAAGGAAGCGAAAGATTCGCATCACAGGTTTTATCCAGTCTGGGTTGCGGCGCTTTTAACAGGAATGAGATCTGGTGAATTGTTTGCTTTAAAGTGGACAGATCTTGATTTAGACAACCGAACAATTTCGGTTTCAAAAGCTTGGTCTTCTAAAAATGGCATTTCCCCAACTAAAACGCGCAGAGCTAGAGTTGTTCCCATTTCAGATGACCTTGTGCTTTTCTTGAAAGAGAGAAAACTTCAAGAAGGGTCTGAAAATGAATTTGTTCTGCCTAGACTTGCAGAATGGGAACATGGTGAACAAGCGCGTGTAACTAGGGAGTTTTGTGAAGGCATTGGAATTACTTCGGTTAAGTTTCACGATTTGCGGGCAACTTTTATTACAAATTTGCTGGCTCGTGGTGAATCTTTAGCAAAGGTTATGTCTATTGTCGGTCATAGCGAACTTAAGACCACCAATGGGTATTTACGGAAAGCAGGTGTCGATGTCCAAGGCGGAACCGACAAACTGGGTTACAAACTTCCTTTAAATAGCACTGGAAAGGTTTTATCCTTGGTAGGCAGATTGAAATGACGAATTTACTGTTTGAGTTCCATGCTACTTTTTGCTACTTTAGGAAAGTAAAAGTTAATAATAACAACGGGTTGTGACTGAAAAATCAGTCACCCCAATTTTAGATTAATAGAGTCAGCTTTCTGACCCGTCTAAATGATTTCAAAAAACATCAAAATTTCAAATATCTTCAATTGAATCGTTAATGTTTGGTTAGCGTCTATAATCTAATGGAAAGTTTCGAATCTTTAGCTTATGAACATCATCCAAAAGGTGGATTTATGAAAAAATTGGCATTCTTTATTCTGGTTGCAACTCAGGCGGCATTCGGGCTTTCAGGCGTTCTGCAGTCTAAACAATTAGGATCTTTAAATCTTTCTGTCGATTACACAGCTGTTCGCGTGATCCCTGTGGCTATGACGACTGAAATATCAACAGAGTCAGACACCCGTGAACAATCTTGCGTCAGCTCTTTGAGTTTTCTAAACGTGGCTCAAGCCGTTTACTTCCTAGAGAAAACTCAAGTGCTAGAATCTCAGCATCTGATCGCTGGGCAGGATCACTATCCGATAATATCCGATCAAAAATGTGTATCGCCCACTCGACTTGTGAACACAGCGAATCTTTTTTTAGCAAAAGGTGGCGACCCTGAATTTGTACTTTCTCGAAGTGCGGCGAACGGCGAATCAAAGAAACTATCTGTCTTTTTAAGCTTTCCAAGACAGATGGCAACCGGAGAAGTTTTTGAGACAACTCCTGGCTTTTTCTCGATCAGAAATTTAGCTTTTGGCCAAAAGCCTGTTGTCGTGAACTTTAGCGTTGTTGAAACAACGATTTTAGCAGATGGCCGACCAAGTTGGTCGTATCTCGAGCATGGGACAGTTGAATTAAAATAAGTTAGTAGTCACACTTCTTTGGATTGTGAGTCGAGCCTGCGTTTTTGTCACAAAAAGCCGGGCTGACGATCTGTGGATCCTTCCATTTCCCGTCGGCTGCACACCGGGTCCTAACGCAGTCTGTTTTTTCTTTTCTCCAGATGCATTCTCCTAAAATCGCCTTGGGTTTTACGCAAAGGTCGCCCGCCTGTTTTCTAAGCTCATGTTCGCTTGCTTTTGATTTATGTTTATGTTCACGCTCCAGTCGCTTTTTTTCTGATTCGATCGAGTATTTTTGGTTATCGTTTAGATTGATATTTTCAACCGTGCTCCATTTTCCTTTTGGGATTTTTCGCCCCTCAAGTAATAGGTCATACGAGACCTCTCCTTCTTCTAACAAGCCTCGAAACGTAACCTTTTCACCTGTCTTTAATTTGACCTTATCTTCGGAATTTAATGACGCTACTTCAAGTGATCCTTTAAGTGCTAGAATGTCGGCTAATGCTCGATCTGGATCAATATTAAAAACCCAATTGCCGGATGGTAGAGCTACTTTAAAAAAAGGAGTTATCACTTCGATATCAAAGGGAACTTCTGTGACTTCAATTCGAATACTTCCCTTATTTAATTTGACCTCCTTAAAGATTCTGGTCTCCCAGGTAATAAGGGGAATCTCAAATTCGGTGTTTTCGTATGCGGTCAAAATGATCTTAGGGTTTAACTGGATTTTGGTTTCAGCGCCCTCTTTGAGGCTTAATGACAACCGATCAGCGACCTTGGATTTCCGGTTCCATGAAACAATATTTTCACTGTGACTGGAATCTGAAATTGTTCCGACTGAATTCAAAACTTTGATGTTAAATTTGTTTTGCGAAGCTTGGGCCTGAAATATTGAAACTACAAAGTAGAGCACAAAAAAAGATTTCATTTCTTCATGATGAATTTGAAACTGCAGACTTGTCAAAGGTCTTAAAACTGTTAACATAAAGCCTATGCTGAACTCAAAATATCTTCTTCTTACTATCGGCCTTCTCTTACAAATCACTTTTCCTGCAAAATCTTTTGGAGCTTACCTATCACTTGGCGAATCGGGCGAACTTGTGCCTGAAGGAACTTACCTTGTCGGCGCGGCACCTCAATTCATTACAAATCGAGATGGCGGATTTAATATTGCAGCTTTCTTGGACGCGGCTTGGACTGATTCGCTGACTTCAAGATTTATGTTGGGCGCAGGTGAAGTTGATTTCTACGTTTCAGGAAGTGCAAAATTTATTCCTTTTCCTGACGTTGCAAGGCAACCTGCGATGGGCTTCAAAGTGAGCCTTTGGTATGCACGCGAAGGATCAGAAAATATAAACTCAATCCAACTAGCTCCGATGGTCAGCAAAAGATATCAAACCGAAAGTTACGGTGTTGTCATTCCTTACGCCGCTTACGGAATTAGCAATTCTAGCATTTCAGGCGACACAGTAACCGGAGAACAGTTTTTTATTGGAATGGACTGGAAGAATCCTGATTTTGAGGCTTTGAATTTGACTGCAGAAATTGCTTCCTCGCTGAAAGACAGCACTAGCAGTATCAGTTTTTTTGCAAGCCTTCCATTTGATAACCAAAAAGGATTTGGGTCTAAATAATGTTTTTAAGTTGGTTCCGAAATGAATCTGGCACTGCCGCAGATATTTATGTTGATCTAGGTACCGCCAATACTTTGATTGCAGCTCGGGGCCACGGAATCATATTAAACGAACCTTCACTCGTCGCCTATTCTGAAACCTCTCCTGGGCGAAGAAGAATTTTAGCCATTGGTTCAGACGTAAAAGACATTTTATCAAAAACTCCTGGGAATACTTTTTTACTTAAACCCGTTCGCGATGGCGTTATCGCAGATTTTGATTTTGCTCAGGAAATGCTAAAGCATTTTTTAAGTAAGCCATTGGTAAGAAAAGCGTTTAGTCGTCCGCGGGTTGTGGTGTCTCTTCCTTATGGTGTTACGGAAGTCGAAAAGAAAGCCGTTATTGAAGCCTGTCAGTCAGCTGGTGCGCGCGAGGTATTTTTGATTGATGAACCAATGGCCGCGGCAATTGGTGCTGATCTTCCAATTAAATCTGCTCGAGGAAGTATGATTGTTGATATCGGTGGTGGAACGACCGAAATCGCGGTCATTGCCTTATCTGACATTGTTTATTGTGAAGCTGTTAAAATCGGTGGTCACAAAATGGACGAAGGAATCATTGATTACTTTAAAAAACGAAAGCGCATTGTTTTATCTGAAAGCACGGCTGAAGATTTGAAAGTTCATTTTGGAACTGCAGTACCTCGAAAAAATATTCGAGTCACTATGGTTCAAGGCCGGGATGTCACGACAGGTCTTACTAAAACTATGGAAATTAGCTCTGAAGATGTGGGCTGTGCCATCAACGACTCGCTAGAAATTATTATCAATGGAATTCACCGCGCCTTAGAAAAAACACCGCCAGAATTAGTTTCAGATCTGATTGAAAATGGATTAGTTTTAGCCGGCGGCGGCGCCCTGATCAGAGATTTCGACATCAGAATTCAAAACGAAGTTAGAATCCCCGTCCGCGTCGCCCAAAATCCACTGACAGCAATTGCACTCGGCGGATCAAAAGTATTAGAAGACCAAGACCTATTGCAAAAAATCCTACTCGACATCTAAAAGCTAAAAGGTGAGCCTAGCCGGCCGCACCTAGCCGGCCGCACCTAGCCGGCCGCACCTAGCCGGCCGCACCTAGCCGGCCGCACCTAGCCGGCCGCCAGTCCACTTTTTCACCATTTCGCAGGAGAAATTATGAAATGTCCTTGTTGTTCGCAAAATGAATACAAAGTTTGTTGTGAACCTTTTATTTTAGGTGAAGATAATCCACCTACCGCTGAAAGGTTGATGAGGTCGCGTTATACGGCTTTTGCTGTCAAAGCTTATGATTATCTTGAAGAGACCACTGACCCACAAACAACTTCAGAATTTGATCATGCTGGAAATCGCGATTGGGGCGATACGGTTAAATTTGTAAAGCTTGAAATTATAAGAGCTGATGAAATAAAAAACAAAGCCACGCTGGAATTCGTCGCACACTTTAATAAAGATGGAGTTGATCTGACTCATCATGAAATCAGTAAGTTTAGACAACAAGGCGGAGTCTGGTTTTTCCGCGAAGGTAAAGTTAAAGAGCCGACTAAAAATTGATTTCAAAATTAACTCTACATTTGATCTTGAATCAGAATTTTATTAAGAGCTTTTGCTATTGGTCCCACTTTCCCGCCGGCGATTTTTTTTCCTTCATACTCAGTTACCGGCAATACGTCTAAGGTTGTCCCGACCATCATCACTTCCTGAGCATTGATAACATCATTTTCCGATAAGTGATCCTCTGTTACATGAGGTAAAATGTTTTGAGTCATTGCTAGTTCCATGACCCGAGTCATGGTGCAACCCTTTAAAATGCGATCCAAATGCGGCCTGCAGAGTCTTCCCTTTTGGTCGACAACAATAATATTTTCCGTGCTGCTTTCTGCAAGATTTCCGACTTCATCAAAGCCGACGGTAAATTCGAGATCTCGATCAACGGATTCCTTTTTCATCATGACATTCGGTAAATAGTTACAAGATTTTATTCTCGCCCAGATTGAAGGTTTGGGAACCACTAAGGATTTACCAATTTTTACTCCGAGTTCGTATTTTTCTGCTGATAAACTTTTAAAGTCAGTCGCCACGATGGCTAATCCAGATTTTTTGCAGTCATAAGGATTTGGACTGAAAGACCCGCTTCCACGAGAAACAAAAATCCGAATCATGGCATTTTTGAGGCCTGACACTTCTAGGGTCTCTAAAACTAGATTTGCTAATTCCGGTAAACATAAGGGCATTTGCATCGATATAAAATCCGCGGATCTCTGAAGTCTCTCTAGATGTTCTTTGAGCAAGTAGGGCTTTTTGTTCACGACTTTCAGGGCCTCAAATATCCCGTCCCCGCGATGCACCATGTGATCATCAAGTCCGATCATCATAAGTCTTGGGTCAGTAACAAAGCCATCAACCCAACTCATATAGCAGGCGCGATAGGAGGACCTTGTGCCTACGTCTTGACTTAAAATTCGACTTAAAAATTCATCAGGTGCCAATACGGGCCGTGACATAATGACCTCACTAAAAGTAGTATTTCAAGTCTATGGCAAGCCCTTTGAACGCACAAGCAAACAACAAAACGCCTCGACAAATCTTGATGACTATCGCGTTACCCTACGCCAATGGTCCTATTCACATCGGACACATGGTAGAGGCAATTCAAGCTGATATCTGGGCTCGATTTCATAAAATGCAAGGGCATGAAGTTCACTTCTTTTGTGCAGACGATACGCACGGCACGCCGATTATGATTAATGCGCGAGAAAAAAAGACCACACCGGAAAAATTAATTGCCGCTGTCTGGAAAGAACACACCGAAACCTACAAAGGTTTTGATATCAGTTTTTCACATTACTCGTCGACCAATTCGAAAGCCAATCAAGAAATGTGCAACTACTTCTATGCCAAGATGGTAGAAAAAAAAGCGACAAGTAGAAAATCCATCGAACAACTTTATTGCGAATTCGATAAAATGTTTTTGCCTGATCGTTTTGTTAAAGGCACTTGCCCAAAATGCAAAACTCCCGATCAAAACGGAGATTCGTGCGACAACTGCGGCGCAACTTATGCCCCAAGCGACATGAACGATGCAGCTTGTTTACTGTGCGGAACAAAACCCACTAAAAAATCTTCTGACCATGTCTTTTTCGAATTAGAACCGCACAGAGAATTTTTAAAGTCCTGGCTGGAAAAACACACTTCAGATGAAGTTCGAAAAAAGATGCTTGAATGGTTCGATGGAGATTTGCGCCCCTGGGATATTACTCGTGATGGTCCCTATTTTGGCTTCCCCATTCCAGGCGAAACCGATAAATATTTTTATGTCTGGGTTGATGCTCCGATGGGTTATATCTCTTCTTCGAAAGAATATTTTGATTCCAAAGGCATCAATTTCGAAACTTTCTGGAAGAATGACAATGTCGAGCTTTATCATTTTATCGGTAAAGACATCACTTACTTCCATACATTATTCTGGCCAGCTTTATTAAGAACAGCAGATTTCAATACGCCAAACGCTGTCTACGTTCATGGACGACTCATGATCAACGGCGAAAAAATGAGCAAATCAAAAGGTAACTTCGTAAGTGCACAGACTTATTTAAATCACCTTTCACCGACTTATTTGCGCTACTACTATGCAACCAAGCTGAATAGCTCGCTTGATGATTTTGACCTCAACATGGATGATTTTACTTCGAGAGTGAATTCTGAACTTGTTGGAAAGATCACGAACTTGGCTTCTCGTGGTGCGCAGATGCTTGGCAAAAAAGGTCAAGGCTTTATGACAACATGTGATGCTGAAGGTCTCAAGCTCGTTCAAAGAGCTCAGATGAAGTCTTCAGAGATCGCGCAATTATTTGAAACAAGAGAGTTTTCTAAAGCAATGACGGAAATAAGATCATTAGCTGAAGAAGCAAATAGATACTTTGATGAAAAAGCACCTTGGAAAACTATCGATACCGCGACACCTGAAACAATTCAGGTGCTAACTTCGACGCTTAATATTTTTAGAATTTTAGGAATTTATTTGAAACCCGTTTTGCCGGATTTTACTTTGAAGGTCGAAAAATTACTCAAGGAAGCTCCGTACAAATGGAGCGATGCTCAAAAAACTTTGAGCTCGCATCAGATTAACGACTTTGAACCTCTTATAACTCGAATTGAAGCTGAAAAGGTTGCTGCTATTATGACTGAAACAAAAAAGTTAGCCGAAGAAATTCAAAAAGAAAAACAATCTGTCAAAACAAGCGCTCCAGTTCAAGCAGCACCCGCTAGCTCAACTGATGATGGATTTATTGATATTGAGACTTTCAACAAGATTGACTTACGGGTGGCTGAAATTGTTGAAGCAGAAGCAGTTCCAGAAGCTGATAAATTACTTAAGCTTAAAGTTTCTTTAGGTGAAATGGGAACCAGACAAATCTTTGCAGGGATCAAAGCGGCTTATGATCCTTTAAAACTTGTTGGAAGAAAAGTTTTAGTTGTGGCAAATCTTCGTCCGCGCAAAATGAAATTCGGAATGTCTGAAGGTATGGTTTTAGCTGCAGGTCCGGGTGCTCCTGATTTATTTGTGATGTCACCGGATCCGGGCGCTAAAGCCGGGGATAAAGTAAAATAAATTATGTCGGGCGGAAGAGAAGAAATCCTAAAACTTTACAAGATGTGCCGTGAATGGGAAAAGAAATTTGACCTGGTGAAAGATCAGGATATTTTAGGTCTTATCAAGTCTTTGGAAGTTTTGGCAGATTTAGAAGGCCCACACATGGATAAACTGGCAGCTTTATCTCAACATGTGAAAAAGGGCATGACATTAAAACAGTTTCAAAATTTGATCGTTCCAATGGAAAGATGGCTTAATCGCACAGTCAGAGACGATGAATTCTTAGTTCGCTCTGACGACCAAAAAAAAAGAGAAAGAACTTTTTTTCCACTTATATTTGTTTTAGATCACATTAGATCTGCATTTAATGTTGGAGCCTTTTTTAGACTCGCTGACAGTATTGGTATAGAAAAAATTATTCTAACTGGCTACACCCCGACTCCCCAGTCATTAAGTGTGCAAAAAACTTCGCTCGGGGCTGAAGATTCTGTTCCATGGGAATGGGTCGAAGACTTACAAAGCTGGCTCAAAGATCACAAGCAAAGCCACCGGATTATTGCTTGGGAAACAGCAGAAAACGCCATTAGCTGCAATGAGTACTTCGAACAGGGACCCACAATCTTCCTTTTCGGAAACGAACGTTTTGGTTTGGAAAAAAACCGCCTTGAACTTTGCGACGAGATCAGAGAGATCAAAATGCTTGGAATTAAGAATTCGCTCAACGTGGGACAAAGTGCCGCGATTGCAGCTTTTGAATGGCGCAGGCAATGGCTGAAGTCACACTAAAGCCCATTGGATACTTCAACGGAGCCATAACTCATAAATCTGCAATCCCCAGACAAGGTGTCCTAAGCCAGCAACAGGGTTTCATCGAATTTGAAAAAGGATTTGATTCTAAACTAGGCCTTCAAGGTCTAAATGAGATGAGCCACGTCTGGATTATCTTTTTATTTCACAAGGCTACTTCACCGGCAAAGCCCCTTGTAAGGCCACCGCGTAAGCCAGAAATCCAAGTTGGCGTTTGGGCCACCCGATCACCTTACCGTCCAAATTCAATCGGGTTGACGCTTGCTAAAATAGAAAAAGTTGTGGGGAAAAAACTTTTTATCTCGCAGATTGATCTATTGGGTGGAACTCCCATCTTAGATATCAAACCTTATGTTACGCAATCAGATAGGCCTAAGAAACCTAAACTAGGCTGGATTGATAGAATAGAAACTTGGAAATTTAAACTAAGCTCGAAAGCCCTAAAACAAACTTTATGGCTGAAAGAAAATGGCTTAAACGAAATTGACGATGTCCTCGAGAGTCAGTTCGGTACCCCCCCACTCCAGTTCAAAAGAAAACGCGTAAAACCAATAGGCAAACATTTCGAACTTTCTTATCGAACCTGGCGATTTGTTTTTAAAGTTAATTTGAAGTCAAAAGTCAGTCAGATATTAGAGGTCAAATCCGGATACAGCGAAACCGAACTTCACAATGGACTCGATGCTTATTCTGATAAAAATCTCCATCGGGAATTTAATAATCTTAATTAATCGAACAGATTATACTGATCCCTCATTCTTCTCGAGCGATTTTGATTTCTTCTTGAAGAATGAGTTTTAGATGGTCGTCTTTGAGGTGCCCTATTTTCCCGCTTCAACATGTTCGCATAAAGAGCAATTTGTTCTTTTTGGTTTTCCAAACTTTCAATTTTTTCGTTAAGATCTTCTAAGCGAACTAAAAAAGGTTTCGACTGTTGTCTTTCAAGCTTCGCATAAGATTTTAATTTCGAAAAATTCCACGCCGGACTGTTCTTAATGCCATCGATTTGATCAGAAGTTGCCCGGTACTCGGCCTCGAAAGCATTTGCGGCTTGTTCTAAATCTAAAATTGTCAGTTCATCGTAGGCCTTTAATACCACCATAATTTTATGATGGAGCACTTCCAAGGCTCGATAGTCATTTCGACTATGGGCTACAGACACTTTTTTCCAAACAATATCAAACCAGCTTTTGAGATTTTCAAAATCTTCGGGATTTAAATGATCAGGATGAACCTTACGAGCAATTTTTCGAAATAGATATTTTGTTCGAATTCTGTCTTCTTCGGAAACTTTTTTTTCTTTTGGATTGAAAAATGTTTTATCAAATTTGTATTCTTTCGTGGCTTCGGGCTCATCCTTTGGCTTTTTCCGCTCTCCGAAGTTGATCTCCTCGCTGTCACTGTTAATGTCACTGGAATCGTGATCGCCAAGAACCGCATAAAATGCCAAAGCCTTCTCCTCCTCTGCATGGAGAATTTCTTCAAAAGATTTTTTAAAGCTTGCTTGCAAATCTTGATCTATTTGTTTCTTAAGTTTTCTTGGTGCGCAATCCCAGAGACGTCTTAAAATATCAGCTCGCGATGACTCTAAGAGAACTTTTGCTGCATCCATCACGAATGAATAACTCAAATGATCTTGACTCATGATCTGGAAAATTTCAGCATCGCTCAAGTTTTCATAATAAGCGATTTTATCTTTATTTCTTTCTCTTCGAGCTTTGATTTTTTCAAGTTCAGCTTCGACTTGTTCTTTGATGTTTGTATAATCATGGGGCTGCTCGTTACCGTCGTACTCTTTTCCTATGGCATTTTCTAAATCATACGCTCGCTTAGCCCTGATTCGATCAATTAAATCCCGGGCTGCTTGATCTCCTTTGAGATAGTTCTCTTCTTCTTCCTGCAAAAAAAGAAAAGCTTCTGGAAGAGTCATATCTTCTTCAGTCGCGATAAATACCAAAATATTGTAAATTTGCGCAGCTTTCAGGTAGTCGGCTTCAACTTCGCTGACTTTTTCTATCAATGGATTTAAAGTCAGATTGTACCAATCATTATAAAGTTTGAAATCGAGCTCATGATATTTCTCTGCACTTTTTTCCAAGGCCTCTATTTTTTTGATCCACTTTTCAGCTTGGTTAATGGCTTTTTTACGGATAGGCGCATTATCAATAACAAGTAATGACTTTGTTTTCTCGTTTTGTGTTGTCGGTTCAGCAGTGGTCATAAATGCTACCTTTATTTGAACTGCCACCTTAACAGCTTTTTGAACTCGGGTATAACCAAATAAGGCTAACCTAAATGGACAATCTAAAAATAATCGTGAAAATTGATTATATTACAAAATTCTGAAGTCCATTGCGTTCATTAGATCACGAACCAAAAGCTAAATTTCCTGCATCTTCTTTGACTGCTGGTATAAAAGAAAAGAGGCGAACATCCGGAAACTAGCGCCCACAAAGAAAAGTACATAGTAAGATTGAAGACTCGAATTTTGAATATTGAGCCATATTCCACCTAACGCACTTCCAATCAGAAGCCCTAGGCAATTAATAACATTGTAAAATGTTAAGAAAGGAATTTTTTCATGGGCTTTAAGATCTTGAAAAAACATCAACGCTAAGCCTACTTCAAAAAATCCGTAAGCTGCCCCACCTAGAAATTGGAGTCCTAAAATATAAACGAAGTTATCAGAAATCACCCACAAGTAAGGTGCCGGCGCGATAATGAAAAGTCCCCACTTAAATGCTTTTCGATAATGAAACTCTTTTGCCCGGTCAAAATAAATAGTGCTCGCAATTTTTCCTAAAAGTAAAAATGCAACGGATGTCATGTACTGACCGTAATTCATTTTTAGCTGCGCGAGCAGATAGGGTGTCACAAATGGCGCTGAAAAAAACACGCTCATCTGAAATGGCAAAATACTAAAGAAAAAAGCCCGTTTTCTTTTATCACCCCAAAAGATCTGCCAAGATTCTCGGATATCAAGATAAGTTGTACTTAAAGTCCAATCGCGCTCGTAATGTTTTCTGGAAAGCAGCCAGGATGATAAAATGCGACTTATAAAAGCAATAAAAAAGATCAAACCAAAAGTTGAAGTAAAAGGACCTAAGTGAACATTATTATGAAGAGCGACGCCTCCAATAATAAGACCAAGCAATAGACCAAGCTGAGATACTCGGCTTCTTTGAGAAAAAAACTTTTGCGCCCGATCTTGGGAAACCAAATTTCCCATCCAGTAATTCCAGGCAGGGCTGATACTAAAACCCGCGCCCCAATAAAGCGTCAGTACACAAAAAAGTGTGAAAAATTGAGGCTTCGATCCCATCGCAAAAAAGATTAAGGGAATAAAAGTACTCGCCTGCAAAAAAGCTAAACTCCAAACCCATATCTTATGATTCTTTAACGCTTTCAAGGCCTCGGTGCCAATAATTTGTAAGAAGGCGCCTGAAAGTAAAGGCATCGTTGCAATCATGCCAGCCATCCATTCGGATAACCCTAAAGATAAAACGTAAGCCGGCAAATAAGATTCACCCGCACCCACCATTACGGAGTACAGGAACGAATCAAAAAGACTGATGTTAAGACTTTTCTTTACCTGCTCTGTCATATAAATCCAGCCGCGAATCTTCAGTCACAAATTTTAATGTTCGTGTTTTTCTTCTGTAGAAGATTCGTTTTTCTTATCGTGCTTCTTATTCTTCATATGTTTCATATCGTGCTTAGCTTCTTTCAAAGAGGCTTTACAAGCATCAGAAACCTTTTCTTTATTTTTTCTTAAGCACTTTATGATTCTTTTGTCGCCAGGCTCGATATCGGCACAAAGCGTTTTTACGTCTGCAGCACACGCCTCTTGAAGTTTCTGAAAGACTTCTTTTTTCAATTCGTGATGTTCAGCAAATGTTATTGAACTTAAAAACACCGCAGTCATCATGACTATTTTAAACATAAAAAAACCTCCTGTGATTTTGTGATACTCATCACTTCACAGGAGGTTTTTTCAGACTTCAAGTCTAGAATAAATCAGTTCAAAGCACTTAGTTAATAGTTGCAATAAGTTGCGCGATTAAGAGCGACACGACGCTCATCACTTTGATCAAAATTGCAACACCTGGGCCCGAGGTATCCTTGAATGGATCACCAACAGTGTCGCCAACGACAGCTGCTTTATGAACTTCTGAGCCTTTTGGATGTCCAGGCATTCCACCTTTTTCGATAAATTTCTTCGCGTTATCCCAAGCTCCACCGGCATTTGCCATAAACAAAGCCATTGTCGCGCCCACTGCAAGAGAACCCGCTAATGCACCAGCTAAAGCTGCAGGACCTAAAATAAAACCAATAAGGATTGGCGCAACAACTGCGATTGTTCCTGGTAAAACCATTTCTTTTAATGCGGCAGCTGTTGCGATATCAACAATTCTTGCAGGTTGAGGTTCAGCTTTGCCTTCAAGAAGACCCGGGATCTCCTTGAATTGACGAGCGATTTCTTCAACGATCTTGCCAGCAGCACGTCCAACGGCAGTCATGGTCGTTGAACCAATTAGGAACGGAAGAATCGAACCGATGAGCAAACCAATTAAAACCCCGCTTGAAGTGAGGTCCAAAGAAATTGGACCCATGCCCGCAACTTGGCGAGTATGGTTTACTTCCATATTGAAAGCCGAAAATAAAGCAACCACAGTTAAAATGGCAGAGCCAATCGCAAATCCTTTACCAATTGCTGCAGTCGTATTTCCAACCGCATCAAGTTCGTCCGTAATATCACGAACTTCTTTTCCTAGACCTGACATTTCAGAAATACCACCCGCATTATCTGCGATCGGTCCGTAAGCATCAACAGTCATCACAACTGCAGTACCAGCAAGCATTCCAACCGCTGCTAATGCAATTCCATATAAACCTAAATATTTATCAGCAACATAAGCTGCGATCACAACGATGATCATGGGAATCGCAACTGACTCCATTCCAACTGCAAGACCACGGATAATTCCAGTCGCAGGACCCGTGATATTTGCTTGAGCGACTAATCGAATTGGCTTAGCTGCTGTGTAATACTCAGTGATAAGACCGATTAAGGCTCCACCGATTGCGCCGGCCGCAAGAGCCATCGTCACACCCTGAGAAACACCCATCATTGGCATCAAGAAATAACTCACTACAGTTAAAAGTAATGCTGGAATCATCAATGCACTTCTTAAGACAAACGCTGGTTTCATTCTTCGAAGTTCACGCGTAATGAAGATAACAACAATTGAAATTATAAGCCCCACTGCTGATAAGAAAAGTGGAAGCATAACAGCCATAGATCTGAGTTCACCCTCTGCTGCTTGAGGCATCAAATTCTGTAAACCTGCAGGGGAAATTGTAAGCGCAATTGCCATCGCAGCCACAATAGCCGCAACCATTGATTCGTAAATGTCAGCGCCCATACCCGCTACGTCACCCACATTGTCGCCCACGTTATCAGCGATAACACCTGGGTTACGAGGATCGTCTTCAGGAATTCCTTCAATCACTTTTCCAGCGATATCTGCTCCAACGTCAGCAGCTTTCGTATAAATACCGCCACCAATTCGCGCAAATAATGCGATCGACGAAGCCCCTACGGCAAAAGCGTGAAGAACTTTTGCAACATCTGGGCTGTCCTTAAAAAGTATAAACAAAATACCTAAACCCAAAAGACCCAATCCACCAACACAAAGACCCATAACTGCGCCACCATCAAGAGCTACAAGTAAGGCATTTGCTTTTGATTTTTCTGCAGCAGCTTGAGTTGTTCTAACGTTTGCATAAGTCGCAGCCTTCATTCCGAAGAATCCAGCTAATAAACTTAAAAATGCACCGAGAATAAACCAAATCGCAGATAAGGGGCCTAACTGCCAATAAAGCGCAGCACTCACAACAAGAGCATAGACCGCAAGTACTTTATATTCGCGCACTAAAAACGCCATCGATCCTTCACGGATGTAAGATGCGATGCGATTCATTGTTTCATTTCCAGTTGGTTGAGCTTTGACCCGGATATAGAGTCCTAAAGCCACAATCAGGCCGACAACTCCTGCGATAATGGGAATTAGAAGATAAGTTGACATGAATATCTTTCCTTTCGAGTATGCTCGTGTAGTTTTTCGTAGAGTCAGGAACGATAACATCTACAGGGGCAAGTCCGCTCCCGTCCACTTTTAACGCAACACTTCATGTCATTAATTTTTAAGCAGAAACTGTAATGTTGGAGCTTTAAGCGGCTTTTTTCTTTTTAGTAGATGAAGCGGATTTGCCTGATTTCGAATCGAAATCTTTAATCAGGGAATTCAGATGGTTTTGAGCCTTGAATTTGCTTAAATTTTGCACATCTTCTTTTTGAATATGCATCTTCAGCACACCTTGCTTCGACAATCTCTTTTTTTGCTCGCTCAAAAACATGCCGCCTTCGGGAGTGTAGAGAATGTATTTTTTATTCGAAGGCAGGTAAATATACATATTAAACTCAAGAGGAGTGTCGGTCTGAATATCTTCTGTTTTGACTGAAACCATGGTTGCCGTTGCCGATTCGCTGACTGGAGTCTGAGCCGATGCAAATGGAAAAAAGGCCATTGCGACTTCATTTCCTTTGTGAACGGATTTTCTTAAGAATTGAGCGTACTCAATCGCCCACCCTTCAAAATCAACTTGCCTAACTTTTAATTGAAGATTGGATTCGTTTTCAATTGTCTCACCATTATCTTTTAAAAACTTCATCAGCTTGACTCGAATCAACTCAATAAAATGGTTATCAATCTTTTTATCCTTTCCCATGGCTGCAACAAGGTAGCCACTGAACCGAGCACTTTCGACAATTATGCACGCAAATTGAGAATTCTGCTCCAGCCGATTTTCTATTTTTCCATCACCTTTGACAACCGTATCATCAAGAGATTGATTGACCCCTTTGACGAAAATAGAACTTTTGTCAAAGAAACCATCTTTACGGATATGAATTGCATCGGCCTGATTCTTTTCCCTCGCTGCTTCGAGGTCATCAATTTCTTGACCAACGATAGCTTCAGTTTTTTTAGGTGCGGCTGTTGGTAGCCACGGTAATTTGGAAGTTTCTTTATTTTGACTCTCAGGAATAATCAGATCTCTGAGGTCTTCCGGATCAACACCGGGATGTTGTGGGCCCGCAGAATTATTTTTTGTTTTTGCAATACTTATATCTGCACCATTCGCATCGTGATTTGTGCCGGATTCAAAAGACCCTGATTTATCTGTTCTTTTTCCTGCTTTTCCAACGAGTAAGTCAGAACCTTTCCCACTTTGAATCGCACTCTGATTCTCGCCAATGGGAATGCCATTTTGATTTGCCTCATGAGCTTGACCTTCTGAATGACCACCTTTAACAGAACGATTCTTAGTATTTATTTCTAATGCTAAATCAGATTCAGATGGAGAATTTTTTCCTGATTTCGCAGGCTTTTGAATAACAAGGTTTTCTCCGTTTTTATCTTTTCCATAATGAGAAGGAGAATACGCCGCAGTCGAGCTGGCTGCTTTAGCTTTTGGCGCTTCCCAATCATCATTATTGAGCTGCAATAACAAGGACTGAGCTAAGTTATTAAGCGTTGTAGGTTCCTGCGACTTCTTATCGAGAGTTAAATGAGAATCAGGTTTTAGCCCACTTCCCTTAATCTCAACATTAATCTCAAAGTTGCTTTTTGCGTTTGCCGAATTAATCGTTTGATTAGTAGTGTTTGGATTTCTTAGTGCAGCTGCTGCGTTCTCTGCATTTTGATTTTGTTGCTTTGAAGCTTGTTCAAGATCCCGGATATATTTATTAACGGCTCTTTCTATTGCAGGGCCCGTTATAGGTGGATTGATCTTATATTCAACGCCTGAATCCATGAGAACTTTGAACGTGTTTGGTGAAGCTTTCTCAGCATAAACCATTACGCAGCAAGGAAATGCAGAGTTAACGATCTGAGGGAGTTTTCGAATTTTTGGATTTGCATGATCTACGCAAATAAGTACAAACGATGGCTTATTTTGACTCAAAAATATAATTGCATCTTTTAATTCATGCGTAGTTGCAAGAGACCAATCTCTGTTTCGCAAAAATTGCTCGACGCCCTTCATGGAGCCTGCGCTGGGCTTCACGATCAGCATTGATTTAGCTAATTTTTGTTTTTCTACAGCCACTTATCTTATTTTCCATTTCATTTTTATATTGGTAAAGTCAGAACACTTGCTCACTTTCTGTTCGGTTGGTTTTGAGTTCTATTTAAGACCATCTGGTCTAAACTAAAGGGATTTGGACCAAAGTAATATAGCCATAGGTCTAGACAAGCATTGAGCATTATCGTAGTTGGTTTGGTATGAAAACACTTTTAAGTACATTCTTTCTATTTTCTCTAAATTTAGTCGCAAATGCCTGCCCGAACTTTTCAGGTCGCTACATGGACGAAGAAAATGTTCGAATTGAAATCACGCAAAACAAGTGTTCTAAAATTACTTTCAATTCGACTGAAAAGAAAACCAGTCTTCAACTTGATGGGGTTAGCCGTACTCACGAAACTGGTGATAAACAGGAATCTTCGATAAGTGGAAAATTGTCCCAAAAAGAATTAATTTTAGAACAAGTTATTTACAACAAACAAAATAATTCAAATGGCTTTATCTATAGAATGATTATAACTTATTCGTTTAAAAATTCAGAAACTTTGATCGAAGATACAAAACTTTATAATCAGGCAAATAAGTTAATTGATTACAAAACAATGACACTTCTTAAAATTAAAATCGCAAACTAGAAGAATAAAGATATCCAAAGCTTAAAGTTAAATCTCTTGCGACAGGCTCTAAATTAGTCATTGAGTTTTCCAAAATATTTCTTAATGTCTTCTGATGAAATTCTAATTCCAAATTGCCTTGCAGTATCAAAAGCTCTTTTGACTTGTTTTGAAACCAGTCATTAGCACCCGGCTCTTTTTTGAGAGCTCGTAAGAAATCCAAAGACAAAACATTCGTTGTACCTTCCCAGATTGAAAACACTTGCGCGTCCCTTAAGAGCTTTGGAATACCCGTATCTTCGATGTAGCCTGCACCACCAAATCCTTCACAAACTTCGGAAGTTACTTTCATACAATCTTTCGCAGTTAATAGCTTTAAGACCGGAGTCATTAATCTCAACTCTACTTTTTCTTCTAGGCTCAAATTTTGAGTTTCCTCTTTTCCTAAGAGTTCTGAAATATGCATGACAAAATGAAATGATCTAGCCCAAATTTTTTCTAAATCTTGCAAGGTTTTTAAGTGCAATGGCTGATCTACAAGTTTTTTACCAAATGCCACTCGCTTTTCAGAGTAAGAATGAAGAAGATCCAAGCCACGGCGCATGTGAGAAGTTGCGCAAGTAGAATTATAAACCCGTGTCACATTTAATAGAGTTGAAATATTTTTAACACCCTGGCCGATTTCTCCAACGAGGTAAGCTGGGGTTCCATTTAAAGTCAGCTCTGCAGTCGGCAAAGCCTTAGTTCCCATTTTATCTTTAAGCCTGTGAACTTCGATATTTTGTAATCGGTCATTTTCGTCGCGAAGCTCGACATAAAAAAGGCTTAAACTTTCAGTGTTTTCAATCTTTGCAAGTAGCATTGCCATTTGCGAAGTTGTCGCTGAAGTAAACCATTTCGTTCCATAAAGTCTATAGCGATCTCTGTCTTTTTTGGCGATAGTACTTGTTAAACTGACGTCAGATCCCCCTGTTCTTTCAGTCATCCACTGACCTGATGTCCAAAACTTTTCTGGGTCACGGGAAGTTAAATTCCTGAAAGCTTTATGTTTCATTTCATCCTGACCTAATAATTCGAGGCACCTAGCTGCACCATCCGTCATAGCAAGTGGACACGAAACAAACGCGCTTGAAGGGTGAAATAAATAAAGAAGTGCCATTTGAAGTGGTCTTGACAAAGGTCCAAATTTTCTTTCATAGGCTGTTGCCACAATTCCTTCGCGCGCAGCTTCGTTTTCTAATTCTTTCCAACCGGGCGAAAGCACAATTTCATCAACTCTTTTTCCCCATGGATCAAAAGAAATAAGCTGGGGCTGCGCTCGCTCCGCGCTTAAACTCAAATCGAGCCAGGTTGTTGCCGCTTTTTCGCCGCATGCGTTTAATATTTGATGGGCGTTTTCTTTTTGGTCGCCAAATTTTAGATCAACCCACTTTTTTAAAAGTGGATCAGAATTATAGGTATTTTTTAGCTTGGGCCCGTCTTGATAAAAATCACTCATAGGAAAAGCATAGAAGACAGTTACAACAAAAACAACTAGCCGAAACGTCCTGTGATGTAGTTTTCGGTTCTAGGGTCTTGAGGATTCGTAAATAACTTCTGACTTCTGCCCTTTTCAATGACTTCGCCGTTCAGCATAAAAACCGTATCATCCGAACACCTGGCAGCTTGATGCAGATTATGGGTCACCATAATTACGGTTACGTGCTTTTTAATTTCAGACAATTGTTCTTCAATGTGCGCTGTTGAAATGGGATCAAGTGCACTTGTAGGTTCGTCTAGTAATAAAACTTCAGGTTCCACAGCAAGAGCCCGTGCAATACAAAGTCGCTGCTGCTGACCACCAGATAAAGAAAAAGCGGGTTGCTGAATTCGGTCGGAAACTTCTTTCCAAAGACCTGCCTGAGTTAAAGCTTTTTCAACTCTGTTTTCGAGCTCCGTTTTGTTTTTAAGACCACGAAGCCTAAGTCCGTACGCAACGTTTTCGTACATACTTTTTGGGAAAGGGTTCGGCTTTTGAAAAACCATTCCAATTCTCTGTCTGACCCATAAAGGGTCCATATCATCAGCTAGCAAGTTTACATTTTGAGGCTGAAGCATAATGACACCTTCTGCCCTAGCATCTTCAGTCAGTTCATGCATGAGGTTTAAGCATCTAAGAAGAGTTGTTTTTCCGCAGCCGCTTGGCCCCATCAAAGCAGTCACTTTTTTTGCGCTCATATCCAGATTTATATTTTTCAAAACCTGCTTCGTACTAAAGAAGAAGTTTAGATTTTGAATGCTAATCTTTAAGGACTCAGCTGTTTGAGGTGCTACCATTTAATATTCTTTCTCGCTTTGATTCTGATAAAGATAGCTACAGCATTTAATAGAAAAGTCAAAAACAGCAACACAAGACCCGCCGCAGCTGCGTTAGCGTGAAATTCTTCCTGAGGCCTTGATAACCAGTTAAAAAGCTGAATTGGTAAAACCGTAAAAGAATCAAGTAAATGCTTCGGTAAAAACGCTATATATGTGAGTGCTCCGATTGTAATAAGCGGAGCAGTTTCGCCAACTGCTCGTGATAATGCCAGGATAACCCCCGTCATCATGCCACTAATTGCTGCCGGTACCTGATGATAAATCAAAGTCTGAAACTGCGTTGCACCCAAAGCGTAAGAGGCCTCTTTCAAGGTAAATGGCAGAGATTTTAAAGCTTCTCTTGAAGCGACTATTACCACTGGAAGAACAAGTAAACTGAGAGTCATTCCAGCCGTAAGTAAGCTTGAACCTAATTTCATTTGATGGACAAAAAGGCCTAAGGCTAGAAGGCCGTAAAGGATTGATGGCATTGCTGCTAAGTTTAAAATATTGAGTTCAATTAAACGTGTAAACCGATTTTTCGGCGCGTATTCCTCTAGGTAGATGGCAGCAGACACACCGATTATGACCGTCATTACAGCTGTGATAAGCATAACCCACAATGTTCCAACCCAAGCAGATAAAATTCCTGCTTTTTCGGCTCGGCGAGAGGGAAAATTAAAAAAGAAATCGAGTGAAAGACGCTCGCCTCCGCGACGAATAAGATCCGCAATCAAAACAAGTAAAACTATGAGACCTAAAAAAAGTCCTAATATGCTTAAGAGTTTAAACATAAAGCTAAGGAAGTGACGAAATTTTATCGAGGTCTCTTGATATTTTTCTGCAGATTTCATCTGAGATTCAATTAAAACTTCAGCCATTAGACAGGCCTCATCTTGTTTCGCACTTTAAGAGCCAAATAGTTGAACACGAGAGTTATTAGTAACAAAGTTAATCCAACAACAAATACTGTTTGGTAGCCTAACGACCCGTGCGGAAGATCACCTAATGCGACTTGTACCATGAAGGCAGTCATGGTTGCTGCAGGTTCTGCCGGATTAAGTGTCCAATTAGCTTGCTGACCAGCTGCTATTGCTACGACCATAGTTTCACCAATCGCACGAGATACACCTAAGATACAGGCTGCAATGACTCCACTTGAAGCAGAAGGCAAAACAACTTTCCAAACAGTTTCAAGAGGTGTCGCCCCCAATGCGTAGGATGCTTCTCTAACAGTTTGAGGAACAGACTGAAGCGCATCTTCACTTAAGGATACAATCAGTGGTAGAATCATAAAACTCATCGTTACACCGGCTGCTAGTAAGCTAAAGCCAGGCAAACTTGGAAAAACAGTTTGAATAGCGGGAGTCACAACGAGCAACGCAAAGTAACCGAAAATAACAGAAGGAATCCCTGCTAAAATTTCAATAATAGGTTTCAAATATTGGCGAATATTCGCTGACATGAATTCACTCAAACCGCAGGCAATTAATATTCCCATCGGGACTGCAATACCACAGGCAATAAGAGTTGATAGAAGGGTTCCCAAAAACAAAGGCTGAATACCAAAACTTGGATTGGAAAAAAGAGGAGACCAGTCGCGACTTGTTAAGAATTCTATTATGCTAACTTGCTGAAAAAAAGGCCAAGATTCAGTCACAAGGATAATGATAATTCCGGCTGTAATAAAAACAGAAAGGAATGCACACAGTGCAAACCAAAACTCAAAAAGCCTCTCAACAATGTTGCGAGGCCTTTTAGTACTTTTTCTAACTGAGACGGCCTGACCGGCAGGCGTTAAGTCTTTTTGAGCGGACATCAAAGATTACTTTTTTTCCTTTTTCATTAGATCTTCAACTTTCATTCCCACTTCAGAGTGACCTTTAAAAACAGTTCCCCATTTTTTAGCTTGGAAATGTTCTTGAGTCATATCCATCGCAATTTTAGGAAGAGCGATATACTTCACTTCTTCAGCCATTTTCACAGCATTTTTTAAGTAGTAATCAACAAATTTTTCTACGTGCTTTTTAGATAAAGACTTTTCAGAAACGTAAATGAAAAGTGGACGAGATAGCGGAGAATAAGCTCCTGATTTAACTGATTCAGTTGTTGGTTTTTGAGACTTACCTTTGTGAACTACTGCTAAAGCCTTTAATTTCTTTTCATTTTCTAAATAATAATGAAGGGGGATGTAACCAAAAGCGTTTTTCTCTTTAGAAATTCCCATAACTAAAGTGTTGTCATCTTCGCTAGCGCTGTAATCGCCACGGCTAGATTTAGCTTTTCCAACAACTGCTTCAGTAAAGTAGTCAAAAGTTCCAGAATCAGAACCAGCACCATAAAGTTTCATTTCTTCATTAGGCCAAGCTTTGTTCACTTGATTCCATTTTGTGACGGTACCTTTTGCTTCGGGCTGCCACATCACTTTTAGTTCTTCCATCGTGATTTCATTAACCGTTTTGTTTTTTGGATTTACAACTAAAGCAATTGCATCGTAGGCAACTGGAAGTTCTAAATACCGGATGCCAGCTTCTTGGCAGATTTTGATTTCAGATTCAGTGATTGGGCGAGATGCATTTTGAACATCAGTTTCGCCACGGCAAAACTTCTTGAAACCGCCACCCGTTCCAGAAATACCAACAGTTACCTGGATGTCTCTATTCGCAGCTTGAAAGTCTTCGGCAATCCCTTCAGTAATTGGAAAAACTGTGCTTGAACCGTCGATTGCTACTTTTTGTTGAGCGAAAGAGTTGAGCCCCGTGAACACAAGTACTAAAGCCAATGCTTTTGACATCATACCAAAAATCTCCTTGTTTAAGTTGTGCTTCAAGGTAGGCGCGAAATGCCCTTGAAACAATTCAAGATTTTGTTGGGATTTGGTTAAGATGAAGCTTCATGATAAGTGCCAAAAAGGGACTAAAGCGAGGTGGCCCTTTGTTTGCTTTATAGACTCATCAGAAACTCTTGGAGGGGAAATGGCACCAAAATCACTTTTATTTTTAGCACTGAACCTAACGTTTTGTGGTGGAGCAATAGCTCTTGCTCAAAGCGTACCTGAGGGAGCACGCATCACAGATGTTCGGATTTCTGGCACCGGTTGCGATGCAGCACAAGCCGCTGTTGTTTTATCTCCTGATTTAAAGGACATGTCGGTTTTTTTTGATAATTACGTCGTTGAAGTTGGGGTTGGAAGTCGCAATCCAAATCAACTTCGAGTTCAGCGAGATTGCAAAGTGCAAATTCAGTTGCAAGTTCCAGATGGCTGGGAGATGGCGTTTAAAGGTGCTGATTATCGCGGCTTTGTCGCACTCGGTGCCCAAGGAACCGCTTTTCATCGCTTTAGTATTCACCAAGAAGGCGCACCTATGGTTTCAATGAAAGAAGCCAATTTAACAGGGCCTAAAAATGAAGACTATTATGTCCGAAGCGAAATTAAACCAGAACGTGTGACGTGGTCTCGATGCTTGAATGGACTTGTGAACGTCGATCTCATTTCTCACTTAGGAGTTGCTCTCAATCCGCGCAGTTCAGATCGATCGATGGCGATGATCGCACTTGATGCAAGTGATACAAGCTTTAAGCAGTCACTCAGTGTTGATTGGAGAAGATGCAATGTTTCGAGACCTGATCCGAACCCCCGTCCGCCGGGACCGATCAGACCAGGTCCAAGAGAACCGCGTCCTCGTGAACCGAGACCACCACGATTTGGCGGCCGGTAACGTAAACTTTAGAATTAAAAAATGAATTTAAAAAAAGGTTGGTTAAAGTAACCAACCTTTTTTTATGCTCGCAACTACCAGCCAGTTAACTGACGGCGTTTTCGGCGATGAGGTTTTGGAATTGTATGCTCTTGCTTATTTTTTGTGCGAATATTATCTCGACCGCCCTCAACTTCTCGGTGCAAAGAAATATGATCTTGGTTCTTTTCCTGTTCGAAATAACTATTCTGATCGTTATCGTGACTTTTTGTTTGTGCTTCGGTCATAATGACCCCCTTTTTTTAAGAACCTTAATAACTTTGAGGTTATGAAGCCGGTTTCTTAAGTGAACTTAAATTCCTCCCAAACGGGCCGAAAAGCTAGCAATGGCCCAAAGCATTTAGACAGAAGTCTTGTGTTACTTGGCATAGGCGTGGTGCGTTATTGTTATATTCTTAAGGAATAACGTATTCTACTGCCACTTATGACAGATTTTCTTCCTATTATTACAGCTTCCGTTACTTCCCTTGCCGTTGGCGGCGGACTTGGTTTTTTAAGCTTTCGCAACTATCGAACTCGACTTTTAGAACGAGCTCAAGAAGAAGCTCAAGAAATCCTTCAAGACACCCAAGATGATTTAGAATTAGTCAAAATTGAGCAGCAAGAAAAGAAGCAGGAAATTGAGCTCGAGCTTTGGACGAAAGTTGAAACTGAGTTACTTAAAACTGAAGAAAAAATTGAAGATCTTCAAGAAGCTGCAGACGAAAAAAAGAAGAAGCTCGATGATAAATATAGTCAGGTTCGAAGTCTTCTTGTCCAGCAGGAAACTGCACTTAAAGAAAAAGAGAAAGCGGCGTTAACGGAACAGCAGAAATGGAACCAGAAAAAATCGGCTGCCGGAGAACTTAAAAAACAATTCAGCGAAAAAATTATTGAACGCTTTTCCTACAAAGCTGAGGACATAAAGAAAGAAATACAAGAGCAATTAGAAAACGAAACTCGCAGACGTGCTGAAAAAAACTTGCTCGATCTTGATGAAGATTTAAAAGACAACGCAGAAACTCAAGCTAAGCATATCCTTGATGTCGCTTTGGAACGATTTGCACGTCCCTACTGTCCCGAGCGTGGAATAGGTTCAGTCCACTTACCTGACTTGGCCGCTCGAAAAATATTTGCTGATCCCAAAATTAATCAGGTCATTCAGAAAGTATGTGGATGCGATATCATCGTCGAAGAAGGCCACGAAATGATCGGTGTAGCAGGCTTCGATCCCGTCAGACGCGAACTCACAAGACGAGTTTTAGAAAAGCTCATCAAAAATAAGCGTGACCTCAACCCCGCGGGTATAGAAAGAGTCGCCGAGCAAACCCGAAAAGATTTGTTTCGCCAAATTCAACAAGATGGTGAATCAATCGCTCGCGAATTAAAAATGCCCGATCTTCATTTGGAAATTAAACAAATGATGGGAAGTCTTAGATATCGTTATTCATTTACTCAAAATCAATATTTCCATTGCGGCGAAGTTGGCTGGTTGGCTGGTCTCTTAGCTTCAGAATTAAAAGGTAACGTAAAGAAAGCTCGAAGATCCGGTCTTCTACACGATATCGGTAAATCAATGGATCACGCCATGGACGGAGGGCACGCAATGATAGGTGCGGACTTCATCGAAAAGCGCGGCGAATTAGAAGACGTCGTTCACAACGTCAGAGCCCATCACTACGACGTGACTCCTAACTCTGACGAAGCTTTTCTAGTCATTGCCGCAGACGCGATGTCAGGCGCAAGACCAGGCGCACGAAGGTCAACCATCGAGACTTACAATCAAAAGGTCACCGAAATTCAAGATATTTCAATGAGCTTCGAAGGCGTTACCGATTGTTACGTTCTGAATGGTGGCCGCGAATGCCGAGTCATGGTGAACAGCCGAAAAGTAAATGATATTGTTGCACTAGAATACTCGAAAAAAATTGCCGAGAGAATTGAAAACGAGTGCAGTTATCCGGGGCAAATTAAGGTTGTTGTAGTAAGGGAAACTTCGGTCGCGGAATCGACAACTTCGAAATAGGTCAGATTAGAAACTTTATAACTTGCGTGGATCTAAACAACGTAAGTTGTTTTAACTATAGTGTCAGTTAAGCTCACTTCATATGATCGTACTACCCAGAATATATCTAGTTGAGCTGCGAAAATGGTCACCGCGGCTTTGAGACTTTACGTTTCATTTCGGGACTATGCTCTCATCTCAAAAATAAGCCCTTCGTGCACAGATCACCCATCTCGATCTGAAACACTCGTATGTGCCTTGAAATTGCATTTGATTTAGTTGGATACAAAAATATTCAGGAGGCTTCGTATATGGGCTCGAACAAATTAGTACTATCAGTTGTTTTGTCTTTATCTGTTCTATCTTTAAGTGCGTGTAAAAAAGGTGGAGATAATACCCGAACAAAAATTCGAAATGGACAACCATCAACTGTAACCAAGCAGACTCCTGAAACGGCAAAGCCTGGTGAAACTGCTGGTACAAAACCAAAGGATCCGAACGTTGCAACTGATGTGGCAGGTGAAACCGGCGAGGACCCAGCCACTCGTGGTGAAGAAATAAAGTTAACAGCAGCAGAATGTAAATCATTAGAAGCTGCCGCGAAAAAGCACGGCTGGGAAATGAAGAGCCTTGATATCAAAGAAGACAACGTTAAAATCGTCTATTATATCATGACAGACTCATTAAAAAACATGAGCAACCCAGTTATCTATTTTAACCGAAATGCACTTCAAATCACGCGACCAGATGATTTAGAGCGTTTTGCGAAAATTCACACTGCTTATAAAGTTGATCCAATTTTAATGGACATGCGCGGAGCTGGTTGCTCTTCTGCCCTGCCCGACTTCACGAAAACAGCAGAACTGAATAAGTACGGATCAAGAGCTGCTGTTGCTGACGCTGAAAAAATCAGAATAAGTCTAAAACAAAAAAAGTTGAAAGTGATGGCTAATTTATCGGGCGGTATAGTTGCTCTTCGCTACGCTCAATTAGCTCCACAAAGTATTTCATCAATTCATATCGCTGATTTTGCGCCAATGAAAAGCCAGACCACTCTTATGAAATTACGTGGTTCTCAAGAGACTGACATTTTAAAAGAAATTTTAAAATCAGAACAGCTTGATGAAGAAGTCGTTAAAAAGGCAATTGAAAAATTAAAAGAAGAAAAGAACTGCACAGGTTTAACATCATGTGCAGGCTTAATCGACTTGCTAGGTGGCATTGATATGTCCCAAAAGTCTCAATGGTCTGTGATTGCAAAACGAATTCAAGGTATTGCAGATGGTAAGTTAAAAGCCCAAGACCTGATGAAGGAATTTGAATTAGAAAAGCTAAAATTGGATAAAGTCACAATGTCTCGCATTTTAGACGTGGATTCGGACAAAAACCTATCCGCCTGTGCTGAAGCAATAAAGGGAAACGAAAAAAGTCTGATTAACAGCTGCCGATTAGAAAATGCAATCGGTCAAAGTAAAATTAAAGAGCTCAAAAAATTAACTCATGATGCTCTTAATATGACGACGATTAAAACAAACATGACAAACAATAAAATCGACTATCACTTAGTTGCCGGCGATAAGTCAGTCATGTTCCCACGAGCTGCTTACGAGGAACACCATACGGATATGGAATCATCGTCTCTGTTAGGTGTTGATGGGAAAAACTATTTGATAATCGAAGAAGCAGGGAGCGAAGTTTTTGAACATGAAAAGTTTCTTGATACTTTAAAAAAATAATTTCGAGGTACAAATTAATTATAAAAAAAGGGACATCAGCTGATGTCCCTTTTTCATTTTCTAAAGAATTTAATTACTAAGCTTTACCGTGGTATTCTTTCTCATCGAAATCATCAACTAGAATCGCGTCGTAACGAACTTGATCCGCTTCACGGAGTAGTTTTAGTTCGTCCTCGGTAATAATGTTTTTAGCTCTTGATTCGTCGAAAAGCTCATGGGATTTTTTCTTTGGAAGGATCTTTTCGCGGATGGCTTTTCGGATCTTCTTTTCTGCTGCATCTGCTTTAATTACAACATGACGTGCATTTTCTAATCTTGCCATTTGCTCAGAAAGATTTTTTGGCATGTAGATACCGTCTGTTAAGCGCTCGCGGTGCTCTTCGTTGTACATGATTCTTGTTGTAATATGATGTGACCAACCGTCAGAAGCTTGCGAACCCATTGAATTGATTCTCGACCAAGCCCCGATCCAACCCTTCATAAACCAACGAAGACCTGGAACTTTTAAGTTATCAAAAATGCCATCAAAGGCTTTTTGAATATCAGCCATGAACTGTTTCATGATGAAGTGAACTACCGGAAGATCATCTTCTTTTCTTCCGTCAGCTTCGAAGCGTCTTAATACTGACGTCGCCATGTACATAGTTCCTAAAATATCAGCAAATCGACCTGTGATTTTTTGCTTAGCTTTCAGCTCTCCACCTAAAGTTGCCATAGCAACGTCTGCTAAAATCGCAAACGATGCTGAAGCCCACTTGAGGCGTCTGAAGTAAATCTTCATTTCTCTGTGAGCTTTTGGCGCACTTGCGATATAACCACGAGTCCAAGATAAACATATTGAACGGCAAAGATTCGTCACAACGTGACCAACATGGCCCCAAAACGCTCTGTCAAATCCAGTTAGGTCATTAGCTTCAACCGCTTTGATCTCTTGATAGGCAAAAGGATGGGCTCTTAAAGCACCTTGTCCAAAGATGATGAGTGTTCTGGTCATGATATTTGCGCCTTCGACCGTGATTCCAATTGGAGTTGCCACATAAGTTTCAGCCAGCAAATTTCGTTTACCTAAAGAAATTCCCGCACCACCCATGATGTCCATGGCGTCGTTGATGACTTTTCGACCCATTTCAGTTGAGAAATATTTTTGCATCGCCGTGATGACGGCTGGCTTAATTCCTTTATCAAGCGCACCGAGAGTGTATCGTCTCATTGCTTCTAAGGCATAAGTTGCAGATGTAATCCGAGCCATTGGCTCTTCGATACCTTCAAATTTTCCAATCGAAGTACCAAATTGTTTTCGAACGACACCATGTGAACTACAGACACGCGTCGCAAGCTTTGCGCCGCCAGTGGCCTGCGCTGGTAAGCTTATACCACGACCGGCAGCCAAACACTCCATCAGCATAAGCCAGCCCTTACCACAGCCCTCTGTGCCACCGACAACAGCATCCATTGAAACGACAACGTCTTTACCTTGAGTTGGACAGTTGTAAAATGGAATTGTTAAAGGATCATGCCTTCGCCCAAGTACCACACCCGGAGTATTTGCAGGAACAAGCGCACATGTAATTCCTACGTCTTCGCCTTTACCCAAAAGATTATCTGGATCTTTAAGTTTAAAAGCTAAACCAATAATTGATGAGATCGCAGCTAACGTAATCCAACGTTTATTCCAATTTAGTTTTACATAGAGTTTTCCATCAGGACCTTTGAATACAACTCCTGAAGAGGTAATTGAACCAGCATCAGATCCGGCCATGGGCTCTGTTAAACCAAAGCATGGAATTTCTTCTCCCCGCGCAAGTCGCGGTAAAAGATTTTTCTTTTGCTCATCAGTTCCATAGTGAGTCAGTAGTTCCGCTGGTCCCAAAGAATTGGGAACCATCACTTGAATTGTGACCGCAATCGACCTTGAAGAAAGCTTCATAATGACTTCAGAGTGAGCCAGTGCAGAAAAGCCTAAGCCACCATACTCTTTCGGGATAATCATTCCAAGAAAGCGTTCTTTCTTGATGTAGTTCCAAATATCCACGTTGATATCTTTACTTTTCCAAACGTTCCAAGCATCGATTAATTTACACAACTCGTTTACTGGGCCATCCATGAATGCTTGCTCTTCCGCAGTTAACTGCGGATAACCTTCATCCATTAATTTTTGAAAATTGGGATTCCCAGAAAATAAGTCTTTTTCAACCCAAGTCACACCCGCATCAAGTGCCGTTCTTTCAGTTTCAGAAATTTTAGGTAAAAAACCAAGTTTGTTGAGCAGAGCCATCACAATTCTTGAAATAGTTAAGGCTCTGATTGGCTTGATAACAAAAACAAGCAAGACAGCTGCTACAACCGCGATTGCAACAAGAGGCGCACCCCAAAAATAGAGAAGAGCCACGACTACGATAGTCCAAACAATAAGTGGTAATCCCCAGAATCCAATAGTTAAGAGAATGATAATTGAGAGCGGAATCCAAAGTCCCAATTGAGCTTGAAAAAATCCGTGATAGGCACCCATGTCCATATGGCGTTCCTCCGTGATGTATTGTTCTTAAGTCAAACAGATGTACTGCCATCATTAGATAGAGAAAAAGAATTGGTGTCTATAGAGATACAGACTACTTGATATGTTTAGTGATCGTAAAAAACAAAAAGGCCCAAAGACATAATCTTTTGAGCCCGATTGTTTAAATCATAATATTATTTAGAACCAAGACCTTGTGTCTTTTCAACAACAATTCTTAAATTCCAAATTTCGACTGATTACTTTGTCTCTTCAGTTGGAGCAACAGGAGCGCCTTCAGCAGGTGCTGTTGTGCCTTCTGCAGGAGCGCCAGTTTCAGCTGGAGCAGCCATTTGCTCTTGAGTAGGAGCTGGAGCAGTTTCAGTTGTTGGCTGATTTTTAGAACAAGTAAAGCCAGTTGTGAATGCAAGTGCGATCAAAGATGCCAATACGATAGATTTCATTATGAACCTTCCTTTTAATATTTCAGTTTTCAGGACCAAGGTCAGATTAACCATTGAACTGATCATTGAACAAGTATTTTTTTTAAGCCTATTCAAAATTATTTCTGACAAGAATTGCACCAATAAGTGCTCCGACCAGAGAAAACTTTTTTTCGAATCTTCTGACCACATTCTGAGCAAGGCTTGCCTTGCTGGTTATAAACTAAAAAATGATTTTGAAAGCCACCCTTTTCTCCCGAAACGTGTCGAAAATCATCGAATGATGAGCCTCCTAAACGAATCGACTCCATTAACACAGATTTAATTTCCGTCACAATTCGATCGCAATCTGCAAGCTTCAACTTGTGAGCTGCTTTGGAAGGCTTAATCCGAGCCTTGAAAAGAACTTCACTTGCATAAATATTTCCCACACCCGCCACCACAGCCTGATTCATCAAAATTGTTTTAATTGGAGTCTTTCGCTTCCCAAGATTTTTTTTCAACACTTCACCGGTAAACGCTTCATCTAAGGGCTCTGGCCCGATATCTTTTAAGAGGGGATGTTGAGTTGAGTCTGCATAGCCATCAAAAAAACCAAAGCGTCTGGGATCATTGTAGATTAACGTGAGACCCGTCGAAAAATGAATTTGGATGTGATCATGTTTTCGTAATTCGAATTTTGAATTTTCGATTCGCCAATGACCTGTCATTCCTAAGTGAGACAATAGCCCGCCTTGTTTAAACCCAAACAGCAAGTACTTGGAGCGACGCGTAATATTCAGCAGTTTTTGGCCTTCAAAAGACTTAAATAGTTCTAAGTTAAATGTGTTTCTTAAGCCGCCACGATTTAAAATGATTTGCTCTACTTTCAGCGGTAGCTGCAAATGAAAGAGAAGCTCAAGCCGTACTGTTTCAACTTCGGGGAGTTCTGGCATTAAGCACCTATCCTATTGATTTTATTCACTAATATTTTTGCGCTAACTGCCACACCAGCCGACACCACCCAATTCGGTCTTATACCACCCATTTTATACACCTTTTACCCTCTTAAATGCGACCACATTTCCACCTTCTGGAAGCGCCAATTCTTGTAAACCTAACTGCTGAATGTGGGCTAGAATTTTGAGCGAAGTTTCTTTCTGAACTTCACCGTCGATCTTTGAATAATGAGCCGCAAGCTTAAGGTCCTTGTGCCCCGTCATTGCAATTACCGAATCAAGTCCCATGCCTCCAACCTTTCGAGCCAAGGTCGCCATTCCATGACGTAAACAATGGGTGCCTGTATAGGGAATTCCAGTCTTGGATTGCGCTGAACGATAGTTCGATTGAATCGTGCAATAATTCAGCGGTTTCCCTTCAACATGGAACAAATAATCACAACCAGGAAATCTCATCTTCATTCTGCGCTCAATAATTTCTCGCAAAGCACCGTGAAGATGCACTCGCCTCGTATCACGATTTTTAGGAAAAGGCTTAAGGTAACTGAATGTCTTGTTCGTATCTGTCCACACCACTGAATCTTTAATCAAAATAAACTCTTGATCGAAGTAAATGTTCTGAATCTGAATTCCCGCGACCTCTCCGATTCGACCAGCACAATAAAACTGAGTCATTGCTAAGTCTTGATAAAGTTCTGGAAGAGCTGAAAAGAACTTGAATGCAGCTTCAACTGGAATTTTTTTATCATCAGGTTTTCTTGCGGGTTCTCGGATGTAAGCCATTTGTTTATGTCGGTATCGAACAGGACTCAGAAGATCTTTAGACTCGGCCTCAAATTCATCTTCGGCTTTATACCAGTTAAAAACTGTGCTGAACAAATTAAGTTCATTATACAGATTGCATCTGGTTGCCTTTCCCCTGCCCATTTTTAAATAATCTTCAGACTGGAAATATTTTTTCTTTCGCTCTAGCCACCGATTGATCACTGTTGAAGTAATTTCTTCCATGTGCATATTGGACAATTCCGCGAGGTGAAGAAATCTTCTTTCCCAAATTCTTTGTGTTGTTTTCTCGAGACTAGGAAAGTGAAGCTCCCTCATTCGCGCCCATACATATCCAAGCGTTGAAGTCTTTCTTTGTTTTGGAACAAGAGAACTATCTCCATTGAAAGTATTTCTCCAAAGCTGTGCATCACGAATTGATTCAAAAGTGGCCGCATATTGCTCCCCTTTTATTTTTTTCGATGCTTGATAACGTCCGGTCAAAATATCTTTCCGAATTCCAGAATGTTTTGACACTTTTGCGTAGCGTATACTCATTTCAATCTCCTTCATCAATCCAGTTTTGGATTTCGACAGGAATGAAATACAGTTTTCCGCGTTTTTTCCGATGCGGGATTAAATTTTGAGATGTTAAATTGTATAGGGTTCCTATTGAATACCCTGTTACTTTTGCAACATCTTCAACTTGCCATATTCTATTTTGAAAGAGCGAGAGTGAATTTTCATTCACTCTTTTATCTTTTAATTTCACCATACCCCCTCTAAAAAATCAATCTTCATCGTTAGATGTCACAAGAATTTCGTTTAGAGAATTTACCTCTGAAACTGGTTTGTTTTTATCCCTCCTAGGAGTATTCTTTCGCTCGAGCGTTGGCTTAATGGGCTTGCCTTGAGCCGCTAAATCGATAACAGTTAACTCAACACTTCGAAGCTCAACTTGAAGACTTGCCACGAGAGCCTGATCTTGATTTTGGAGAGCTTCTTTAATACGTGGCGCAATCCAATTGATATGCCTGATGGGGTCGTAGTGATCGGCTCGAAGTTGATGAAGTTCTTTTGGACTTAATTCTAACTTATGATCGCGGATCAGAAAGTTGACGATATCTGCTTTCGTAAGCGACAAAAAACCTTTTGATGATTCATGAAGTTGTTTGAGCCAAGCCATCACCTTGTCAGACTCTTGACCCCCAAGAGTCACGCGCTCGATGTTTTTTAGTGATTTAACTTTTTTCTTTTCTAGATCAGTTACCGGCTCCATGAGGTCTCCTTTTCGATTCGAAACATGTAATGTCCTTCAACCCATTCAGCGCCACCGTTTTTAATTTCAGGAGGAATCCAGATTTTTCTAACAATGGGTTTTAATAATTTAGGCGGGTCCACTTTAGAGTTTTGATTTGAAACTTTCTTGGGACCCGTTGCACAAGCCGTGAGAATATAAATAATAGAAATCAGCAGATGATATTTCTTCATCACAGAAGTCCTTTCCTTTTTTTAAAATTTTTTAAAGTACGAAGTGAATGATGATAGATGCGAGAGAGCCAGATAGAATGTGACAAGGAAGATATTTTGAGAACAGGTTTGGGGGATAGTCAGTTGGAAATTGTTCCCGCGAGCATGCGAGCTTTAAGTCCTCTTTTTTCCTAGGACTTTCCTAGGGTCGTAATGGACCGATACCTTGGATTGTCCCTGTTTATTTCCCAAATATTTCCCGTAACTGTCCCCGCAGAGTCCCTGCAGGTTCTCTCTGAAAGAGCCAAGCCTTTCTGACCGCTCGTTTAAAACTTGAGCATCCCAGCCAGATTTTAAGTAATCATGCAAATCCACGAACAGATGATAATTTTGCGACGTATCTTGGATGCAAGCCTTTGCACGAAGGACTAAATCCTTTACGTAAGGATCTCCGATCAGCCAATAAACTCGTGAGATCTTTTTCATCAGGTCATAAAACCTAAGAGTCGTCTCGTAAGTTGAAAGTGATTTTGCCCAGAGTTCGACTTCAAAAGCTAAGACTGATTCTTTTTCACCTGTCAGGATTCTGGTGTAGCCATCAGGCCTGTGGTTTTTGGAGTTTGGCACCCAAGGCGGATAATAGTCAACTCTTCGCCTGCGCATTTCTTGTTCACTAAAATGTGTCACAATCGGGAACTGATGAGTCGCCCATTCTCCTAACTGAAAAGCTACAACGTTTCTGTCATGCCAGTGATTCTCAGATCCATAGCCCTCTTCGCAAAGATCTCCTAATCCTGCTCTGATTGCTTCAAATCCTTTATCAGTTAAGATCCAGGATGAAAAGTTTTGCTCGAAAGTATAACGAGTTTCAACAAATTTATTTCGGGCTAATCTTTCAAGTGCTTTATAGGTCGAGTATTCAGTCAGAGGCCTCCCAATGGCTTCGTGAACTGTGGCGGTTGAGGCAAGTTTCCATTTCCATAAGAATTGTAAGATCTTATTGTCTCGCTCAGTAAAAACCTGACGCTTCCCACTTCTACCAAAGTTATGATTTCTTTTTGAAATGCTTTTTTTCATTTCCATGTTTGTTTACTCCAATCTTATTTTTTAACCAAAGAGGTAAGTTTGAACCTCCTCTAATTTGGGACCAAATTTCCAAACAGCTCGGCCTTTAATGTTCGGGTTAATCTCAAAAGCCCTTTTGGTTCCGATTGCGGACACACTTGAAACTTGATTGGCCATTGGGAAGCAAAGAACAGCGGGTAAGTTGGCCTTAACAGTTTGATCAAAACTTGAAGCATCGGGCTTCTGAGTGGCGACAATTAGATGAACCCCACTGGCACGACCTTGTCGGGCAATGCGGTTGACTGAAGCTCGGGCTTTGTTGAGTGTTTCTTTATCAACTTCAGGATCTTTCGAGTAAAGCTGAGCAATTTCATCAATAATGATATATGTTCTTTTTTCGTCCTCTTCCCGAACGGTTTCATTCCCTTGAGCTACTTTTCGAATTTTTTTCTTTAAGTAATCATCAAGATTTTTAGCACCAGCGCGAGATAAAACTTTGAATCTTTCCTCTAACGACATTCCGATTCTTCCCAATTCCTCAACACAGCGCTTGGTTCCATCAAAGCACAGAATGTTACTGCCTAGGTTTTTCGCGTGATTTCTTAAGTCTGCGGTTTCCATACCACCCTTGAAATCGAGAAAAATAATTTTAGCATCTGGATTGTTTTTTGTGAGTACTGTTGTGACTACTTTTAAAAAGTTAGACTTTCCACCTCCAGTTTGACCAGCAACTAAAATGTGTCCTACATCCCGCATGTTCACGTGGATTGCGCCTTCATAGGTTTCGCCAATCGGGATCTCGCCATCGGCAAATGCGTCAGGGTTTTCAAGAATTGCTTTTTTCTCTAAATCCTTCATCGTATAGACAATTTCAATTTTACTTTTGTCATTTTCCTCTTGAAGAATTCTGACAGTTGTCATGTTTAAGACTGCTTCCACACGCTCGATTTGTTTTTCGAAATCAGATTTCGTAACGCCATGAGTGATAAGCCTTAGTTTTCTCACATGCTCATCAATTTTTACATCTTCAATCAGTGCAGGATAGCGCCCATTACATTTGAGGTTTGCTGCTTCAAAGGCATTCTTAAGTTGATTTAAAAGTCGACTTCTTTGAACGGCTCTTGATATTCCCCAGATAAACCAGCCCGAGAGTAAACTTGAGTAGATCAGGAAATTTCTAAGACCTGATTGAAGATGGTACTTGTTGAGCCCGAATGCTTTTATCAGATCAGCATCAATACGAAAATAAAGAAGTATGCCTACAGTCATACCGGCATAACACATTTTTGCCGGAACTCGGTTGTTTATAATGCCGGATACGATTTCTTCAACTGCAACGACTAAAAATCGGCCGACGTTGAAGACTATATCGCTTAAGTCTTGGTTGTTTTTTTTATTTTCCAAATGATTGCTCCTGTTTTGGTTCATCGATTATCAGATAAAACTCAGTTCCTTTTTTGACT
>JAYTJV010000078.1:0-3873 GCA_043730825.1 Pseudobdellovibrionaceae bacterium
AAGTTCACTTCGCCGATTTTAGAAATTTTCTCTTTTAGATCGGCGAGTTCAGTTTCGACAGTTGCTGCATCTTTTTCTTCAGCAGCAATTTGCGGAGCCACTTCTGATAATTCACGCATGTATTTTTCGCGAACTTGTTCGATTAAATACTGCTCTCTTAATTTTGCCTGATCTAATTTTAATTGCGCTTCGCTCATCGCCTGTAAACGGCTGTTTTTCTGACTTTGGGCAGAATTACGCTGCTCTTCGATTTCGCGAAGTCTGGCGCTTTCAACTTCGAAGATATTGCGGCTTGAAGATAATTCCGCACGCATTTCTTCAACCTGGCGAACAGAGCGTTCGAAATCCAATTTCTGTTCTTCGAGCTTGATTGTGCTTTCGTGCATTTGGTCTGTGTACATTTCTGATTCTTCGCTCATACGAGATAATTGACCTGTGAGATCATTTACCTGACGAGTAACCAGTTCCAATTGCTTTAAAGTACTTTGCCATTCTTGATTCTTAGTTGCTGAAGATACTTGAAGATCCGTTACCTGAGCTTGCAAGCCATCGATTCCACGTCGAGTGGTTTGAAGTTCTTCGTCTTTTTCGGCAACGTCAGTTTCAATTTCTGTTCTTCGAGAATTTAAGTCAGCTAACTGAGTTCTGAAATCAGCCATCTGATTATTCTGCAGTTCAATTTGTTCAACTAATCTTCTATGATCGCGCTCATATCTTTCCAATGTGTGTTTCGCATTTTCAAATTCGTTTTGAGCGCGCTCTAAATCTTTTCTCAATTCTGCAACTTTAATTTCTTGTTCAGTTTTACGTTTTTGAGCACCTTCGAAATCAGTGACAACATTTAAAAGCTGTACTTCAGTTTTCTTAAAAGAAGCCTGAGCTAATGCAAGCTTACCTGACCACTCTTGTTTTCTCTCAGAAAGCTCTTTCATTTCGCGGTTTCTTTTTAATAAACCTGATTCCAAGTTTTCTTGAGATCCGCCTGTCAAAATTCCAGAGGAATCTAAAACATCACCTTCAGTTGTAACAAATGTCCAACCTGGGTAATCAGCGCGAATTTCTAAAGCTTGATTAATGTTATCGATAACAGCGATTTGGCCTAAAAGTTTTTGAACAGCAGGCTGAAACTTTTCAGCAGCGCTGACAACATCTTTTAAAAGAGCCTTCACACCAGGCGCACCTACTGGATTTGTATCAGGGACAAATTCCATATTATCAAACTGGTAAAAGCTAGAGCGGCCATTTTTTTGTTCTTTTAAATAATCTAATGCCTGAACAGATTTCCCGTGATCCGGAGTCAAAATCGTTTGAAGTCTAGAACCCAATGCTGCTTCCATCGCGATTTCATATTCGCCTGGAACAGAAACGACTTCAGAAACTGGCTGGAACGTTTCGTATTCAGAAACATTTCCGTCTGCGTGCATTTCTGACTGCTTTTGCTTTTTCCAAAGCATGACAGTTTTCACACCTTCTTCAAAACCTTCGAAGTTGTTGGCTAAATTTTCCAAACCGTAAAGTCTTGATGCCACTTCGTTTAAGTTATCTTTATAAAGATCCATCTCTGTACGTTTTGTTTGAACAGATTCAGATAAAATACGCTTATTAGCCTCAAAAGATTCAACGTCGTTTGAAAGGTCTAACTGAAGCTGGCGTTCACGGTCTAATTCATTTTGAATTCGGTGACGACGCTTTTCAATATCCTGAACCTGAATTCTGACTTCTTCTAATTGAGTCTGCCCTTCAGCTTCTTGATCGTTAAGACGTGAAACTTGGCCTTCGATACTTTGGATTTTTGCATCCAGCGCAGAAGCCGCTTGCCCCATCGCAATTAAATCGCGGCGCTTAACAGTCAGCTCTTCATCCACGTTCACAACGCGGGATTGATGTTCCTGGAATTTAGCGTTCAAAGTTTCAAATTCTGATTTTAAGCGAATCGCATCAGCTTCTAATTCGCCAACAGTTTCCTGATACTGAACTTGATCACGAGTCAAAAGTTCTAATCTTGCTTGAGATTCAGAAACTAAGTTTCCGGTCATCATTTCATTTCGGCGGGCTTGTTCGATCTCGAATTTTAGTTCTTGAATTTCCATCTCTTTTTTCTGAGTGGAAGTTTGTCTCTCGAAAACTTGAGATTGCAAAACTTCTAATGACTTTTCTTTTTCTAAGAGCTGAAGTTTCAAAGTTTCGAATTCACCAAATAATGATGAAAGTCTTGCTTCACCTTCAACCTCTAAACCTTGAGCTTCATTGAAAATTCTTTGCGCTTCGTCTGCAGCGGATTTCAAATCAACGTACTGCTTAGAAGAATTCCAAAGATCAAGATCTTCGATCTGGCGTTTGATATTTCTATATCGTTCTGCACGCTGAGCTTGTCTATGCAAAGAATCCATCTGGCGCTTTAATTCGCCTAAGATATCCTGTAACCGAACTAAGTTTTGATCAGTCGATTGAAGCTTTCGGATTGATTCTTTTTTACGAGCTTTAAATTTTGTAATACCGGCAGCTTCTTCGATCAGGTGCTTTCGGTCTTCAGGCTTAGCCGTAATAATCTTACCGATCATACCTTGCTGAATAATTGAAAAGCCTTTTGCGCCCGCGCCCGTGTCCATGAAAATTTCTTGCACGTCACGTAGTCTGGCTGCTTCTTTATTAATGAAATATTCACCCTCGCCGGATCTGTGAAGACGACGAGTGACCATAATTTCTGAATGCTTGAGATATTTAATTGGAAAAGGTCCGCCGTCATTTTCTAACGTTAGACTGACTTCGCACATGCCAAGTGGTGCGTAGTTATCAGCACCTGCGAAAATAACATCTGTCATTTGCGATCCGCGAAGATCTTTCGCAGACATTTCACCCATGACCCAAACAAGGGCATCAACGATATTTGACTTACCACATCCATTTGGTCCAACAACGCCCGTTATGCCTTCATCAAATTGAATAACAGTTCGGTCTTTAAATGATTTGAAACCAATGAGCTCAAGCTTTTTGATTCTCAACGTTATCTCCTTAAACAGTGGGTCTAGTAACTATTGGCCTGCGGTAGCCTTAAAAAGTTTCAACTTACAAAGGCTTGAGGTCTTCGGCGCATCTATTTGAATTTTGGTCGAATTCAAATGGAAGTGACCTATACTTTGGACCTGTAACCAAGTCTTAACTGTCGCGTTTGCTAAGCCCCCGTGTCAATAAATCAAGAACCTCAAATAACAAGATTATGCGGAGCAGCCTTGAAATGATGAATCCCTTGCTGAGTTTAAAAGTTTGAGTGCTTAAGCTATTAGCAAAAATGTGGACAATTGCCTTTTGATAATCGCCCTTTCTTAGACTGAATCCTTCACAGAGAAAGTGAGTAAGCTTTACAAGTGATTTACAGAGACGAAGCTTAACGCACTCCAGAACCGCAGCGGTTCTGCTTTGAGTCAATTGACGGTGCTGAGTTAGCGCTTCGTCTTTCGAGGGAAGCCTTAGCTATATCAATGAAATGAGCGTGTCGCCACACTAAGACCAAAGCCTTACTTCAATATTCGAGAGAAACTTCAGCTCCGTCAGCCGATATTACTCTTCAACTTCCAGCTGAAATTCGTCATTCAAATTGCTAACTTAACTGACCGCGCGCTATTAGTGTTTCGTCTTTTTAGCGTCTGCTGTTTTAAGAGCACTTCTTGCCGCCGCTAAGCGCGCAATCGGCACTCTGAACGGAGAACAGGAAACATAGTCTAAGCCAACTGAATTAAAAAACTCGATCGATTCAGGATCGCCGCCGTGTTCACCACAAACGCCTACTTTAAGTTTTGGATAACTTCGTCGCCCCAGTTCAGTTCCCATTTTCACAAGTGCACCCACGCCAACTTGATCAATGCTCACAAAAGG
>JAYTJV010000079.1:0-3819 GCA_043730825.1 Pseudobdellovibrionaceae bacterium
GAAAGAAGAGAAAGAAGAGAAAGAAGAGAAAGAAGAGAAAGAAGAGAAAGAAGAGAAAGAAGAGAAAGAAGAGAAAGAAGAGAAAGAAGAGAAAAAGGAAATCCTCATTCTCTTTAGTTTACTTCTCGAAAAAGTTTTACTCTAAACTTGAATCTTCTAGCTCTGCAGGGGACGGAGTGCGACTTGGAGTTGGTCGAGCTTTGCTGGGCTTATCGTTTTTATCTATTCTGTTTGGATCGATCACATTTCCTTCGCCATCTGCTCGGAAATTGCGGATCTCATCCATCTTTTTACCATAAGGATCCCGACCGCCTGTGTTTCTTACGTGTTCCATTCGCTCATCGATAGTTTTGCTGAGAATACTTTTCTGGTCGCTGGGATTTCGAATAATTTTTGGAGTTAAAAAAACCATCAAGTTAATCTTATCTTTTTCTTTGGTGCTTGATTTGAAGAGCCAGCCGATGACGGGAATGTCTCCCAAAAGAGGAACTTTTTGCACTCGTTCAGTTTCTGACTCTCGAACAAGGCCGCCGAGGACTGCTGTATCGCCATTTCGCACAACAAGGAAAGTTTTAAGCTCACGCTTTGCAATTACAGTTGCCACATTTGTCAAAGCAGCAGGAAGATTTGTCGGCTGAGTAGCTTGAGAAACGATCTGCGTAATTTCCATTCTTATCGTTTCGCTAGCAGGAGAAATGAATGGTTTAATTTTTAAATCAATACCGGCTTCTTCGAATGTAATATTCGAAGTGGCTCCGGCGGCAGTCGAGGCTGTCGTCTGACTTGTTGGAACCTTATCAACAACTTTAATTGAGGCTTCTTGATTATCAAGAGCGAGGATTCGCGGAGTTGATAAAACATTAGCTTTACCGTTTCTTTTAAGAAAGTTAATAAATCCTAAAATATTCGGAACAGTTATCGGAGTCGTTGTTGCAGCTGCGCCTGAAGCTCCAGGAGTTACTTGGGTAAATTGTTGGGAACCACTTGCGAAAGGAATGATAACTCCATTGCCTCCAGTTAAAGAAGCAAGGCCAGCTAATTCTTCACCCGCAAATGTGTTAAACCCACCTTTTCCAAATTTTCCATATTGGTAGTATCCCACTTTCCAAGAATCTGCATCACTAGCTGTCATCTCTGTAATGATCGCTTCGACGAAAACTTGGTCCCGAGGGATATCAATTCGATTTAATAAATTCAAAACTTTTGCATAGTCTTGCTTACTTGCAACAACCACTAAAGAGTTCGTATTTTTATCGGCTGTGATCTTAACATCGCCGCCAAAGATATCGGCAGAACTTTTAGAATCGCCACCACTGGGCCCACTGTTTAAAAAACTTGGAGGCAAAAAGCCTTGATTTTGATTTGATTTTTTAGAATCTCCACCAGCATCTTTTGCAACACCACTTATAACTGCTGCGATCTTTTCGGCATCACCGTGTTTTACGTAGTAAACGTAAACGCCGCCAGAATCATTCGCATCCAATCTGAAATCAAGTTGCGCAACTAGTTTACGAACTCGCGCGATACCAGCTTTATTTCCGACAACGATCAATGAATTTGTTCGATCATCTGGAAAAGCCAAGAAATAAGATCCACCTTGTTGTGAGCCAGTACCGCCACCACTTGAACCCGGACGAGAGAAACGAGGAACCGCGCCCTGGAATCCACTGGAAATTCCTCCGCCGCCAGTTTTAGTTGTCTGACCTTTGTTTACAATTTTTTCAATTAGATCAGCGAGATCTTTAGATTTTGCATTTCTAACTTGCACAACTTCAATTTGATCTTCAAATCCGGGAACATCAAGCTGGCTAATAATTTTTACGATGCGATCAATGTTCGAACCGTAGTCAGAAATGATTAAAGAATTTGTTGGAGAGTACGCATTAATATCGCCATCTTTTGTTGTGATATTTCGGAACTGTCTATTTACTTCTTCAGCAGAAATATACTTTAAATGAATGATCTTGGTGATCATCTGATCGGAATTGGGATAGTAAGTGCTCGAGAACGTTTCGATACTGTCACGTTGAGCTGCTCTTGAAGGACGAATCTTGTAATAACCATCACTTGGAACAATTGCATAACCGTGAATAGCTAAAGAAGACAAAAACATCTTATAAGCTTCTGCAACAGTAATTTTTGACGGTGCAATAATCGTGATTTTTCCACGCACGCCTGGATCTAAAATAAAGTTTCGGCCTGTCAATTCACTGATCGCTTTTACAATATCCGCGATGTCAGCATTCGGAAAGTCGAAGGACTCTATGGTTTCTGGGAAGTTTTCATTTGTGATATCTTCAGAATCAGTTCTAGAAAACTTCTCTTGTTGTTTTTTTGATAAAATGCCTGGGGCACTCGTTGGAGCAGCGCCACCGGCTGCAGGTGCTGCATTTAAGCCTTCAATCTGTGCGGGTTTTCTTGCTTGTTTTTGATTGGCAGCTTTTCCAAACTGAGCCCACGCAAAAGAAGAGCAGAGAAGTATGCTTAAAGAAACTTTTAAAGCTCTTTGAGAACTTATTAATAAACACTTCACTTAAACCACCTCTACTTTGAGAATTTTCAAATCCAAATACATCAATTTCACTACCGAATCGAATAGCAGTTTTCTACAGTTCGACCATCGCGTTCTACATTCATACAAACACGCGGAGAGTTCTTCATAGCATTATACAATTCCATCGCCTGCTGTATCGATGTCACAGGTGAGCCATTAACTCCTGTGATGACATCCATAGGCTTTACGATCTGCGCCAATACGCTGTTCGGTTGAACTTCTAAAACTCGGAACCCATAAGTTTCGCCAGTACCAGGTCTGCGTGCAGGAACGGCCCGGGCCTGCATCAAGAGATTTGGAAGATCATTTAGATATTTATCTAAATCAGCTTTTTTCAATTCGAATTGTCCTTCAGCGACCTGCTTTATTTCAGAACCAGTGCCGCCAGCTTTACCAGCTTCGAATGCTAATTTAGATTGCTGAGTAAGCTCAATGAATTCTAAGCGGCCGTTGTTGTTGTTTCGAATGATAACTCTGCCGCGCTCGATCTTTTCAATAACAGCCATTTTATCGATATCTTGTTTTACGCTGTATGATAAAATCTGATTTTTCCCCTTTACTTCAATCGCAGCAATCGACTTTTCAGGATTCGAGTGAACAAGAGTTCCAATTAAAGTTAACGGAAGGGAAGAAAGCACTGGAGCGGACTCTTGTTGCTTATCTTGGCCTTCGGCGCGCAACGGATCGGGAATAATATTATCAGAGCTAAAAATATTCCGTGTAATAATACCCTGATAAGCACCGCGGCCTGGAGTATCAGTAGCAAATTGTTTAACTGGTTTTGCGGGAGGCGCCTGAGTTGGAAGAAATTTATCTCTGAAGCTTAAGATAAGAAGATCAGCTGTAAATAAACCTAAGAGAAGAAAAAATACGAGCGGCCAGTATTTTTGCCCCCACGGAGTTATTTTATTTTGGCTCGCGCCTGAGCGTTTTGAAGGCTTGCTCACTTCTTGAATATTTCCTTTTCTTCTTGAAGTCTTTCTTCCATAAAAGACCTTGAATGAATTTCCACATTCACTCTTTAAAAATTTACCAAAAAGTCGGGTTTGAAGCACTCAAAACCAGACCTGTCTTAGGTCTAGTTTCGTCGAGTAGACAAGCTTAAAACGCAGGTAAAAAGACAGCAAATGCTGATAGGATTAGGTTATGAAGCTTTTGTATTTCACCTCAGGTAATTCATTATTGGACGAGCAAGTTAGAAGACAACTTGTGCGCATCCCTGAAGTCTTATCCGAAATTCGAAAAGTAAAGCTTCAGGGTAAGCT
>JAYTJV010000080.1:0-3786 GCA_043730825.1 Pseudobdellovibrionaceae bacterium
TTCGACTCACCCTTCTGATAAATCAAGAAAAGAAAAACTCAATTCTTGGTTACCAGAAGCTCAAGCCGAATACGCGAAAGCCCTTCAAAAATATGGAACTGGCGAAGTCATTCGCTAGTGCCTAATGGCATAGTTTAACCGTTATAATCGGCTGTTTCCTAACGTTCTTCGAATATTTAATTTTTTTTCTCCAAACCGTGCTGCAATGGAATTGCTTTTATAGCTTTCAATTATTTCAACCAGCGCCAACAGGAGGGCTCTATGAAAATCCAATTGAAGAACCAAATGTCGCGAAAAATTTTTACTATTAAAGGTGATACTTCGGTCGGCGAAGCCTACGAGGTGATGACCAACGAATGGATCAGGCATCTTCCAGTCGTAAGCGAAGATGAAGAAACTGTTATTGGAATTGTTTCAGACAGGGACCTTCTTTGCGCTAAAGCTGATTCACTGCCGGTTAAATCTGTGATGAATCCGCATGTGAAATCATGTGATGTCTCGACACCAATAAGAACGATTGTGCATTCCATGATTGATAATAAAATTTCCTCTTATCTTATTACTCAAAGTGGAACGGTCCAAGGCATCATTACGTCTGAAGATATGTTGATTTTATTAAGCCAACTTTTAAACAAGGAAAAAGAAGACAATTTGAATGTTCAAAAATGGCTAGCAAACCCGATTGCTCAGAATACGATGCATATGCTTTCGCAAGCTGGGATTTAAAAACCTACTGCGGTTTTTTATCGGCGCACAACCAGAGTCTTAATAGCCTGGCACCATGATAGGTGCCAGATTTATCAAATTGCCAAGGAGGATAGGGAAAAAATTTAGCTTCACCGCAAAATCCCTCGCCTTGAACTGCGGCCCACTGCCGATCTTCACTAGAGGCTGTGAAGATTTCCCCTGTTGTTTGATCTTTGATGGCAACTGCAAATGAAAATACTTTACTTGAAGGTTCGCCTTCACGGGCGATCATTGCAATAGGGTCCATCAGTTTTTCAACTTTAATAATTGATCCTTCAACGGTCTTTGCAAATACATATTTCCAATAATTTAAAACGCCAAAGATAATTCCGACTAAAATAATCGACACTAAAGATATTGAAGCAACTTTTCTCATGAGCCTTCTTCTTGCTTAGATTGAACATAATTCTCTAATATCCATACACGAATGCTCTTCAGATGGCCATCGGTAATACCAAAAAAGATAAAGTGAGCCTGAAATAAATCTTTTTCCGTGGGATGTTCTTCCGAGTAGTTACAAGTCGCGCAATACTCACTAAATGACGCTGCCGAAGTCGATAAAACGAATTTTCTAAAAACACCGACATGCATAGGACGGGCATAATTCATAAGCAAGCCGGCTTCAGAAAGCTCTGCCACCGCAACAGGATTGGCAACACGAATCATTTCTTTACAGCTATACAGAAATGCAGCAGATCCTTCTTCTCGTTGGGTTTGGTCATAGGCCCCGCGCCATTTTAATTTTCTCTCGATGTAAGGGGAATCATTTCCATTTTCAAAAATGTCTTCAAACCAATTCAGTTTTCTGACAAATCCTTCATCGGGCGCTTGTTTATACAGCGCCATAAATCGGGGCTCTTGTCCCTTAGATCTTGCACTTCTAACGTAGTCATCCCAGTAGCCTAATTTTTCAGGATATAAATACTCTTCAGCGATCAATATTGCGTGTGCTCCTTGAGGGGTTGGAAACTTTGCTTCAAACCATTTTGATCGCTCAGAACTATTTGGCTCGGTAAGCTCAATCTCAATAATGGCTTTTGCACCCTCACCATTCTTTTTAAATGAAGCAACTTTTAAAGTAAAAAACTGTCCCTGATTTTGAATAACTAAAAGCTCTTGATCAGCTGCGCCAAATTGGATCCAGCTTTTTAAAGTGACCAAACTTGATTCATGCAGCTTTGTATGAAAAGAGGGCTTAATAAATTCGGCATAAAGCTCTCCGAAAATCTTTTTCTTTTCCTGAGCTTCAGGTAATATTTTTAATATCACATCACCTTTTGCGCTCAGATGCAGCGTCAATTTTTCGGTATCCGTCCAAGCTTTCTCTTTTCGGCTATTTTCCATACCACCCGGATCTGACTGAAAAAAGAATGTTTCAAAACTTGAAAAAACTTTTACCTGAGCTTCCGCAACAACTTCTAATATCTTTTTAATTTTCGAGACCCGTTCTTTATCAGCATCTAAAATGACCCAATCTTTTTGCAGCGGCGCCGGCTTAAAAGGAAGATTAGCCGAAAATTCAGTACTGTTCATTTTGACTATATTTCTTCTAATATCAGAAATTTGCCAGCTGGGAATTCCAAAATACGAAAACCAAACTCTAAATTCGCCTGGCAAATCAGGATGCGGTTCACATGCAATACATCGGGCCATGACATGCATTCGGCTCTTACTTTTAAACACCTCTCCATAATATTTCGAAACTTGAAATAACTTTATTTCGCGTGAACTTCTGGTGACAAACCCAATGTCCCCTACGGCTTCCATTTCAACTTCTTTTGTCATCTCAACTTCTTTTGTCGTCTGCACTTTATGAACAAACGACTCTGTTGGTTTGTGATGACCCTTCAATGCGAAATGCAAAAGCTGGCTTAGAATCAACTCATCGAAAGGTTTAAAAATGACATTACTAATAATAGGATCTTCAACTAATTGAAGTTTAAAGTCAGGGCTTTCGAAAGAGGTAATAATCATCCGAGTTGGATCTTCTTGAGTGCAAATGGTTTTGCGAATGAAAGACTCGATTGTTTTCTTAATAAGATTTAAATAACGACTTCCAAGCCATTCATCTTTCGAAATTATTAAAAGTAGGACATCCGTTGCATCCCAACCAGCAGGTAAAGGGACATTATCTATTTCAAGTTTTTCACCACCTTGATAAAGTGCCCGCTGACCTTCTTTCATTGCGATCGCTAACCATTCTTGAAATTTTTCCAAGGAATTATAGAATCGAATTTGAGCTGTAGTTTCAGTCTTCCGTAGAGCCTCAAAAATCTGCTTCTGAGATTTCGGGTCATCCTCTAGAACGTAAATATATTTCATCTCAATTAGTTTAGTTAAACTTGTATACTTAAGCGAGTTCCGACTGGACATTAGGCTAGCAGCCCTCTATCTTTCTGCTCATGGAAAAACTATTTGCCTTCTTAGGTCTGTTTTCTTGGGTCTTCATTGCTTGGCTTTGCTCTGCTGATCGAAAGCGTTTTCCAGCTGCTTTAGTCGTAAAGGGCCTAATTGTTCAGTTTATTCTGGCACTTTTGGTATTAGGCGTTCCCGCTTTTGGTATTCAAGGTCCTTTAAGATTCATTTTCGACAAGGCAAATGATGCCGCAGTGGCAGTTCTTGAATTCACCCGAATTGGGTCTGTATTTATTTTTGGCGACTTGATGAAGCAAGATCAGTTCGGATTCATTTTTGCTTTCCAAGTTCTTCCAACAATCTTATTTGTATCCGCCCTGATGAGCATTCTTTATCAAATTGGGATTATGCAAAAAGTTGTGGGATTTTTTGCCTGGATCTTTTTTAAAATTTTGAAGACATCAGGCGCCGAGACTCTGGCTGCTGCGGCCAATATTTTTGTTGGTCAAACTGAAGCGCCGCTTGTGATCAAACCTTATCTCAACCGAATGACAAGGTCTGAAATTATGGCCTTGATGGTAGGCGGAATGGCAGGCGTTGCAGGTGGAGTCCTCGCGGCCTATGTTGCTTTACTCAGAGACCGGATTCCTGATATCGCAGGCCACCTCATTACGGCCAGTGTGC
>JAYTJV010000081.1:0-3752 GCA_043730825.1 Pseudobdellovibrionaceae bacterium
AAAATCAACGGAGACTGTCCCGAATTTTTTGTTTGAATTGCCGCTTGCGCAGTGATGCTACTAGCAAGAATTGCCAACAAAATTGCCAAAGATAAAAGAAAGCCAAAGCTTTTAAATACGCGCATTCTTTTATTTTGTCTGGCAAATCCCAGGAGTGGGAGGCTAGATGGGACAACCTGGACTTTAGGCTGTAGATCGTGGTTTTAATGCTTCGCCAGAGTTTAAAGGACTGCCTTTCAAGACACGCGCTTAATCTCGGACAAAAAAATAGAAACTAGGGTTATTGTTCATTATTCTTTTCGCCCAAATTGCTTTCAATAAATGTAAAATTCGCCTCAACCGTTGTTGATGTGCCTGTGCTGAGTGTTGAAATTCCGTATCGTAAAGAATTTTTTAAAGTTGTGGTTGTCATCACGGCAATTATTTTACCAGTCACTTTATCTAATATGGGTCCACCTGAGTCATTGGGAGCCACACTCACATTCATGCCAATTTTCGATTTGCCAACATTCGATTCTCCTACGAAAAAAAGAACGGCACCAATTTGTAGAATACTGTTTTCACCAGTTGTTCGTGAATAACTTTTTTTCTCATAGTCAGTTTTTCCGCAGCCAAATAAGATAACTTCCTTCGAACGACCTTCCATAATATTCTGTAACTGAAAATGACCTTCAAACTTAGAATTTTTAGTGGTTTTAATTAACGCAATATCATAGGATGGCCAATACTGTGCTGAATAATCTGGGTGTGGGATTAATTTTTTAACCTCTAAATCCAAAATTAACTCAGTTGCAGATTCGATTTTATTAACTTGAAGCTTTTCAGTGTTTTGCGCAGGTGAAATGCAATGAGCTGCCGTTAAAATAGTATAGGGGTCTATGAACACCCCTGAACATACCCATCCATTTGTTAACCTAATTCTGACAATATCATTTTCCCCAGTCAAAGGTGCGCCATTGATAAGTGCAAGAGTCGATGCTGACTTTAAGAATAGTAAAATAAGGAGGAAAGTTCGCATACTAAACCAATAGCATCGACCGCTATTAAAGGTCATTAGACTTTTTAAGCCATCAATGAAAGTTTGCTTATAGCCATGTGCGAACTATCTCGACAATTTGTTTTCCATCACTTTCATCTGTTGGATTCTTCACCATGAAAGTTGGGTACTTAAATGGAAAAGCCGTAAATACGAAGGCGCCGATACTCCAATAGAGAATTAATTTTAAGAAGATACTTAAGTGACGAGATGACGAATGGCTAATTAACCAATAGCACAGAATTACTAAAGCTAGCGATACGAGAGGGCCAAGTGCAAGTCTTGCGAAATCTCTGTTCCCAGTCCATTTGGTATATCCAACCCAAGGCATTAAAGGTCCGGCGTAGGTAATAGATAACTTACCGAGAACAATTGGTGAACCTTCATATCCACCAATTGTGATATAGACTTGTTCTCCTTTTGCGAGCGGGACGATGCTATGACCCATTTCATGCAAAAGAGTCAGGGTTGGAGCAACTATCAAAAAAAATATCACGAGAAGTCCGGTTATTCTTAGAAATTCCATATCTGCATTTCAGTCCACTTGCCGTTGCTGTTCAAGAATGAAATGGGTATGACTCGGTCTTGAACTAACAGGCCGACCTCTTGATACAACCCTCTATGACAAGCGAAAAAAACCGAATCATTGCAGCGCTCTTAAACTTTCACTTTTTAATAGATTGCAAACTTGTGGATTTTTAAGAGTTGATAACTGGCTTGCAAATTCCTTTTGTGTCAAATTCGGCTTTGAAATGAATTCGAGCGAAGGATCTAAATTGATAATTTCGTGCAAGACGATCTGCAAATCTTGAAATTTGTTTAATTTAAAATCAGTTGTTTCTGGATGATTTATAAAACGATAGAAGCCTTGCGAGAACAAAGTTGAATCCATATTCCAGGCTTGCATGCTTATTCCCCTGGCCTCAAAAAGCCATCGAACTTGTCCAATCATCGCGAAAGGGAATGCAAACCATTGAGCCTCATTTAAATGGGTATCAATATAGTATGGCAAAAGCGGGAAATACTTGGGATTATTGTCTATTGTTTTCAAAAGAGTTGGGTAATCCTTGTTGAACTTAGCCGGATCGTTAAAATTAATATTTTTTTCTGCAAATACTTGATCGATAGTCAAGTCTGAAATGCCCAAGCTATGAAAAATTTCTGGAGTACCATTCCGATTATCGAACTCGATTAATTTGTGTTGTGGAATCAATTCAATAACATTTGATTCACATCCTAGAAAAACTGAACTAATAGCATATTTATATTTAATATAATCTTCGGAATCGTATATAAGTTTCGCTATTCTTCGCCTATTTAGAATTGCTAATCGAATAGCAAAATCATTATTTCTGGTTAGTAATTCTTGCGAACTCACTTCATAAAATGGAAAATGAGTAAAACGTCTGAACTGAACATCTTTGTTAAGTTCAGACTTATTTAGCCAAACTTTAATATTAAATTTAATAGGCCCCAAGAACTTATATCTTGGATGTTCCTGATAGTTCTCTGAAAAGTGTTTGGCTTTGCGGAAGAATTCTTCATCTAAAAAAGTAAGTGCATCAGATTTTTGAAGTCCATAGGCATTTGGAAAAAATAAATTAGCATCCCACAGAGGTCTTGGAATGGAAGTATTAAAAGAATGACAAGAAAGACAAGATTGTGGATTTTTTCTAATTTCCAGAGACTTTCTAATTTCATCAAAATGGACATCGAAAAAAATCATCTGTTCTTCGACCGGCGCCATTTTATCGAACTTGATAATTTCTAAACTTTGATACTGTTTTTGCTCTGGGTGGCCATTAAACGAGATTGCAAATTTAACGGGTTCAAATTGGGTCCCTGGATCAAACATAATAGCCCGAGGATTTGTCAGAGTTCCATTTTGCAAACTTTGACTGTTATTTACGAGAACTGCATTTTCAGTAATACTCGAGGGTATGAGACACAAGGCTTTTTCAACGCTATCTATTTTCTTAGCTTCTAGCGTGGTTAAAAAAGTATCGACTGTGAACGGCTCAATCACAGAAAGATCCTGACAGTTGCTATTTGTGATACGAGTTAAATTGGAGTGTGCTAACTCACTCAAAAGTAAAAGCATAAAAAATTCACGCATTTGAACCTCTGCAGCGTTATATTGCAAACCGTGCCAATGTCTCAAAATGAGAGGCTTTTTAATATACGAAAGAATGAAGCAGTTGAAGGTCTTTAATTGAATTTAAGGGTGTAAAGCGAGTAAACACTCCACGCGCTAAAATGTACTATTTTTGATTATTATTCTGGTTTTCAGCGTAGTTTTCAGCGGTTGAATTATGAGTCTAAATTGCAGCTTTCGCAGTAATACTGCTAGCGAGAATTACCACGCGGAATTCTGGCGCTAATTAAAGTTAGGTATTGCAACAAGCTTTTTGGCTAAAACCGACGCTGACAACATCACATGTCTTGTCATTTCCATTAGCTTGGCAGGCTTCAAGGAAATTACCGAGAAATGCTTTTTTCAAAGTAAGAGAATTAATTTGATTTTCAACTTCACTCATTTTATTTGAAATTTCTTTTGAGACTGTTCCACAGGTCAGATTTTTTTGAGCATCCAACATCTCGAGAAGATCTTTTATTTCGTTTAAAGTAAATCCGGCGTTTTTTGCTCTTAAAGTAAATTGAAGTCTTTCAGCATGTGTTTTGCTGTATTCTCTGTAGCCGGATTCAGTTCTTTGGA
>JAYTJV010000082.1:0-35504 GCA_043730825.1 Pseudobdellovibrionaceae bacterium
TGTATGAGTTCTGTTCGCCGGTGTAGTTGAAATGAGTAAGCAGCCCACATTTTTTTTTCAGACTTTAATTTCTTAACCGCATCATTAATCGACTCGATAGTGATTTTCTCAAGATCTGAAAGTTTAAGCTGAGCCCAAACAAGTTCAAGGTCTTCATCTAACAAAAAGAGGCGATCTTTTCGGATCACCTCTTTAGCATTTCGATATTTTATCTCGTTTACGAGCTCCTCTTCAAAGCCTTCAAAAGCAAGATAACCGAATTTCATTATGCAGCAGCTTTTTGCGCTGGTCCTAATAGGCCACGGCCTGAACAGAGTGCAGTTAAGTCCGCCCAAAACTTTTCCTTAATCTTTTGTTCGCTTGGTCCCATTTTAATTTTGGGGAAATCTGATTTTTCTGCATGTACACAAAAATCAGGTTCACTGCAATTTCTAACCACTTTCAACATTAAATTGAAATGAACATCAGTGAAAGATTTTGGATCTACCAGCATTTTTCTTAAACCTTGTTCGGGTGTGTGAAGCAAGAATTGATAAAGGCCAGCGTAATCGTATTGACTCATTTTGATACTCCTTTGCGAGTTAATCATTATAGTTATCGGATTAAATTCACGATGCTTTAGGGTTATAAGACTAAAGTTGAGGCCCGGTTCTGTCGTAAAGAGAGGGTGAACTCTATTTCGTTTTATCTTTTGATAGGTTTAGCCGGCGGCCTAGTCTGGCTTATGTTTAAATACTGGCGCTTCTACGCCAAGTTTCGAATTTTGACCAACCAAACGCAAATTCAACAACTAGAAAATGAACATCTCCAGATCTATAAAACTGTCGTGCAGAACTCACCGGATTTGTTCGTCATTGTTGATCAGAGTATGCAAGTTATAGTGGCGAATAAAACTGCGACCTGGTTTGGATGGAAAAACAGTTTGGCTTTTAGTGATGCAGATATCTCACTAACGTCTAAGTTACATTTTGATGTTGAAATTCGTAAAGTAATTGAAACGGGCCTCATTTCGAACGGTGAAATTCGAATGTCGATACCTAAGGAGGATTCTTTTAAGTTCTTAAGATATCACATTTTTCCAATTAGAGACGATAGTAAGCAAATCGTTGGAGCAACAATTACCGCACAAGATGTCACCGCACAGCGGGAAGCTGAAAACGAAATGATTCGTCAAAGAGAATTTGCTGAAGGCATTATGAACGCCATTCCAGATGCTATTTATGTCAAAGATGACCACGAGAAATTCATTTATGGAAATAAGTCATTTACTGAAATGCTAGGTCGACAATCAATGAACTATATTGGTTTTAACGATAATGAACTCTTCCCACAAAAAGTTGCCGAGAGGTTTAAAAAGAGTGATCGAAACGTATTGAGGACTGAGGTGTCCCTTGAAGTTGAGGAAGAGGTCGTCAATTTACAAGGTAAAAGCTGGATCGTCTTAACTAAAAGAATCCCATTCAATTTTCAAAACGGCCAAAAAGTCGTGATCGCTATTATGCGAGATTTCTCCGAAAGAAAAAAACTAGAAGGCGAACTTCAAGTAAGCCGAATACGTCAGGAAGAAGCCTCGAGACTTGCTACGTTGGGTGAAACGGCAAGTGGGATTGCGCACGAAATCAACAATCCCTTGAATGTACTCGTTGGTATCGCGGAACTTATGAAAGATAAGGTTGAAAAAAGCGGGGCCATTGAAAAAAATAAACTTAATGAATACTGCGATAAAATTGTTACTTATTCTATGAGAATTGCAAAAATCATCAAAGGTCTTCGATCTATTTCACGCGACGCAAGCCAGGATCCATTTACTGAAATTTCAATAAACAATTTGATCGATGAAACTCTGGAACTGTGTCGTCAGCAGTTTTTATACCGAGGCATCCAAATAGAGTGTAAGGTTCCTGAGCAGGTCATATTAATTGAAGGACGATACGCGCAGTTATCACAGATTTTAATGAATCTGCTCAATAACGCCAAAGACGCGATTGAAAACTTAAAAAATCCGACCATTTATATAGAAGTTCTTCAGGAAGACAAATGGGGAATAATCAGAGTTTGGGATAATGGTGAGGGGGTATCAGAAGAAATTGAAAGCAAAATTATGAACCCGTTTTTTACTACAAAACCGGTTGGCAAAGGAACTGGTTTAGGACTTAGTATTTCCTATTCGATTGCATCGGATCATTTGGGGAGCCTGATTTTAAATCGTAAAGTTGCAGCAAGCTGTTTCGAATTAAAGATTCCATTATTATTCGAACTCCAAATCAAGAAAATTGCCTGAGCTTTCACTCAAGACCCCACCCAAAAAAGAGGAATTGAGAAAAACTATTGTACTATAACCCGTGGATCAAAGCAGTACTCTTTCGGCAGATCACGCTTTGTTTGATGAACTGTTCCAGTTCCATTTATGATCGTAGATTTTCGAGAACGAACGTCTTGTACATATTGCGGTCTAACGGTCGTCAGTCTTGCTTCAAGTAAAGCTAACGTTTTAGCTTGCTCCGAAGCATTTGGATTGTTCCTAAGCCAACTATTATACTTACTTAAGTGCTCTTGCTTGATACTTCCGTTTTGAACAACAATATCAAAAAGAAACAAAAACGATCTGAGTTCGCGATATTTGAAGAACTCAAAATACTGTTTTGCTTTAAAAAATATTGTTGATGAAGCCATCAACTGAAAACTTCTATAACCGGGGCTGCCAGCCATATCTTGGAAAGATATCTTCCAGCGAGAAGTAATATTTCCACTAGAATCCAAAATATTTCTTTTCGCCCATGAGACTGATGTTGAGCTATCTGCTAAAGCTTGTACAAGTTGAGGCTCTTCGTAGTCGATGTCCAATTTATTATAAAAACCATGAGTTGGGAAAAGTTCTTCGGATTCTAATGCTGCAATACTCGGAGCAGTAATTGCACCCTTTTTCCAGATCTCTAACATCGATCGAAGATTTTTATAGTCCGAAGTATTAAAGTGAGTAAGCATTGTCGAGTTATTCTGATTATACATTTCAATTAACCAGGGCTGTAAGGTTCCTTGTCCTAGATTTTGTTGCATTAAACCTAATGACAATCCTTGGCCATCAAAATTACCTGAAATGTTTTTCCAACCGACTCGGCCTTCAAAGCTTCCTGTGATGTTCAAGCTGAGTGCATAGTAGGTCCATTCAGCGACAGTCAATTCCTTGGGCCACACGACACCTTCTAAATCCAGCTTACTGCAAAGTTTTAATTCTGGATCAAGATCTGGTGTCACAGGCGGTACTATCGGTGGTGTTTCGACTGGCGGAATCGTAGGGCCTGAAGAAGGCACTTCCTTAACGATTTCTGGAATGGACGGGTTTTCAGATAGCTTTTTGTTTTGCGGCGTACATGCGTTCACAAAAAATAAAGTGACGATTAAATAGATGGGCATGGTTATTTGAAACATCATGCAGAGATATCGGTTCAACTTAAGATCAAATTAACTAGATCTAGGCCTTAGTTTTGGGCCTTTTAGCTATAAGAAGAGAAAAAATTGAGAGATTTTAGTCGTTCAGTCAGGAAATCTTCTACAGGAAGTTGCCAATTAGTTAAATCTAGTTGAGAGACATCGTGTACTTTTCCAAATTCCATATTAAGCTAGTTTAGATTTAGATTAGCCGTGGAAGGACGTTAACGCATGGATAAACGAAAGCTGCTGGAAAGCATTCAAGAACAGCTCGAACACGATCGTCAATTATTGATTGAGGCAACTCAAGCGACCTATGAAGCTGCTACTCATGAAGAAAGTAAGCCTGAAAACGAATACGATACTCGAGGTTTGGAAGCTTCCTATTTGGCGGGAGCTCAATCGAAACGCGTTGGTGAAATCGAAGAAGCGCTTTTAATCTGTAAACAATTACCTCTCAAAGGCTTCACAGAAAAAGATCCGATTGCACCTACTGCGGTCGTTCAACTTGAATCAGATGATAAAACAACTTACGTATTCTTGATGCCTGTAGGCGGCGGAATGACTTTGAAGCAGGAAAACCATTCTGTTCAGGTAGTATCGGGCCAAAGCCCGCTTGGCGAAGCGCTTCTTGGCTTAAAAGTGGGTGGTGTTGCCGTCGTTGAAACTGGCCGTTTAGAAAAAGAGTATGAAGTCATCAAAGTATGGTAATTTGCACAGTTTAACTATTCAGCTCAAGTACTTAAGCTTGGTAATAATAAAAATCTAATCTTTGTTCACTAATGCACTTCTGAATCTCTTCAAAAGAATTGTCGCAATGTAATTCTGTTTTCCAAGAACTTATGTGACCTAAGCGATGAAAATCACTTGAGGCAATGAGGGGTAATCCTGATGTCATAACTTCAGCACTTACTTTTTTTCGGTAAGACATTTCCCACGCATCAATAAGGTGTTTTAGATTTTCTCTTCTCGACCATAAATAATAAGTTTGAAATTCGAAGTCGCCGGTATAAAAGGGATGAGCAGCAATAGTTAATCCGCCGAGACTCTTCGCTTTAGTTAAAATTGATTCTACACTTAAATCAGGAGAAATATATTCTTCAACTCCTAAGATTAAGACATGGCACGAACGCTGATTAATAAACGAGTTCTTCGTAATTTCGTATCCAAAAATTAAATTCATACCATACTGTTCGAGCGCGCGAATTTTCTCAGCTCTTATCTCTTCTACGTAATTAGGAAAAGTTTTTTCAGTTAAGCTTTTGTTCAAATTACGAGTCACTTTTCCGATAATTGTTTTTTCCTCGCAAATATGATCCGTGATTGCGATAACATCGAAGCCTTTTTGCCCATACAGATCAACGATTTCAGCGACACTTAAATGGCCGTCACTGAAGCTCGAGTGAATATGTAGATCAGACTTTAGGCCTTTTTTCATACTGTTAGCTTCGTCTTATTAAGTAGAAATATAAAGTTAGCGTTAAGTCAGGGAATTATTAGGACTCTTGAAAATCACCTGACCCAATCATGACGGGACAGATTTTTTAAAATTCCATCTAATTAGAAGTATGAAGAATAACATGGCATTCGTTGGAATCGGCTTGGAGTGTGGACAAGTGAACAGAGGGCTATCTCTGTCGTCTCATAGAGCAAGATCATTTCTTAACTCGGAAATTCAGTTTTCCGATTACGGTGATATTGGATCAACTCAAAAATATAAAAAAATTTTTAACTACTCGGACCTAGACCAATTTGATCTAAGTGGTTATGTGCATGCGGCTCAAATTATTCGAACAGCGCTAGCGACTCATGAATTTACTCTCAACTGGGGTGGAGATCATAGCATTGGCTGGGCTACGATATCCGCATTCCTAAGTCTTTATCCAAATGGAAAAGTTATCTGGATTGATGCTCATGCAGATTTGAACCGACCTGACACTTCACCAACAGGAAGTTTTCATGGAATGCCGGTCTCATTTTTATTAGGATTAAATAATTACCTTGCCCCAAAAGAACTCTCTTACCGCTTAAGTCCAGATCAATTAATTTATGTTGGTCTTAGAAGCTTAGACCCGTTCGAAACCGAAGCTATTAATCACCTCGGAATTCGCACGTTTGATTCTAATTACATAAAAGAATTCGGCATGAATGAAGTTATCTCTGAGATTCGAAACCTTGTTAAGTTCGAGCATGTACATATTAGTTTTGATATCGATAGTTTAGATCCAGACATAGCACCTTCTACTGGGGTTCCAGTGCCCGCTGGACTAGCTGCTGATGATATCTTCCAGCTAGCAGATTATCTTGCGGCAGAAACTAAATACACATCCTTGGATATTGTAGAAATTAATCCGCTTATTGGAACTGTCGAAGAAGTTAATCGTACTTTTAATTTAGGCTTTTCATTTTTAAAGAAATTTATCCCACAACAAAGGAGTGAGCATGCTTTCCAGCTTGAATCTAATCAAGGAACAGTTCCAGTTGCGACGGAATGGGGTCTTTAAATTTCAGACGAAAACTCACCTGAAATTAGAAATGGGACCTTACGTCCTTAAAACAGCAGAAAATCATTCAGAGCTGATTGAAAGTTTTAAATTACGCAATGAAGTATTTAATTTAGAGTTTCGTGGTCTTACTAAAACGAAAATGGACTTTGATAAGTATGATAGTATCTTTGACCACCTACTTATCATCCACACAGAAACTAACAAAGTGATCGGTACTTACAGAGTCAACTGCACGAATAACCCAACGAACTCGTACTCCGCACTCGAGTTTGACCTATCCGGATTATTGCAATTTAAAGGTCCCTATTTAGAACTGGGTCGTGCTTGTATTCAAAAAGAGCACAGGCGGGGTGCCGTTATTGCATTACTCTGGAGAGGCATCGCTGAGTATATGAAATCGACCGGAGCTCAAACGCTTTTCGGCTGCTCTAGCTTAAAAATTAACGATACTAGAAACGCAGCACTCGTTTACAGATATTTACAAGCTCAGGGTTCAGTTGTTGAAAAAGGTTGTGATCCGAGGAAGAACTTTAGCTTCGATGATTTCGACGTATGGATGCATTACTTCAAAAATCCTCTTTCACCAGGACATCAAGAAGAAGCTGCCGAAATGATTCCATCTCTTTTAAAATCTTACTTGAAATTAGGCTCTAAAATTTTAGCAAAGCCCGCTTTCGATCGAGATTTCGACTGCCTTGACTTTTTAACAGTGTTAAATCGAAGCGAGCTTTCAGCTAGCCTGGATCGTAAATTTAGTGTGAATAAGTAGAATCAGTTAAAAACTGATTCTACTTATCTGATTTAACTTAAGGTGCAGATTCTTCACCCGGAGCCGGAGAATCTTCCACTGTTTTATCACCATCAATATTTTGATTAGGGCTTGTTTCAAGCTTCTTGTAAGGTTTTGTTTCTATGAGAGGAATAAGTCGTTCGAGTATAAGTCTCTTTTCCCACGAAACATAATCTTGATCCATGATCACATCCTTTCAGTCTAGTTATTAATGAGGGAAAGTAACTCGCTCATGTTGACCTGGTTCGTAGACTTGATCAGACATGATTCCTTTTACTAATCCCACGATTCTTACAACTGCAGAATTTGGTGAATCCCAGAACTCTGCTTCTTCTAAGCTCACTTTTAATAGAACGATATCGGGTGTTTCAAGCCCTTCTTTAAACCAAGCTCTCAAAGTTGGATCCCAAAGCTCTTTCATTCTTTCTTTATCAGAAACTTCGGTTGCGACTGCATTTGCGGTTAAGAATTTATTTTTAGCCGAGTCTGCAAACGTCAGTTGAACTTTTGAGTTGCCACGAACTTGATCAATTAAAAATGAAGCTTTCGAAGTAAAAAACCAAACCTGTCCGTATGAATCAACTTCTTGAACCCACATTGGTCGACTGCTAAACACGCCATTTTTGCCAATCGTTGTTAACATTCCAACTCGCACTTGCTCTATGATATCGCCAATTATGTGTAAGTTTTCAGTTCCGTTTTTTAATCCATTTTTCATGAAAAGCCCCCTTATGTTAAATAACGGTACATTATGGAGCAAAGGCTATGCCTGCTATATTCGATTTAAATGAGAGTTCAAATCGAAGGACCTAAAATTCGGGTCATAAATCCCATCGAAAAGGGATGCACTGAAGGACTGCGCTATTCTCAAATTGAGACACTTTTTCGGAATACAAATTGAATCAGTACATCGTAGAGGAAAAAGAGTGATTAAAAGACAATTTAAACTTATCCAACTGGCATTGCTGTTTATTCTGTTAACAGGTGTTAGCTCAAATGGGTTTACAGCTAATTTATGTGCAGGCCACCTAGAAGTCGATGCGGCTCAAGCTCGCCTGATTTTCAATTCATTCAATACATCACGCGGATTAAGCCATTATGTTGAAAGGCTGACTCCCACCGGAAGTAGTTTTCGCAATACTCTACTCGATTTACCAGAAAGATCAATTTGGCTAGATTCAGGAACTGGTTTTGCGCGAGCTCTTATCGAGGGCCTCAAATCATTTCCTAACATCAGTCAGGGCATAGGTATTAGCTTTCAAAGACCCGACAATTTCATTCATCCCACTGAGCTAGGTAACCGATTTTCCTACCTAGATGGGGATATAATTGAAAACATGGCGAAAAGTGGACGATTGAATCATCTAATGGGAAAAGTAAATCTTATCACTGATCTTTATGGCGCACTATCTTACACAAAAGAATTTGCCGTGGTTTTACAAGTGCTAATCGATCTCTTAGCCAAAGATGGAAAAATATTTTTTCACATGACCCGAACAAAAAATTCCGTCATCGCGACTCATGAGCCTGGTTCAAGTTTACTTAATTGGTTAGCAAATATTCCCGGGCTGGAAGTTACTTCGTTAACTCATCCTACGAATAGCAAGTTTGATAATAGAAGTAATTTCGAAACCATTCTAATCCGAAAAATAACCGAAGAAGTTAAAGTTCCGAAAGATCTCTTTCTAAAGACCTACGAAGATAACACCCCTCCAAAAAGAAGATATCTTTGGGATCGCAAAAGCCATTAAAAAAGCCCGGCTAAAAGAATCAGCCAGGCTTAATAATTTAAAACTAAATTCCTAAAAAATTACCAGATGGATTTTAAGATCTCTTGTAATTTTTCTTCGTCAGTTACACCGATAAATTTAATTTCCGCGCGGCGGTTTTTATTTAAATCATCGCTGATAGGTTGCTTGTCTGAAAAACCTTTGGTCTCGATTCGAGTTTGACCCATTTTGTTTTCTTTTAAGATTTGCGCAACAACGTCCGCTCTTCTTTCAGAAAGTGGTTCATTGATTTTTTCTGTACCTGTTGAATCCGCATGGCCAAGAACTTGAACTTCTTTTACTAACCCAGGGTTTTGAGCCAATGCTTCACTTAATTTTTTCAACTGAGCTTCGCGTTCCGCTGGAACGTCAGAGCTATTTACTTCAAAGTTTGTCGCAGTCTCAGATAACACATCTGATTCTGTAACTTCAGATTTTTCTACAGGTGCAGAAGCAGCTGTGCGAACTCCAGTTGCGCGGTCAGCTTTAGAATTCCAACCCATTTGAAAATCAACCATCGCCATGTTTACAGTTCGCTTGTCTACATTCAAGTCAGTCATTAAACGACCACCCACACGAGCCATCACACCTTTTTGAAGTGCGAATTCTTTTAAAGCCTGAACACCAGCAAATTGAGCATCGGCTTGATTCGCGCCATAGTTTTCACCTTTATCAAAATACTGATTTGCAACGACACCAGCTTGCCAACGATTTTCTAACAAGTAGCGGGCAGCTAATTCTGCAACTCCAGTATCAATAGCGCGATCCTGCGCCGCCGAACGAGAAAACTGCTGATTCATCAAACCAAGACCCGCATCAAAAACCATGGGTGCGCTATCCATGTAGTAAGAGCCAATTGCTTTTACAGAAGAGGGCATTCCTTCGCTTTTAATTGTTGTATGTTGTTGATCCGTATACCCAGCGTTTACGCCCAAATAAGGTACAAAACCTGTTGGCAAGACAGAAGTATCCGCTTCACGAGCAACCTCACCTGAAGTGACATTAGTTTGTGAATCAGATGGCGCCGCCTGTGCGATTGAAAAGGCTAACGATAAAGCTAAAATAGCTGCTTTCATTTTGAGAATCTCCTCTAGTTGTGAGGTGTTCACTGTGCATGGAACGTAATTGAACGGTCAAAACATTTTTTCGTTTCACAGTTTATACATAAACAATTAGGTGTGTTGATTGCGGTGTGCACATTTTATAAACAAAGTTTGTTGATAGATTAAAAAGCTAAAAGCCCAATGTCAAAATACAGTTATTGGAATTTTATGAGTTTGTACCAGGGGCTCGAGAACTGATCCAAGTTCAAAGTTTGAGGTTCGTAAACCCAAACATCATTCACTTTTCTAACTGTCACTTTGATTGAAAGTTTAAAGTCGTTATTTCTTATTTTATTCATGGTTTTAAGCTGGCACAAATTAGATACGTTGCCTAGAATCTCAAGCTCAAGAGAATCGTTTTTTTCCTTTATTTTATTCCAATGCAAATTATAAAGTGTAGAGGCTAAGGGTGCTGATCGTATGAGTGTGATGTCTTCAATCGGCAATATCGGAATGGGAATCTTTAACACATGACACTGAACAGTCTTTTTGTAGAGCTGGCTTAAGTCAATAATATCATTCCCGACGTAAAGAAGAACCTCTGGAAAAGCTGTTATATTTTTAGGATTAAATACCGAAGCTGAAATTTCAGACTCCCAGGGGATCATAGGCGTTACTATAAGTTTTCTTTGTAAAAATAAAGAGACATTCACGCCCAACAGATCAAGCTCTTCGTGACTGTAACCACCCTGATGATGACCTAATTCATGTAGTAGAATGGCGACTGCTTCAGGAATTGTGGCTGCTTCAGTCATGCCACTTTGGTCTTTTGTATAAAGCAAATCGACATTTAAGTAAATAGGACTGCCAACCAAGTTTCCGGTTTTAGCAATTCGCACATTTCCATCTAAAATAAAAGTTCCGGGGATTTTTTTCTCTGAGGTAAAAATCAACTGCGAAGGAGTCGCTAATTCTTTTGGAAGTGATTCTAAGATTTTTGTTAAGATAAGCTTTTGAGATTCAGTGACTTTGCAAACCGGTGATTCTAAACAGGCTTTAATATAGGTATCAAGTTTGGAGTAAGCATAGAAGACATTCTTTTCTGCTAAACCGCCACCATTATTTACCAGATCACCACCACGGGCCGAAGTATTAGAAGTTATCAGGAGTAAAAAACCAACAAGTAAGTTCGATAATTTTAGCATCTTTAATCCCCTAATCGTGTAGCTCGGGTGAGCGGAAAAAGTTGAAAAGAAAGCGTGTAAACTTCAGTAACCTTGCCCTCTTCTAACAGGGCAGCGATTTTTTTTCGAGTCTTAAGTAGAATCTCTTTTGCCTGTGGCAATTTTTCAACATTGACGGTCATTGTCACCGAGCCAAATTCACGAACTGCAATAGGATCATGATGAAGAGATTTTTCTGCAAGAATTAGATTTTGATTATGATGTTTTCTTATGGCTTCGGACGGAATATCATTTGAAGTCGTAAGTGGCTTTGAAGTTCTAACCAATTGAGTTTTATTTTTCTTTACTAAGCCTAGCCGTATTAATCGTGAAAGAGCCACGTTTCCCTGGTCAAGCGTGATTCCTAATCTCTTCGAAATCCACGAGGGTTGTGCCGCTTTATTTCCGGGCAGCTTCGCCAAGTTCAGAATTGCTAAGTAATGCCAATCCGCAATCAAATGAAAGGTGTCTTCATTTAGCAAGACTCTTTCGTCAACCTGCATGGGTCTTTTAGAATACTTTTTATGGGCGCTTAAAATAATGTTTTTTTCAAGAGGTGACAGCATAAGTGTCGTCATAACTTTTTGTAAATTCTTTTTAGAAAAATTTCTTTTATCAGCAAGTACATCAGATATTGTTGTCGGCCCAATTCCTAAATCACGAGCGAAAGCTCTTAATGAATAAGCAGAGTTACGAGTTTGTCTTTTTGCGAGCTCCTGGAGCAGCACCGTCTTCATGTCGATATTCATTCGTGACCTATAACAGTGATTTGAAAGAAGTGCAAGTATTCGGGACATAGTGTCCCGAATTAATAAGACCGGGACAGGATTACCTTTGCCGCTATAGACTCCAATTTTAGTTTAAACTATTAAACCTCTCATTGGCCGCACTCAGGCCGAAAATATTTAATCAACATACCGGGAGGTATACATATGAAAAGCTTACTTATCGCGATCACTCTTATTTGCTCTGGCGTTTTAGCACAGGCACAATCTCGAATTTCTCCAACAGCATGGGCTTGTTCGATGGGCTTCAGCGGCCAAGCAACTGGAGTAAAACTTATCCTTGGCTACTATCGCTACAATGCAAAAGGAAACTTAAATTGCATCAGCGCATCTAATGAAAGAGTAAGTCTTCCAATTACAGTGACGATGCATGCAAGCCCAATCTCTGCAAATATCTCTTTAAGCAAAATGGAAATGAAAGGTATCGCTGCGAACATATCATTACTTAATACATATCCCGAGGCTATCTTAGGCAATTACGCAGTATTACAAGGTAGCGTTGCTTTTATCGGTGGCGTGGGCGCGATGACGGCAGTTCACGCAGAACTTCCTTCAGTAACTCTTAACTTGTCACTACAACTTATTAAGGGCTTCGGCTTTAACCTAGGTCTTAACAGAATGGTTGTTGCACTTGATGAAAGCAGAATGAACTAATTTAATTTTTTAAATTAAGTTTTTTAGACAGGCTAAGGGTTAAATATCTTAGCCTTTTTTATTTACGAAAATCGCGCCATTATTTTTGTGCAAGGCTGCGAGGGCAGGATTTACCCCAAGTGTTCGCTGTGCGATCGCCCACGCCGAAATGAAGTGAGTAAGTTCCATAATAGCCTAAAGCTCTGAGCCTGCCTTGAGCTTTCCATTTACAAAGTTGTGCAAAGCCTTTTTCCATATCTGCTTTAGAGCAGAATTTTACATCGATTGAAGTGCCAAAGGGATGTCTTCCCGCTGCGCCGCCAACATTTGCGTTGTAGGGTTCTGGTCGCCACCAATTATAAATCTGGCAAACTTTAATTCCGAGTGTTTTAAGAGATTGAATTAATAAAACGCCTTGAACTGCATGAGGCCAAGTATTTTCATCGGGATTAATGAGTTGATGAACTTGGCTGTTTCCGTAAGTACATGCAAATGTCGAAGTACTTGCTGGGTTTGGACGCATGACTTCCTGGCACCAAGGAGAGCCATTTGTTGAAGCAGAACAGTATTGAAAAAAGTTAGCAGCTTTTGCATTGCCTAAATTCACTTCTGCTAGCTGTGTAGCGTTCGCCCTTCTACATGCAAACTGAGTTACATCGGTGACGATTCCCATTTCATCGAATCCGCTTTCGCTATGATTTTGCGAATTTTCATGAGCCAGAGCTAATGTTGAAATTATAAATACTGCAAAAAATATAGGTAGTTTAATTGATCGCATATTCTTACGATCGGAAGATGGGTCTCAAATTTTAAGTCGAGTCGAGGCGAGTTTTGCTATCAGTTACTGATTCAGTGCCGTTGTACGCCCAAAATCTAATAACCATATTTTAAAAAATAAAAAACCCAAAGTTTTAAGCTTTGGGTTTTCTAAGCGAACAATTTAAGTGGTGCCCAGTGAGGGACTTGAACCCCCACGCCGTTAAGCACCAGATTCTAAGCCTGGCGTGGCTACCAATTACACCAACTGGGCACATGGATCACATATCTATTCTACTATTTATCAGCAATCAACTTTTTATAATCGGGAGCTCTCATTAAATTTGCGAGTTCCTTTTCGCTGTCCATTTCGATGCGAACGAGCCAGCCTTCGTTGATTGGATCATCATTCAATGAAGAAGGATCATCCATCAAAGCTGTGTTTACTTCGATGACAGTTCCAGAAACCGGAGAGTAAAGATCACTAACGGCCTTTACACTTTCGATGACTCCGAAAGTTGTACCTTGAGTTACTTTTTGTCCTTCTTCAGGAAGGTCACAGTAAACCACTTCACCCAATTGATCTTGAGCAAATTCAGTAATACCAACGGTTACGATGTTTTCATCAACCTGAGCCCATTCGTGTTCTTTTGTGTAGTAATAATCTTCGGGGATATGAAAAGCCATTTAAGTTAAGCTCCTTATTTTTTCAAAGTAGACTGTTATTTCGCGATAAAGGGAGTTTTGCAAGTGGAGGCTTTTATTTTTTTGCCTCTGACGTCCACATAGAAAACCGAACCGATGGGCGAAAATTCAGGATGAACATAACCAATTCCAATGGGCTCGTCTAGCGAAGGTGAGTGAGTGCCACTTGTCACGATGCCCATTTCTTCACCATTTTCCCGGTGTAACGTGTATCCCTGACGGGGAATTCCTCGTTCGACCATTTTGAAGCCTATAAGGCTGCGCGTCAATCCTGATTCTTTTACTTTCACCATCGGTTCTTTGCCCAAGAAATCTTTTGCTAAGGGTTTTACTGCCCAGCCTAAAGAAGCTTCGTAAGGGTTACTGGAGTCATCGATTTCGTGGCCATACAAAGACATCTTCATTTCGGTTCTAAGAGAATCGCGTGCGCCCAAGCCGATGGGTTTAACCCCAAATTCTTGGCCCATTTGAAGGAGAGTTTTCCAAAGTTCACTTGTACCTTTAGTTTCGATAAAAATTTCGCCGCCCTTTTCGCCCGTGTAACCGGTCGTTGCGAAAATAACGGAATAGCCATTCCAGTTAATTTTTTTCAAAGTAAAAGACTTCATAGTTGAAGAGCTAATCTTTAAAACATTATCAAGTAATGCAAAAGCCTTTGGACCTTGAACCGCAATTTGGCCCCACTTATCACTTTCATTGGTCAGTTCTGCGCCCTTATTATTTTCTTGAAAATGTTTAAAGTCTTTTTCAACATTCGAAGCGTTTACGCATACTAAATAGTCTTCATTTTTTCTAAGGCAATAGACAATAATGTCATCAACCAGTCCACCTTTAGAATTTGGTAGCAAAGAATAGTGAGCTTGATCTTCTTCAAGAGCAGCAACGTTGTTACTTGTGAGCCACTGTAAAGTTTCGACAGCCTTTGGACCTTTTACCCGGAATTCACCCATGTGGCTAACGTCGAAAAGGCCAACGTTTGAACGAACATTTAAGTGCTCTTCTTTTAGATTGGAATATTGAATGGGCATTTGCCAGCCAGCGAATTCAACGATGCGGGCACCTAATTGAACATGATCATCATACAGTGGAGTTTTTTTCATGGTTCCTTTCAATCAAGAACCAAGGCGGCAGTCAAAGAAATTCCCCTATAGGATTCTAATTGTCATGAGAGCCGACAAAAACGTAGCGGACCTGCACCAAACCAGAGGGTAGTTCAGTTGAAGAATCTAAGCGCCAAAACATTGAGTGCAAGGGAAGGGGGAATAAATCAATGCCCTTACCCAGCATGACTGGGTGTAGGTTCAAAATAGCTTGATCGACCATATTTTCACTCATCAGTGTGCGAATAAGCTTTGCGCCGCCTACCAGCCAAATATTCTTTCCAACTGAAGATTTGAGATCTTCTAAGAAAGCAGAAGGATCACGATTTATGATTTCAATTTCGCTACTGAATTGATTTTTTAATGTTTTTGAAAAAACGAAAGTTTTTTTATCGCCAAAGGGCCAAGGGCCACGACTTAGCTGCCGTTCAAAGGCAGCTCGACCCATGAGCAGAGTATCAACGTTTGAATAAAATTTATCGAAACCAATATCTGATGGAGATTGCACCCAATCAGTACTGCCATCTTCACGGGCGATTTTTCCGTCAGCGCTGGTCGAGATAAATAGATTTACATTTCGCATTTCACCCATTGTGAATATGCGCCCGGGGTCATGACAAGTTGTTTATTAATAATTATTCGTCAAGACGCACTTGTGGGGATCTAAGTTCATTAGATTTCTTTTCATGCTCTTCTAAAAACACTCGATCACCTCTGTGGAAGAGAGGCGGTTCGCCGTGGCGTAGCATCCAAGATAAATATTCTCTTTCGGGGCCTCGGCAAATTAATTGTCTAGTTTTCCCTTTTTCATTTAGCTGATCTCCAACAAGGCGTGACCAAGATCGTGCTGGCGGAGGAGTTTTCCGAGCAGCCACATAGCTAAAAGTGAGAGTATTGTTTTTCATAGGGAGATATTTTTCAATCTCTGCAAACCAAGTTGGTTTTTCAATGTGAACGCGATCATGACACCAATCAGTTTTTGAATTTGAATAAAGTGGGCAAGCAAGCTGATGGGGACAAGGTGCCCACATGTGGTAGCCTTTGTCGATAAGCTGCTGTCGTAAACTTAAAAGTTTTCGCCCATCTTGCTGAGTTGAAGGTTCGACAATGAGTAAGGCTTCAGAGTTGTAACTCCAATCAGGAAGTTGATTGAGTTCAGTCAAAGAATAAGAAAATACCGTAAAACTTGAATCGTTTCCTTCTGCTTTTTGCGTCCAATTCAATTTCGGAAACATATTTTGTGGAATTGTTGATCTTTCAAGTAACTGTTGGCTTTTAAAAATATCCTGAAATATCCAGCTAGCAGTTCCAACACCAGCACCATAATCAGTCATATGATTAAGACCAGAGAAAAAATTCTGATTTAAAAGTTCTGCTTTAATTTTGAGAAGACGAATTGTGTTAAGCGGCCAAAAATAGACTAGGCCTGCACGCTGAGCCCATTCCTTTTCCCAAGGAGTTGGGCTATCCGGATTAGCGATATAAAAATCTGAGAGTTGTAAGACATCTTCAGCTAGACTTTTGGACTGCTTGCCCCAGCCCTTGTCTTTGAAAAGGCGATCAATTTCAGTCTGAATATAAGGGGGAAACGGAATAATTTGTTTCATTTGAGTGTTTTAAAAAACAACAAGACTAAAGAGCAGTCAACAAATCCCTTTTTATACCGAAAAATAAACATGAATCCAAATTCCGCAGCATCAAATACCTCGAGCGACTGGAAAACAGAAGCTGGCCCGTTAAGAGCCCTTATTATGGACCCTTCCGTATCCGAGATTATGGTTAATAATTGGGATCTTATTTTCGTTGAAAAAAATGGAGTCATTGAAGAGTCACAAGTTAAATTCAAAGATCCCGATGCGTTGATGCGTTTTGCGCTATCCTTAGCCGTATTCACAGGGAAAGAATTGAACAGAAGGTCGCCTTGTCTGGATGCAAGATTGAATGATGGATTCCGATTAAATATTGTGATTCCCCCTGTTGCACTTGACGGACCTTCAATTACGATTCGTAAGCCCTCAACTCAGACAAAATCTTATCAGGAACTGGTGGCCTCTGGTCACTTAGATGCGAAGGCGACTTACTTCATGAGCCAGGCTGTAGCTGCCAGACAAAACATTATCGTCTCCGGTGGAACAGGTTCAGGCAAAACAACGTTACTTAATATCTTAAGCGGATTTGTTCGGTCAAAAGAGCGGGTTGTAACAATCGAAGACACAGCTGAACTTCAATTAAAAGTTCGAAATCTTGTTCGTATGGAAACCAAAGCTGCGATTGGCAACGACACAAGTGTCGGTATGGATATGCTTTTAAGAAATGCACTTCGAATGCGACCTGATCGTATCATCATCGGAGAGTGCCGCGGTACAGAGACTTGGGATATGCTCATGGCGATGAACACAGGTCACGAAGGCAGTATGACGACCGTGCACTCAAATACGGCTGCTGATGCGCTTCGCAGATTAGAATCTATGATTTTAAGAACTGGAACTGAAGCACCTTTAAGCATGATTCAAACAGATATCGCAAACACCATTCATTTCATCGTGCAGACAAGTCGCAATATGGAAGGTAAACGTGAAGTCACAGAAATCGTTGAGGTTCTGGGGCGACAAGACGACGAATATATTGTGAATCATGTTTTTAAAATGGGAGCAAATGGAATTCAAAGTACTGGGTACATTCCACGTTTTGTGGAAGAGCATGCATTAAGACCTGATTCCAAGATCAGATTTCCTGCTGATTTTTTTAATCCTGATAAAAAGATTTCACTAGCTGCATAAAAGAAAAGCGGATCCATCCAACCGTGGACAGAATCCGCTTAAAAAATTACTTATATTCTTCAAGTGGCGGGCAAGAACACATAATGTTTCTGTCGCCGTAGGCATTATCAACTCGTGCGACTGAAGGGAAATATTTATTTCTCTTTAACCATGGTAGTGGATAAGCCGCTTTCGTTCTTGTATATGAATGTTTCCAATCGTCAGCTAACAACATTTCCGCCGTGTGCGGAGCATTTTTTAAAACGTTATCTTCCTTAGGAGCCTTACCTGTTTCAACTTCAGTTATTTCGTTTCGAATTGAAATCATAGCTTCAATGAAGCGATCAATTTCAGCTTTAGATTCACTTTCAGTTGGTTCAACCATCAAAGTGCCAACAACTGGAAAACTCATCGTCGGAGCGTGAAAGCCATAATCCATTAATCGCTTTGCAACATCAGTGACATCTACTTCGGAAGCTTTCTTAAGTGGACGTAAATCCAAAATACATTCGTGAGCGACTAAACCCTCTTTACCTTTGTAAAGTACTGGATAATGCGGATCTAATTTCTTAGCTATGTAATTAGCATTTAAAATTGAAACTAAAGTCGCTTTCTTGAGACCTTCAGCACCCATCATTGAAATGTAAGCCCAAGAAATTGGTAAAATGCTAGCACTTCCCCACGGAGCCGAAGTCACAGCAGAAATTCCAGTTTTTGAACCCATTTCTGGAACAAGCGAATGTCTTGGTAAAAAAGGAGCTAAGTGTGCACCCACGCCAATTGGTCCAACGCCAGGTCCGCCACCGCCATGAGGAATTGCAAATGTCTTATGTAAATTCATATGCGAAACATCGGGTCCGAATTCACCAGGCTTACAAATCCCAACAAGCGCATTCATGTTTGCACCGTCCATATAGACTTGGCCACCATGCTGATGAATCACGTCACAAATTTCTGTGATCGCTTCCTCAAACACACCATGGGTCGAAGGATAAGTAACCATAAGAGCAGCTAAATTCTGAGAATGAAGTTTTGCTTTTTCTTTTAGGTCAGAAACATCAACGTTTCCATTATCGTCACATTTTACAACGACAACCTGCATGCCCACCATTGAAGCAGAAGCGGGGTTAGTTCCGTGGGCACTAGAAGGAATCAAACAAATGTTTCTGTGAGTTTGGTTTCTTGATTTATGATACTCACGAATTACAAGTAAACCTGCGTACTCTCCTTGAGCGCCAGAATTTGGTTGCAATGAAACAGCAGCAAATCCAGTCAGATCGCAAAGCTTCTTTTCTAAATCATCAATCATATGAAGAAGGCCAACAGCTTGATCAAGTGGTGCAAATGGATGCAGTTGATTGATTTCCGGCCAAGATACAGGGATTAATTCTGTCGCTGAATTCAGCTTCATCGTGCAAGAGCCCAACGGGATCATCGATTGAGCCAGTGTTATGTCTTTTGTTTGCAGATGCTGAATATATCTCATGAGCTCAGTTTCGGAGTGATAACGATTAAAAGTTGGATGAGTTAAGTAGCTTGAAGTTCTTCTTAATGAAGAATCAAAACTATAATCTTCTGTTTTAAGTCCTTCGGCTTTCAAATTTACAAATTCGCCGTGATTAAAAGCTTGTAAGATAGATTCGACAGTTTCAATCGAGCAAGTTTCATCTAACGTGAATGAAAGCGTCTTTTTATTGATGAGTCTAAAGTTGATATCTAAATCCAGAGCCTCATCAACGATGTTTTCTGCTCTGTCAGTATCGACAGCAATTGTATCAAAAAAACTATCCGAGCGAAGTTTATAGCCCATATTTTTTAATGCTGTCGCTGTTAGCCGAGTCATTGAATGAATTCGTTCAGCCATTTTCTTCAAGCCTTGAGGCCCATGATAAACAGCATAGAAGCTAGCCATATTTGCTAGTAACACTTGTGCGGTACAAATATTTGACGTCGCTTTTTCCCGACGAATATGTTGTTCACGGGTCTGCAGCGCTAGGCGAAGTGCTTTGTTACCTTGAGAATCAATCGATACTCCAACAAGCCGACCCGGTAACAAACGCTTGTGAGCATCTTTAGTTGCCAAATAAGCAGCGTGTGGTCCACCGAATCCAAATGGAACTCCAAAACGCTGAGAATTTCCAATAACAATGTCAGCTCCCCATTCGCCTGGAGGAGTAATCAAAGTCAACGCAAGCAAATCAGTTGAAGCAATAACAAGCGCACCAACCTGATGAATTTTTTCAGCCAGTGATTTTAGGTTGTCAACTCGGCCATCAGTGCCTGGATAAGAAACGATCGCCGCAAATACTGAACTATCAACTTTGTACTGCGCTACATCTTCTACAACAAGTTCGATTCCAAGTGGACTTGCGCGAGTTTTTAAAACTTCTAAAATATGTGGATGTAAATTATTAGAGGCTAAGAATTTATTCGCATCACCCTTTTTATGAAGGGCATGTGCCATTTGCATTGCTTCTGCGGCGGCAGTTCCTTCATCTAATAGGGAAGCATTACAAATTTCCATTCCAGTTAAATCAGAAACCATCGTTTGAAAATTAAGAATAGCTTCTAAGCGACCTTGAGAGATTTCCGGCTGGTAAGGAGTGTATGCCGTATACCAATTCGGATTTTCAAAAACATTTCTTAAGATTGGACTTGGAGTAATCGTTCCCGCATAACCCATTCCAATTAAAGATTTATAAATTTTATTCTGAGAAACTTTATTTTTTAATTTTAATAGAAGTTCATTTTCCGCTAATCCGTCGCCCAAGCTTAATGGCTTCTTCATACGAATATTTTTTGGAACGACGTGATTGGCCATCTCTTCTAAATCTGAAAAGCCCAGTTCTTGAAGCATTGCTTTTACATCTTCATCACGAGGTCCAATGTGACGGTGAACAAATTCATTCCGAGTCGATAAGGAAGAAGCGAGATCTGACATGGAAGGAGCCTTTCGTAAAATATCTGAACTTAAAATAGCAAAAACCCCGCTGACTTTGTAGTTGTACAGCAGGGTTCTTGAGATTCAGACTCTTTGCGCCATTTACGAAGCTAAAAAGCTTCAATTATCGCCAAGGTCTTTTTCCGACTAGGTTATTGTAACCGCGCTGAATGCATCCATCTTTTTCAATCTGAAGTTGAACGATATGTTCTACTCGACGAGTTTCCGGATCTTGAAATTTGTAATCGACGCATACAGTCTGGTCATCCCATGCTTCGCAGTAATGAACTTCTTCATCTGCCATGTCTAACCAAACCTTGCCCTTAACAGTAATTTCAACTTCGCCGTTTTTAAGCTGGCGAGCTTCCCAAAGTCGACCGTTCTGGTTTAAATCCTGAACAACTATTTGGGCAGCCTTAAAGCGACAACTGTTGGCAGTGGCGCTTTGAGCCAAAATTCCCGAACCAATAACAAGCACGAAAACTAAAAACTTATTCATAATGGCTTATGCTCTTTTAGAAGCTTTTTTAGTCGTACGAGCTTTAGCTTTAGGAGCAGTTTTGCGAGTTGTCGCGTTTGATTTTAAGATTTTGCTAGCTTTAGCTTGTTGCTGAGTAGCTTTCTTTTTGTAGTTGTTAAGATTCTTTTCAACTTGGCCAGCTGATTTTTTGATCTTAGTGATCGCGGATTTAACTTCTTTGTTTAAGTCTTTTTCAGCAACGCGAACTTTAGACAAAATCTTTGAGTATTCAGATTTAGCTTTTTTAACAGCCTGATCTTTTTCAGAAGTTAATTTCTTGTTTAAGTTTGTTTGTAACTTCTTAAGATCTTGGCTTAAGCGATCGAAGTCAGATAAAAATCTTTTAACGTTTGCATTCTTTGATAAGTTTTCGATGATTTTTGTAAACGCGTTGTTCATGGAATCTCCTGTTTATGGTCGATCGATTTTTCAACCTGACCTAAAAATTAAAATTTGGAAATGGTTTCCAATATTTGTTACAACCGAGAATTACTTCGTTTTTTTGAAAAAATCAATCAATGGTAGGATTTTTCCTCTGGAGCCCATGAATTTAACTAGAGTGGTTGCTTTTTCACAGGGCTAGAGAGAAAAATTACATCATTCTTTCCCATTTTAAGCTCAAATAACCAAATATTTGATTACTAATGTCAAAAACCGAAATTTTCGAGAGACGCTTTAAGATATATATAGAGAATGACTTGCGTGAATCGTTACAGAGTGAATTTAAAATTTTGAATCAACATCCCTGGTAATTTACTGCCGCCAAATTTTCTTGAACCATAAGTTAAATTATTGACTGAGACGTCTTGGAAATCAGTCAAACCGATCAAGTCTTTCCCCCAAATGTCATAGATGCTGACGTCAAAGCGCATATCCTGGATTGGAGACACAATATCGCCATTTTCAACCCAGAAACAGGCGAAGCGGGTCATGCCCGTTACCCGCGCCGTTTTTTGATCTGACCAGTTCACATAGTGGAGATTCGAAAGATAAAGCCCCGTATTTAACTTTTCAAAGATCTGATCCCGCTTCAAAGTTCCTGGTTTGATTTCCATTGTTCGAGGAACTTCTCGGGTTTCAGCACCATTTGATTTTAGATTAAATTCGGCGGCCGTCTTAGAAGAAGTCATGAGGTTCGTTAAGACTCCGTTTTCAATAATGGGAACTTGGGGAGAAGACATCTCGCCTAATGAATTGAATCGAGGTTCGACTCCTAAATCAAAATTTTCTAGAATAGTAAGCTTGTCTGAGAGCTTTCGTTCTCCGTCGGCTAATAGCTTCAGTCCGCATTGGCCCTGCTTATAACTAGCTTGCGAAAATCCACCCCAGCTGATGATGTTTTTTAATTCCTCTACAGCGCTGGGGGCTAAGTACACATTGTATTCTCCGCGGGGAATGTCTCGGGCAGGTTTTTGCATTTGATGAAGGAAGGTGCGGGATTGATTTATTGAAGTCTGCCATGCTTGTTCATTCCAGTTTGAGCCAGCCACATTATCTGTGACCGCTTTAGCGCTGCCTTGCTTCCCGCTATATAAAGAGTAATCGATAAAATAGATGTCACTGGAATGCCAATGAGAGGTTCCCTTTGAATTTGCGATCGCTTTTATCAAGGGACCTGAAGCTAGATAGCCCACAAAATCATCCTGCGCACTTACGGTTTTTTGAACTTTATCGATTATAAATTCAGATGTTGGAGTTTGAGCTTTTTCATCAGTTTGCGACGTTCCAGATTCTGCAATCATAACCGGGTAGGGGTTATCTGGAAGCATCGTCATTTCGTTTCTAGCTTTGCCCACATAGAATAAACATCTTTTGCGGTCTTCGTCCAAATTGCCTGTTAAAGGAAAAGACATCTTAGCCAATTTAGTTTTTGTTTGAACCAGCATCGAAACTTGCGCTTGTTCAACTGAAGTTGTCTGACGAACTTTTCCTTTATTAAATCTGACGAAATCACTTTCTTCTGCATTAAGTGACAGACTGACTTCTTCATCACCTTTTAAATTCTCAAAAAGAATTTTTGAACTTTTTTCGAAGGATTCTTGAATTTTGTATTTCCAGCTCATTTTATCCTCCACCAAAAATTTCGATATTTTTAAACAGGCAGTAGGGCGCCGAGTGACCGACTCGGATTAATTGCGAAGGTTCGCCTTTGCCGCAATAAAGGGTGCCGTAGGTTTCTAAGTTGTCGCCGACTTTTGTCAGGTTTCTCCAGAAATCTAAAGTGCGACCGCGATAATTGGCGTTTTTGACGATTTTTGTGACTTTGCCTTCTTCGACGATTTGGCCGTACTCGCAGCCGAATTGAAACTTGTCCCGGTAATCATCGATCGACCAGGATTTGTTCGAGTGAACGATCAAGCCTTTTTCCATCTGGCTTATCATTTCGTCTAAAGTTGATTTTCCAGGTTCCATATTAATATTTGCCATGCGGTCAATAGGTGCACGGTTCCAACTAGATGACCTAAAATTCGCAACTCCCGGAACCGGAGATCGTTCCTGAGATTCTAATCCACCCAAAGCTCGGACCAAGACTCCATCTTTTATTAAATGTTCTTTTTTGGCCGGCATGCCACTTTCATCGAAGTTATAGCTTGCGATTTCGCCGAAGCGGGTCGGATCGAAAGTAATATTCATCAAGTCAGAGCCATATTGAAGTTTTCCGAAGTCCTCTTCTTTAACGAAGCTCCAGCCGGCGAAATTTCTTTCATCGCCAAGGATTCGGTCAAGCTCGAGTGGGTGACCGATTGATTCGTGGATTTGGATATACATTTGGTCAGGGCCGATTAATAAATCTCGTTTATCATTGGGACAGTTTTCTGCGGTTACTAAGTCTAAAGCCTGCTTCGCAACTGTTTCACAATTTGGAATCAGGCGATGCCGAGAAAACAATTCAGAGCCAATTTGATACCCCGCGGACCTGCCATTCAAAGTTCGGGTCTGAACTTCCGAGCCAATTTGAGCGGTCGCTACGATATTTAAAGAGACTATTGAAAAGTCTTGGACCGTTTCAGCCCCATTGGGGCCGCGGGAATGAATTTGAGTTTCAACGATCACTACGCCTGCTGATCTTTGCACGATTTTTTCAGAGATATTCATGGCTTTAGAGCAATCCATCAATACATCCATGATTTGTTTTAATGAGACAGCATCAAAAGACTTTTGAATTGGAGTTTTGTAGACACCTTTTGCATAGGGACGAATTTTTTCTGAAAATTTGAAAATTGAATTTTTGCTTCCAGCTTGAGCTAGGTTTCTGGCTTTGTCTTCCGCTCGTTTGATTCCGGTTGGGCTAGTATCTTGGGTACCTGCGTAACCAACAAAACCGTTTTCCATTACTTCAACGCGAACACCTTGATCGACAACGCATAGACTTTCCTCTAATTTTTCGTTCCGGACCGTTCTGTAAGTCGTCTTTTCGGTGATAGAATGAATCCAAGTCATGAGTAGACTCCTTTGAGCGCTCATTAAAGTGATTTAAGATGCACAAATTTTTCGCACACCTTGATCAAAAAGTCACCGCTTAACACATCAACTTTTGGCATTTGCTTTGCAATTTCAAAAATAAGGGCAGGCAAATTGAATTTAGGTGTCAATTCGCTACTGAAATCTGCCGATGAGACGTCGATAAAGAAAATGATAAAGAAAACGAACAGGAAAATTATATGAAACTAAAAATGACAGCCCTTACAAAAGAAAATTTCGAATCAGCTGGAATGAAGCTTGTGGCTTTAATGGCATTTTTAGTAATCAACTTGATTAGTTACAGTGCTTTCTCTGCAGAAGTAGCTGCGAAATCAACTTTAGAGGCTCAAGTTGCGGACGTAGGGACCACTCCTTCGTGTCAGCTAGCTTCTGAAGGCTATGTCGAAAATAACTGGAAAAGTGTACGAATTCAGATTCGCGGCGCAATTGTCGCTGGAGCTGAAACTTTAGCCGATCTTGGTCAGCAACTAAAAAAGCTTGTTGTAGAGAATCGCTGTTCTCCAATTCCAGTTTCTTGCTCTTTAGCTGCGGAAGGCCTAGCAATGGGTTCTTGGGTTCAGCATCGCATCGTCGTTCAGGATTTGATCGCTTTCGGCAGCAACACGACAGGTCGACTTTTTGATCAGCTTTCTGAACTTAAAAATATCGGCATTTGCCAATAATTTAAATTATGAGTTAAGTCGCAAGTGGACATCATTCAGGAAAATGCCTAACCTTTTTCCATGAGTGATAGACTGTTTGTTGCTATTGGTTTTGACGAAGTGCTTTCTCAAAAGCTTGAAAAAGAAGTCAAAAAAGTAAAAATAAATTTAGATAAAGCGGAAATTGGCTATAAATGGGTGCCGGCTGAAAATTATCACGTTACGATCGCGTTTCTCGGAAATATGAACGCTGACCAAAAAACTGAGATCACAGAAAAACTAAATTCAATTCAAGATCAAATTGAACCATTCGAGCTTCTCATCAGCGGAGTCGACGCATTTAGCTCTGAACGAGAAGCGAGACTTATCTATTGCGGAGTCCAGAATAAGAAAATCTTACGCCAACTGGTTGATCAAACTCGGGAAGTTTTGGGTTTAGATTCTGACGAAGAGTATTCACCGCACTTGTCTATCGCGCGGCTAAGAAATAATGCAAATGTTAAAGATATTATTTCCCCGGTTCGGCGAAAAGACTTTTTTAAAGTCAGAGTCACGGAGATGAGACTTTATAAAAGTTTTTTAAACGGGGCATATCCAGTATATAAAATCTTGGAAAGAATTCCGTTTAAAAAAGAAGCGACCGAAGAAGCTGAAACTCTAGTCAAATAATTCTTCTAAGAAAGTTTTGCGTCTCTTGTGACTCTTGTAGTGTCCGTGATGGTTTTCTCGAGACTCATATTGGTCAGGCTTTGGTGGCTGCATAAACGGTTTACTCTCCTGAGCAGGAGCCGACTCCGATACTTCGCTAGCAGCGGCAGACTTTTCGATAATCTTGTCGAGCTCACCTCTATCAAGCCAAACGCCTCTGCACTTTGGACAATAATCGATCTCGATTCCTTGGCGTTCAGTCATCGACAGAACTGAATCTTTGCAAGTTGGACAAAACATTTAAAACCTCCAGAGGTTATTTTTCAGTTTTCTTTTCTTCTTTTTGAACAAGTCTTTTTTTCTTTTTCGGTAATTTGACTTTTTTATCTGGCTCAACAGGTGGCGGAGTCATTCCTTCAATATGTGCTGGAGTCTTTTCTACTTTTAAAGCGCCACCGGAATTTTGAATTTGTTCAACTTTATCTTGTCCTGCATCTGCAGGAGTAGGTCCTGGATCAACGGCTAAAGCTGCAGCTGAAAAAAGGCAGCAAAGTAACATAGTTCGTTTCATGCGAAACTCCTTGTTAAATGGTTTTCAGCAATCTAGCTAGTCGACGACTTTATTGTAAAGCATTTTTGTTTCAAGGCTTAGGTCAGGGCATTAGTTTGAGGACTTCCGTGTCAAATGAAGAGTGCCTTGAAAATCTAGACGCAAGTAGAGGGTTAGAAATGTAAAAAGCCATACACTTCACTTAAGTAATTTCGGAAAAGTGCCGAACTAATAGACATGAAAAAACTATTTAAGCTCTTAAGCTATTTTTTCTCCGAAAAATTAAATTACTTTTCGCATCCTACAGCAATAATTGAAGAAGGTGCGATCATTGGCAAAGACACAAAAGTTTGGCATTACGCGCAAGTTAGAACAGGCGCGAATATTGGCAACAACTGTGTATTAGGAAAATCAGTTTTTGTGGATTCAGGTGTTACGATTGGCCATAACGTGAAAATTCAAAATTTTGCGACCCTTTATCGTGGTTTGACAGTTGAAGACGGTGTTTATATCGGGCCAAGTGTTACTTTTACGAACGATAAAATTCCACGAGCAGTAAATCCAGATGGCACTCCGAAATCTGCGGATGAGTGGACTCTGCTTAATACAGTATTAAAAAAAGGTGTTTCGATTGGAGCTAACGCAACCATTTTGCCAGGTATTACAATCGGAGAATGGGCCATGATCGGGGCGGGTAGCGTAGTTACCAAAAATGTACCGGCTTACGCTGTCGTAACTGGAAGCCCAGGTAGGATAGTTGCACAAGTCGATGAGCGCGGTATCATCCAAAAGTCAGTTTTGGCTGCTGTTTCTTAAGGACAAGGTTATGACCACCGCTCTCAAGTCAAAAATTACCATCGGACTGTTGCTTTTCATTTTTGTTCTGGTTTACAGCCCGACCTTCAAAACTCCTTTTATAATGGATGACTCCCATACTATTCAGTCGAATCAGTTTGTTCATTCGCTAGAGCATTTTGCGATGCCCTGGACAACTGCAAAAGCCTATTCGTCTTCACCCGATAACTACGGCTATCGACCTTTAACCTCAAATTTTTCCCAAGTGGCTTGGGCGATCGGTGACGGAAGTGTTGTACCATTTCAAATAGCAAAAAAAATTCTACTGATGATAGTGGCATGGTTTTGTTTTTTGATGTGGATTGAGTGGCAAAAATGTATGAAGGGATCCGATCCAAAGGGGATATGGTGGGGAGCCGGTTTTTTAGCTTTTGGTTTTTTTCTATTTCATCCAGTTAATACCCAGGTTGCAAATTATATTGCAGCAAGCTCGACGCTTTTATGTGGTTTATTTTACAGCTTAGCGTTTTACCTCTATTTGAGATTTCGTAGGCTTGATAATAAGGTTTACCTGTTTTTAGCGGGCTTAGCCTACTTCCTAGCAGTGATGAGTAAAGAAGAAGGAATCACTTTGATCGCTCTATTAGTAGTAGCTGAATTATTCTTTCTTCGAAAATCTGATTTTATTCCAAAACGAAATTCGTTGATTTCAATCATTTTTCTATGCAGCGTTGCCCTGTTTTCGGCCTATTTGATCGTTTCCCACTTCGAACCGACTTCAAACATTGCTCGCGGAACTGTTTCCAGAGGCAATTATTTTGCGACTCAGTTAAGGGCGTATATCTTTTATCTAAGTACTTACTTTTGGCCTTTTCAGTTTAATTTTGACAACTTAAGTTTTAAATTCTCTCAAAGTATTTGGAATGCAACCAATGCTGTTTTTTTCGCTATTAACGCAGCTTTTGCAAGTTTAGGACTTTTCTTGTGTTACAAAAAAGAATCGATAGGTTTAGCGATACTAGGCTTTTACATTACCATTTTACCCGCATCATCAGTTATTCCCTTAGCGGAAGCCGTTAATGATCATCGGCATTTTATTCCATTTCTCTTTTTTAGCTTTGGAATAATTTTAGGCCTTGAAAAGTATTTACCAAAGTTGGTGAAAAACCCGGTTCATGAAAAAATAATCGTGGTAACCTTATTAGTTGTACTTGCGAGTGCAACATTTTACCGAAATCTCGATTTTGTCTCGAATAAAACACTTTGGACGGATACTGTATTAAAAAACCCCAATTCACCACGGGCAAAAAATAATCTTGCCTTGGAATATATGGCGAAAGCTGAATACGAAATGGCTAGTGCGCTGCTGAACAATTGCGTTTCGGAAGCTACCTATTATTACCCATGTTTCATCAACTTCGCGATTACAAGTGCGGCTACTGGTGACGATGTTACATCTGAAGAATATTTTAAAAAAGCCGTTGAAAAAGACAATGGTATTTTGAGTTCAAGACTTTTTTATTCGGACTTTTTAATCAAAAGAGGTCGCGATCAAGAAGCTAAAAAATACTTAGAGGAAGCTAATAGCTTTGCAAACGGTCTTAATCGGCCGATACTAAGTAAGCTTGAAGAAATTAATTTACGATTGGCTGGAAAAAAATGAAGTCAAAAAATATAGTTATCATCGTAAATTATAATCAGCAGATTGAAATTGAAGCCTATCTTACCCAGGTGTTAAAAGACTTTTCAAGAGAAGAAGTCGTCGTTGTCGATGATGGCTCGTCAGATGGATCAAAGGAAATTGTTAAGCAATTTGGTTTACATATGATAGAGCACCCAGCTAACTTGGGAATCGGGGCAGCAATTCGAAGTGGTTTAAATTACGCCATGGACAACAATTTTGAAGGTGTTCTTATCTCTTCATCAAATGGAAAAATGGTACCAGCCCAATTTCGAAATATTTTGGAAATTTTAGATAAGAACGAGTATCCATATATTCAAGGCAGTCGATTTATGCATGAAGGCCAATCAGAAAATTTGCCTTTTTTCAGAAGGGCTTCAATACCATTTCTCAGCTTTTTTTGGTCCCTTCTTTTAGGAACAAAAATGACTGATATTACCTGTGGTCTAAGAGCTTATAAATTAAGTCTGTTGCGAAACCCCAAAATCAACATGGACCAAGAGTGGCTGAATCGTTACGAGTTAGAGTATTATCTGCATATTAAATTTTTAAGAGACTTAAAAGTTCGAATGAAAGAAGTGCCTGTAAAAATTAAATATAGTCATCTTCAGCAGAACAGGCTCTCTAAAATTAAACCTTTTTCTGGATGGTGGTCTATGGCTAGACCATTCGTTTTTCTTTTTCTTAAAATCAAAGACTAATGCTAACCTCGACATTCATCTTGTAGATCGTTTCAAAAAAATGAACTTAACTGAACTGGCTTGTGAGGCCCATAGAATTACAATACAATTTTTGTTGTGGCATCATCTATCGAATTTCTAAAACATCCCGCAAAACTTTTTTCCAGTCTTTTCGAGGCACCACCTGACATAGTTGTCGACGCTAACAAGCTTACAGAATCGGCGCCAGTCGTTTTAAGTCAAGTTACAGCGCCCGAGGGTATGTGCGGATGGATCCCATCAGAAGTTGGCAGCCCGGACTGGGTTTGCCAGGCATTCGGTCAAGTTATGCCAGGAATTGTATTTTTCGTTTCTATGGTGGTAGTTACCTTAACAACTTTTTTTCTTGTTTGGTATTATCTTAAGAGTAAGCGGGCAATTGCAGAGCTCAAAAATCTTTTAAAAAATCTAAGCGGTGAGTCCAAAGCGAGCCACAATATATTAGCGACTCTTCGAGATTCAGGTAAGCGATTGCCAGCGATTCATTTATTTGTCGTTAAAATCGAGAGCTTACTTATAAAAACTGATAATCGCGAAATTATTTTGAGTAAATCAGTTTCCGATATAGCTCAAAATAATCAGAGTATCGATTACTGGCCTGGAAAACGTTTAGCCGATGAGATCCCGAGTTGGCTAACGACTCTTGGACTTCTTACGACCTTTATTGCGATTCTCTTGGGACTTCAGCATGTCAAAGTCATGTCTAATTTGGAAGTGCAGGGAATTGGGGGTTTAGTAAATGGGCTTTCTGGAAAGTTTTTTTCCTCTATCGTCGCTTTAAGCTGTGCTTTGAGTGTCACGATTGTAAACTATTTTTTATCCGAGAAAAAAAATCAACTTTGGCAAAATGTGGTATCTAGGCTGGAAATATTGCTTCCCCATTTAACGACTGAACAAATGCTTTTAGACTTTATGACCGAACAGATAAAAAAGAAAAATGGTTCATAATGGGCAAAACCCATGTCAGGTAATCCAGAATCTAAAAACTTTCTTTCAAGTGCTTTCACAGATTTAATGGCTTCACTGGCTGTTATTTTTATTCTTCTAACAGTTGTTTTCATAAAAAATGCGTCGGAACGAAGTAAAGAAGGAAAACAAGCTGTTAGAGCTCAGCTGGCCGGAGTCCTAGATAAAAATGACTTGCCGCTTGTCCAAGATCAAAATGATCCTTTAACTTTAAGCGTCCGAGTCAGTGAGAAACTTTTAAAGTTTTCATCTGGAAGTTCTACTCTTTCTGAAGCCGGGGGCAGTTTTCTAGATGGATTCTTTCCGGCATTGGCAAAAGAACTTTGCTCGGATCAAATTCGGTCTCGGCTTGATGCGATCATCATTGAGGGACACACTGATCGCACTGGTGAAGCCAGTTCGGATGGCACGGCGAATAATATTCGCCTGAGCCAAAGCCGTTCTTTTTCCGTCTTACTGCGAACGCTTTCGGCAGTTCGCCAAGATGCCGACTTATATGAATGCATACTGAAGTTGACGTTGGCCTCCGGGCGCGGATCGAGTATTCCTATTGAAATAGATGGAGATTATAGCCCAGACTTAAGTCGTCGGGTCGAGATAAAAGTCCGGGTAAAATCAAATGAACAAGAGTATTTTTCAAAAGAAAAAAGTAAGCTTTAACCACAAACAGATTTATTCTCCATCGAGAAAGGTTTTCATGACAAAAAAGATTTTTTACATACTTACCCTTAGCTTAAGTTTGATACTCACTTCTTGTAACAAACTAAAAGAAAATGAATTAAAAAATATGCTTGGGAAGGATAAACAGCCTTCAGCAGCAGAAGCAGTTGCCACAGCTGATAAGAATCCGACCTTTGATAACTTAATGGCGGCAGGATTGGCATTGTCAACGGCAAAGCAAACCGAGTCAGCGATTACATATTTTGATCGTGCGCTAACAGCCTCTCCAAAAAACTCTTTAGCATTAAATAATCTTTGTGCTGAAAATAATAACTTGGAAAAGTGGGATAAATCAATCGCCTACTGCGAACAAGCGATCGCGATTTCGCCTGAATTTCAGCTAGCGAAAAACAATTTGAAATTAGCACAAGAGAAAAAAGTTGCTCAATTAAAACTAATTGATGAATTAAAAACCAAAGCAAATTCGGCAAGCGGTAAAACTCGCCAAACGCATTTAATCGATTTAGGTTTCGAGTATTACAAAATGGGCCAATATGATGAAGCTGTTTCAATTTGGAAAAATGCTCCTAAGTCCAACGATACGTTGCACGTGCGAACGTTGAACAACTTAGGATCTGCTTACATTATTTTGAAAAAATTTGATTTAGCGAAGACTAGTCTGGAAGAAGCCGCTAAGCTGGAACCACAGAATAATTTGGTAAAAAACAATTTGGCATGGCTTAAAAAAGAGTCAGAATCTGTTAACAAATAGTTGTCGAATAGATGAGTTTTTTTACTAAGAAGTATTTTTTATTTTTTTTAATTTTTGCTGCATTACCTGTAGCTATTTATTTCATAAGCGCAGTCAGCTATCTTTCGAAATGCACTAAACCTCGGCTATCATGTTTGGATCATCGCAAAGCGGGTTGTAATATCGACGGTGAGTACACGATTGGTACGACAAAGAAAAGTACTGATGTAACTTGTGATATGGAAACCGATAGTGGTGGGTGGACGCTGGTTGGAAACTATTTACATCGCAAAGCAGCTCCAGGTGCTGCAGCTGTTTTAAGAAATGGAACTTATCCATTAGAAAAACAAAATATCTTGGGCCATAATGAAGTGGGCACGCCCTCATGGGGACATGTTTCTAATGCCACATTATCGGCATTTCCCTTTCGCGAAATTCGTTTTCGTTGCCAGACGACGGCCCATCAACGACTGGTAGATTTTGCTGTCTCATCTGAAAATTGTTTAAACTACTTTCGAACCGGCCAAGGAAGTTGTTTAAGTTCACCTGCTAGCAAGGATGAGCTTGTTTCGGGCACAAAAAGTTTACCTGGAAATGGTGGACAAATCCCGAAAGTCGCAAATATAGGATGGAAAAATCAAGGCGACTTTGCAATGGTCAATTACCCTTTCTTCCTGGATTATAAAAACCATTGGGCAGTAGGTCGCCTACCTGGTCGTTTCGAATGCGACGATTACGATTCAGGCAACACCGCGAGTACTTGGCATCAAATTTGGATTAGATAAAATAAAATAAAATTCGTTAAACTTTTTTTAAATATTTGATTAAAAAGTGTAAACTAGATTCGAAATGAGCGCCCAACTCTCCATTGTAGTATCGATTTTTCCTGAACCAACCTGAGTTAAGGATTTGTCAGCTCTGTACTCTAATTCAGCGCCGAAAGCGAGCGGCCAAAAATAACCAAATATCATTCCGCCTGTGGCGCTGTATGCAGTAGGTCCCACTGCACTAGTCATTTTTTTAGATGCAAAAACGGGCGCGTCAACTTTCAAATGCGAATACAATGTGAACTTCGTATTTAATAATTTCTGTGTTGAAAAAATTAATCCAGGACTCATTTGTGTCATCGTACTACTCTTTATGTTTACGCCGTCTGAGCTGAAAACGCTGGGAAAAGTATGAGTTCTAAGTGAGGGTCCAATAAAAAAATCCGTACGACTCGAGTTGGGATCATTCAAATGATAGGCATAAGAAGCGTGTGCAGAGAAAGTCTGTACAAGTTTACCTCTCAAAATAAAATCGCTAGCATATCCTGATAAATCCCAAATTCCATTTGCGTTGCCGCCGCGATAAAGGATTCCGTAAATCGTTGGAGTCGTATTAAAATTGACATCAAAATCCCGATTTATGCTTGCATATTGTCCGCGTCCGAATCCAACTTGAATACCAAAACGTTTAGTTTGAAGGTTGATGGCAGAAGCTGCTTCAATTGTAAAATTGGTATCTTCGTAAAAAAGCGCATTTGGAGTTGTTTCATCATAACCCTCAATACTCCAAGCGTAGTTTCCAACAGGCAGGGGCTGGTGAGGCCAAGACATTGACATCACTTGTGATGAAATATCAAAACGTGCAATTAGATTTTTTATTTTATCATAACTGCCTTCATGATTTTTACGGAATACTTTAATCGTTAATGAGTCAGCTTTGGCATACAGAGTCCATCTAAAGAGAGCCGGGGGCTTATCATCCTGAAATCGGCCTATGGGATATTCCAACATAACGGGCTTAGAAGCAGCGTATGATTTTACACAGATTAAAATTCCAAAAATTAGAAATAAGGTTTGTTTTGCAAAACTCACACCTAACGTTAGGTTGGAAAAAAGTATTAGTCAAAACCCTAGTTCAAGAATTCAAGAATTGCGATCTGATTAACAAAGCTAATCGCGGCATTTGCGGCACTGTGAGTTACGGTAATAGTTATGACTTGGGCAGCTGTTGAATCAATTGCAGATGATCCATAGATAGCTGAATTCAGGATATTAGTTATCGTGAAATCACCAGTGCCTGCAACAGGTGCAGTTGCGTTTGAAATTGCCACTATTCCACTCATCTTTTGGGCATTTGTTGTGCCGGTATTAAACATTTCTAGATTCAATCGGTACGCACGAGAAGCTGCATTCGATGGAAATTGGATCGAAGTATCATCGTAAATGGTAGTTGCTCCGTACTTAACTCTGATTCTAATAGTTCTTGTGTTACTTCCTGAGTTATTAGTATAGGTTCCGGCCAAAGTTAATCTTAATCCACTTTGAGTTCCTAGTGTACTAGCTGGAACTGTATAGCTGAAAACTGAAGTTTCAGCAGTTGTATTGACAACATTGACAGCAGTAAAGCTACGACTGACAAGGCCATTTGTTTGCCATTTCACGCCCGTTGCTTGAGTCGAGTCTGCGACCAGCATTTGGCCGTTAACTCCAACTGCTTGCCGGACCGCATTTATACCATCATCGACGATAAGATCGCCTTTAGTTGTTGAAGGTGAAAGATTATTAAAGCCATCAGTTTGGGTGATTCCGCCAGTTCCGCCTTTTGTTATAGGAACAGTTCCCAATGTTAAGACACCCAGATTTGAAATAGTTGCATCACCAGACATAATCTGTTCTTGAGCCACATTAGCAGTACCTAACCACATTCTTCCAGTAGTTAATGGAACGACATTTGTAACCACGCTTGGTCCTGTTGCGCCAGTTGGTCCTGTTGCGCCAGTTGAGCCTGTTGAGCCTGTTGCGCCAGTTGAGCCTGTTGAGCCTGTTGCGCCAGTAGAACCCGTTGCACCAGTAGAACCCGTTGCTCCAGTAGAACCTGTTGCACCAGTAGAACCTGTTGCACCAGTAGAACCTGTTGCACCAGTTGAACCAGTTGAACCTGTTGCTCCAGTTGAGCCTGTTGCGCCAGTAGAACCTGTTGAACCCGTTGCTCCAGTTGCGCCAGTTGAGCCTGTTGCTCCAGTTGAGCCTGTTGCGCCAGTAGAACCTGTTGCGCCAGTAGAACCTGTTGCGCCAGTAGAACCCGTTGCGCCAGTAGAACCCGTTGCTCCAGTAGAACCTGTTGCGCCAGTAGAACCCGTTGCTCCAGTAGAACCCGTTGCGCCAGTAGAACCCGTTGCGCCAGTAGAACCTGTTGCGCCAGTAGAACCTGTTGCTCCAGTAGAACCCGTTGCGCCAGTAGAACCTGTTGCGCCAGTAGAACCTGTTGCTCCAGTAGAACCTGTTGCTCCAGTAGAACCTGTTGCTCCAGTTGAACCAGTTGCTCCAGTAGAACCTGTTGCTCCAGTTGAACCAGTTGCTCCAGTTGAACCTGTTGCTCCTGTATCACCAGTTACGCCAGTAGAACCTGTTGCGCCAGTTGAGCCTGTTGAACCTGTTGAACCAGTTGCACCAGTTGAACCAGTTGAACCTGTTGCTCCTGTATCACCAGTTACGCCAGTAGAACCTGTTGCGCCAGTAGAACCAGTTGCTCCAGTTGAACCTGTTGCTCCAGTAGAACCCGTTGCGCCAGTAGAGCCAGTTGCGCCAGTTGAGCCTGTTGCGCCAGTTGAGCCTGTTGCGCCAGTTGAGCCTGTTGAGCCTGTTGCGCCAGTTGAGCCTGTT
>JAYTJV010000083.1:0-35458 GCA_043730825.1 Pseudobdellovibrionaceae bacterium
AGTAAAGTTGATTTTCCGCAGCCGGATGGTCCAAGTAAAACCAAGAACTCGCCATCTTGAATTGATAGATCGATGCTTTTTAAAACCTCATTCGTTCCAAAGCTTTTCGAGAGTTGAGAAATTTCAATCATACTTAACCTTTCACACTTCCAAGAGTAAGCCCCGAGACTAAGAAGCGGGCGACACTCATGAATAAAATGAGGACTGGGATACTGACAATTAAGGCTCCTGCTGCATAAAGACCCCACTGGGTCGCAAGGCTTGCTTGGAAAGAACGTAATCCTAATGGCAATGTATAAAGTAATGGGTCCTGTAATATCACAGCTGCTACGACGTATTCACTCCAGCTGCTCATGAAACTAAAAAGTGCAGTAATCGCTAACGCCGGTGATGAGATCGGTAGGATAATTTTATAAAATGTTTTCCAAGCAGAACAACCATCCAGTATTGCAGCTTCTTCAAGTTCCTTTGGAATCGTGTCGTAGTAAGCTTTCATCTGCCAGATACAAAATGGTAAGGCCGTTGAAGAATAGATAATAAAAAGACCCAAAAAATGATCCACAAGCTCAAGTCGAGAAAGAATAATATAAAATGGCAAGATCAACATTGTCGGCGGAAACATCTGCGTTCCGAGAAGTGAAAATAACATCAAGTTTCGGCCCTTAAACATATGGCGTGAAAGCGCGTAGGCACTTGTCGAAGCAAGCGCCACGCTGATGATAGTCGTCATCGTTGCAATAACGAGCGAGTTTCGGAGCCACAATAAAAAATTGGTCTTAAAGAATAGCTCAGAGTAGTTTTTAAAAGTTGAAGTATCGCTAAAAATTTCTAAGCTTTGCGATTGAAACGCATCATCTCCCCTGAGCGAAACAGAGATGATGTAAAGCAGAGGGTAAACCGAAAAAATCGCAAATAGGAGAATGCTGATCCAAGCAAAAGTTTTTTTGATCATGCCTTTTGCTCCTTTTTAAATTGTTTACGAAGCGAACCGAGGCTCCAAATGACAAGAACTAAAAAGATTAAAACGGAAACACTGGCCGCATAGCCGTAGCGATAAAGATTAAACGCGGCCTTGTAAACATAACTGACTAAGATATGCGTTTGATCACCTGGTTCTCCACCGTTACTGACGAGCCAAACGACGTTTAAGTTATTAAACGTCCAGATAGATCCAAGTAATGCGGCTGGAATCATCACAGGCGCAAGAAGTGGTAAAGTAATGTGTCGGAAGCGTTGCCAAGCGTTTGCCCGGTCCAAGTAAGCAGCTTCATAGAGTGATTTGGGAATCGATTGCAGTCCACCTAAAGCTACGATCATCATAAAAGGAAAGCCCAGCCAAACATTCGTCACCACACAGGCAAAAAATGCCGTCAGCGGTTGGCTTAACCACTGAACAGGCGAAAGGTGCAAAAAGTTTTGAAGGAAAATATTGATCGGGCCATATTCTTGATTAAACATTCCCCGCCAGGTAAGCGCTGTAATATACTGAGGCACCGCCCAAGGAATAATAAAAAGTGTTCGCCAAAAAGATTTCATCGGCATGACTTGATTAATAATGACCGCCAAAAATAATCCAATTGAAACATGAAATACAACATTAACAAGAGTCCAAAGAATTGTTTTTAAAAACAAGCTGTAAAATTGGGGATCCAGCAGAACCATTTTATAATTCTGAAAACCAACAATCGAAAAATTCTGAAATGTTTTAAGACTAAAATTTGAAAAAGAGATAACGATATTGAAAAAGAATGGATAAATGATGATCGCAAAAATTCCTATAAACGCCGGCAAAATCATATAGTAAACAAACTTATGCGATCCTTGGAAACCTTTTAAGAATGATAAAAACGCAGGATAAGTTTTCCATAACAAGAAAAGCAGCCCCAAAAGTGTTAGAATTTTAATAAATAAGGCTGAAGCATCAGGCTGCAGAACTTCATTCATATCCCTGATCTGCGACTCGGCTAATTTTTTGGCATTTTCTGCACCTGCAGCCGCGGTACTCGAGCCTGCTAAGACTTTTTGGTATTGAACACGAAGACTATCCCAGACTGCTCTGATTTCAGGAACAACCGGCATCGGTGTGCCGAGCTTCATGATTTCGGTAGAAACCTGCAGTAAAGGATTATTTTTAACAATATCGGATTCCCTCAAAGAGATAAGGGATGGTAATACCCCGACTTTACTTGTGAAAAAAAGCTGCGCTCTTTCGGACAATAAGTATTTTAAAACTCGAACGGTTGCTTGGCTATGCTGTTCGCTTTTCATTTTAGCATTGACCGAATAGCCTGCCGTGCCGACAAGCGGACTTGGCCATTTTCCAGTTTTGCTAATAAGTGGAATTGGTGCAATTCCAAAATCAACGCCCGCCTTTTTGTAATCACCCCAAGACCAATCACCATTAATTAAAAATGCAGCTTTATCCTGCTTAAACAAAGCATTCGCCGTTTCATAATCACATTCTTTTGGAATTATTTTGTGTAGGTCACGAAGTTCTAAAATAAATTCGAAGGTTTTTGTTAAGGCCGCAACATCCAGATCCAACGAAAATTCTTTGTTGTCAGTTTTAGCACTGAATGCAGAAATGAAGGGGGCAAAGAAAAAAGGCTCGGTATAATTGAAGACAAGTCCGTAGTTGCCTTTTCCAGTTGCGGCAAACTTCTTTCCCATTTCAATCAGCTCATCCGTATTTTTTGGCGCTCGTGGGACAAGTTTCTTATTGTATAGGAGCATAAGATGATTCCCAACGCTCGCACCGACGATATATCGTTTGTTCAAAAATTCTGGAGTCGAAAGTGGATCAAATGCCTTGATGAAATCTGGGCCTAATAAATCATCGATTGGCTGGATAATTCCCATTGTTGCAAAAGGACCGATTTGATCCGAAGGTCCATAGACCAGTTCAGGACCGCTTCCTCCGATAGCCGCTGCTTGGAAACTGGACCTGAGCTCTTCTGTTTCTCGGTAAGTTTCTTGGATGACGATATCTGGATTTTCTTTTTCAAATTCACGTAGTGATTGCGATAATACTAAACGGTGTTCGTAAATCATTTGATGCCAAAGCTGAATTCGAACAGGTTTTTGCGAATAAGCGGCCTGGCAAAATAAAATTATGAAAACAAACAACCTCATGATTAGCGGGTCTTTCGTAAAATAACAGTTGTTCTACCAGGAATCTGAATACCTTTAGCATCTGGTTTCATAACAACCTGACTTAAAACAGGATCTACTTCTGCATTGAAGTATGGATGAAGAGCCCAAGAGTACTGCAAAGCAGGATGCTGGAAAATGCGGCTTTCCCGAGAAACATTGAAGAAGATTAAAAGAGTTTCTTGTCCACCTTCTAGCAGCATTCCAATGAGCCCCGCTTCGGTACCTGCGCCCGAAGCAGTATCAATAAACTTCAAATGATTTGTGATTCGCTGAAGAGTATTGAGTTTAAACAGATCACTACTTTGGCGAACTTTTAAAAGACTTAAAAAGTATTTTTTAGTTGCTTGAATATGTACAGGCTTCACTTGAAGTTCTGGAGATTGAAGCCTTGGCCGCCAAAAGTTCCAATCATTTAAATTTTTCCAGGCTGGTGGCAGACCCTGTCCCCAATAGTTTTCCTGGCCTGTCCAATCGACTCGGTTGAAGTAATCGCCAGAGTTATAACTGTCTTGATCACCGTTTTTTGTTCTCAAAAGCTCGCTGCCGGCTTCAATAAACGGAACGCCCTGACTTAGCATTGGAATTGCTAAGGCCATTTGCTGCATACGCTGACGGTCTTCTGAGGTTGCCGTCATGGGATTTCGACCATTGGCCTGATAAGGCGCTTTTGCCTGAATGGCATCAAATAATGAATAACCATCATGCGCCGAAACGTAATTGATTGTTTCAATAGCTTCAGCGGCGAAAGCAACCGGTTGCTTTCGAAACTTAAGATCATAGCCCGTTATCACCTGCCCAAAATGCTCTTGGAATCTAAAGTTTCTTAAATTACCTGCTAATCCTACTTTTATCACGTCCCCTAAATGAAGGAGCTTGTCTCTTTGTGAATTTAAATCCGGCGGAGTGTTTTTATTCGCAGGCTCTTGGTTGAAATCAAAAAACAAACCAGTGGCAAAACCCTGGTCAGATTTTTCATTTGAATTTGTGGTTCCGCCACGAATGGCATCCCGAAGTCGATCATTGAAAAAACCGTAGCCCGTGCCGTAGGAATTTTCCATGGTCATCGCTTCTCGGGGGTTTTTATCGAAGAATGAACCGTAATTCCAACCTTCTCCGTAGAGAAGAATTTTAGAGCCATCCACACCATCGCGAGATAAGTTAAGAGAAAGCAAAGCCTGGCGAATTTTCGCCATGGTTTTGACTGAGTGAAAGGACATAAGGTCAAAACGGAAACCATCTACTTTGTAAGTTCGCGCCCAGTAAACTACAGCATCAATCATCATCTTTTCCATCATACGATTTTCACTAGCCGTATCAGGGCAGCAAGATGTGGAATAAGCTTTTCCCTCTTGGTTGAGGCGATAATAATAAAGCGGCACGATGCGATCTAAAACCGAATAACGATCAAGACCACTTTGATAGGTATGATTGAAAACAACGTCTTGAACTACTCTTAAGCCCAGCCGGTTAATCGACTGAACCATCTGTCTCACTTCATAAATTCGAGAAGCTCCATTTGGAGATTCCGCATAACTACCTTCTGGTGCAAATAAGTGAACTGGGTCGTAACCCCAATTGAAAGGATCAGAATTTCTGATTCCACCAATAATACTTTGAGGTTCCTGTAAATCTTGACCGCGGTTGCGGTAGTTATTCCAGTTAGCTTTGTTTTCATCAACTGTTCCAAAATCGTTAAACGGCAAAAGATGGAGATGAGTCATTCCCGCACTTGCAAGCTGACCTAAATATTTTGTTCCGTTTGAATCCAGCGAAAATGCACCGTAAGTCCCCTGATACTGCATCGGTACAGATGCATCATTCGCGCTAAAATCGCGGATGTGGAGTTCGTAAATCACTGAATCTAAAACTGATCTTAGTTTAGGCTTTTGCGAATTCTGCCAACCGCGCGGCATCAGGTCATTCGAAGTCAGATTCACCATCTGAGATTTATCGCCGTTGACAGATAAACTTTTGCTATATGGATCAGTCGTCAAAATCGGAGCCACACGATTGATCTGTGGTTGATAGACCGTCACTTCGTATTGGTAAAATGTATTTACATAATTTGCTGGAAGCCGGATGCTCCAAACGCCGTAAGCTTCGCGCTGGGCTTGCGCAACTTGAGCTTGTTCTAAGTTGGCCTGACCGTTTTTATAAAGCAGGACTCGTACATTTTGCGCAGTCGGAGCCCAAAGTTTCACAAAGCAAATCGAAACTGTGCATTCTCCACCTAAATCATTGCCGCCGTAAAAAAAGAGTTGATCCAAAATTCCAGCGTAATGAATTTGCGTGACATCCAGAACCTGATTTTCGTTATTTGTCATAACGACTTTTAACGGCTTTGTTAGTAAATTCTGTATACCTGTTTGGCTGAATCCTGACGTATTTAATAGTACCGAATTTCCGGATGAAGAAACATAGGGCAGCAGAAATGACGATGAACTTTTCACTGCGTTCGAATCATCGACTAAGAAGAACTTCGTACTGTTTGGACTAATGTAAGTTCCAGCATTCAGATTTAAAACGATCTGACTTGAACTCACCCAGTGGGCGCGGGTTACAAGCGGACCACCCGAAATATCGCGGACAAAAGCATTTTGAGCTTCAGCAGTGTTTGCTATCGTCAAAGCGCTTAAAACAAGGAACAAAAATTTCGCCATCAGCCTCTGTGCGTAATGTGTAGTCATGCGGGGACTTTATGGGTATCGATTCAGCTTTTCAAGAGGCAAAGATGAAAATAAGAGCTGTTATTCTATTGGTGTTGTTTAGTTCACTCAAAGCCTGGTCTATGGATGCGGATTTTCTAGGCTATCTGCGAGGCGGCACGGGCCTCAACTTAGAGGGTGGAAAGCAGGAATGTTTTTCAAATGCTGGAATTCCGGGCAACTTTTTGCGTTTAGGCAATGAATGCAGCTTCTATTCAGAATTGGGAGTCGTTTTTCATCATAAAAAGCCGACTGAACAAGATCCGGTTTACTTCAAAACTCAAGTTCGCATTCAATTTGGAGCACTTGGCACTCGGCAATGGGAGTCCGCAGCAAACCGAGATATAAATCAGGTGGAAGCGTTTGTTATGGGCGGTGGTTTCACGGAAATTCTAGGAGATTTCTGGGTTGGGAAAAGATTTTACCGAGACGTCGATCTCTATATTTTTGATTGGTACTACTACGCCGACATGAGCGGTGTAGGCGCAGGGGTTGAAAATATTCCATTAGGTACAGGAAAATTTTCGGTGGCTCATCTGATTCAGACTAATGAAACAGTTCGGACTTCAAATGGAAGACCCGCACTTCAGGCAGTTGATTTAAGATGGAAGGAAGTTCCGTTGACCAAAAAGCATAAAATTAATTTTTGGAGTGTTTACGCAGCTGCACCTGGTGGGCGAGATGATGTTAACACCACTCATTACCAGGCAACTCAAGGTGCTTCGATTGCAACAAGAATTGAAAGCACACTAACAAGTGGAACAAATAATTTAAGTTTAATGTACGGGTACGGTGCCATGAAAGATTTTAATATTTATGGCAAAAGTGCTGTTGCGTTTAATGATAATTCCCAAGACAAAGCTTGGAACATCCGATTTGTTGAAGATTGGCGCCAGGAAGTCAAAGATCGCTGGGGCCTTTATTTAGGTTTTGCCGCAGAACTAGGAGACAGCGGGGCTTCACGACATAGTCGTAAAGAATGGCAGGAAATTGGTATTCGGCCCCTCTATTTTGTAACTGATCGCTTCCAGTGGGTTTTTGAAACCGGTTTTTCAAGAATCAAAGATGAGTCTGAACGAAATGGAACTCAAGCGCTTGGAGAAAGAACTTTAACCAGAGCAACTTTTGGTCCACAACTTTCTTTTAGCAAGAGCATCTGGGGCCGCCCGGTTATGCGAGCGTTTGTTTCCAGATCAAGTTGGAATCGGGATAACCGCACATCAATTGCAGCGAACGCGCCTACGTTTGGCGGGCGATTAGAAGGCACCTCGTTTGGATATCAGTTCGAAGCGTGGTTTTAGGAATTATTTAATCGTCTTCCAGAAGCTTTGTAGATCTTCAAGTATTCGGTCGGTTGGCTTGTCTGAAAGATTCCACGTTAGCGCGATTAGGCGGCCATGGACAAAACCAACCATTGCAAGACGGTAAGGCCTGCTTGCATCTGCAAATGAATCCTTTAGCATAAAAGTGCATGCTTGCCCAACAGTGGTCTGAAATAAGGCAGGAGTTCGTTCTAGTTTCAGAGATCGCTTTTTTGCATCCCCATAAATTTTATCTGCATAAAAGTTGCAGAGTCTGACTGACATTGAAATTTTTTTCTCGTTTGAAAACTGATACAGGTCTGCTGATCTGAGTTCGTAAAGAGGCTGATTTTCTCTGACTAAGACTCCTTGAAATTCAGCAATTTTTCCAATTTCAGATAGCAGCATGTCTTTTTTCGAGTAAAAAACCATTTCTTCTTTTGAGCGTAAATCGATGTGAGAGGACTTACGTTTTCCGAAAGCAATGGCGTTTTGAAATGGTAAAATGAGAATTAAGGCCAGAAGAATTTTCATTGCTTCGTTCCTTCGGTTTTGGATTCAGTATTTCCAGTTAAAGATTTCTTCAAATCTGAGCTGCGAAGTTTTTCCTCAATGGCGTTTGCCATTTTTGTGAATTCATCTTTGCTAGTCTTTTTAATTGTAAGTCTATTACGAATTAAAATTTCACTGTTGGCTTTCAAAACTACTTTTTCTGTTTTTGCATTATCAAACGTGAAGGTTACATTCGGCGAATCTAAACAAACTGATACCGTATCTTCAATTGGCTTATCGACTTCATGAGTACAGTTAAAAAAGAACCGAACTTTTCCTGCATTATCAAATTGTACAAATCCTGCTGCCATCACTTGAACGAAAAGGATTTTAATATTTGCATTGAAAAAGACTGGCACCTGAAGAAGCTCTGGAAGTTTATCCTTGATAGCTTCATATTCGGATTTGTTAGCGAAACAAAGTTTTTCAGCCGAACAAAGATTGGATAGAAAAAAGATTGAAATGAAGAGTAATATGTTTTTCAAGCCTTTATTTTCTCATTAGTTAAGGACCTTTCCAACTGGACTTGAGTAGGGAATCTTGTGACCTCAGCTGATCATTTTCTCTTTTCGGTGAAACTAGCAAAATAAATTAACTGAACTCGCATAACCAAGCCTGTGGCTCACTCTCTTGGCAGCCAGCGTCTTGCTGAACATAGGTAAATTGCGGATTCTTCTTGTAGACTTCATGTTTTTTTTGAAAATATAATTTAAAGGAGCATTCCCATGTCAGAAACTTATTACAACCCAGCGGATTTAGCAAAATTTGGTGAAATTGGTGCCTTTGGCCCTGACTTAGCAAAAAAGTTTTTCGATTATTACGGCGAAGTTTTTAAAGAAGGCGCTTTAACAGCACGGGAAAAATCACTTATTGCTTTGGCCGTTGCTCATACAGTTCAGTGCCCTTATTGCATTGATGCTTACACAAATGATGGTCTTGAAAAAGGAATTAGCGAAAAGCAAATGATGGAAGCGGTTCACGTCGCTGCGGCTATTCGTGGGGGTTCAAGCCTAGTTCACAGCGTTCAAATGATGAACAAAGTTAAAAAGCTCGGGATGTAGAAGCGGACTTAATTTAAATGGCAAAAAATAATTAGGATCTTTTTCTTCCAAAAACAAGTTTTAGAATAATCAAAATAACAATGGCCCCTAGGACCGCGCCGATAAATCCAATCGGCTCACCGATTTGGTAAATTCCTAGGAGCTGACCTAAGTATGAGCCAACGAAAGCTCCACCGACGCCAACAAGAGTTGTGAAGATGAAACCCATGCTGTCGTCCCCGGGTTTTAAGAAGCGCGCAATCAGGCCGACAAAGAATCCAACAACGATCGTTCCGATAACTTCAACTAATCCCATTTTATTCTCCTCTTGTCTTTTTTCCCGTTATGACCGGCGCAAGCTTATCTGCAAGCCACCGACCTATCAATTGATGACCATAGCGATCCATGTGCACTTCATCAAACCAAATAATCCCAGAATCGTAAATCTCAGGCGAATTTACATAGCCCATAAGATCAAATACGGGAATATCGTAGGCTTTTCCAACCTGAGCCATTTTTTGGTGCATAAACTGAATAGATGCTGAGTACGCTTCTTTGTCCATGGCTTCTAAGACAAAAACTGTCTTAATTTTATGAATTCGACCTAATTCAGCTACTTTACGAAGGTTTCCTTCAAAGCTGCTCATGTAACTACGATCATTCATTGAAAGATTGACGACAAGTACTTCCGGTTTTCTGATCGACAAAAGTTTTTTATAATGATTTAGCAATGGCTCAGTCCATGAACCACTGACTGAAAAATTGAGACTGCTGATAGATCTCTTCAGTTTTTTTCTTAATTCAATCACCGCAACATGGGCAAACGAATTTTCAGGGCCGAGCGCTCCCGCTCCCCAGGTTTGAGATGTGCCCATATACACAATTTCTAACTGAGCCTTCGAATGACTTTTCAATTCATCAATACTTTTGAGTTTCGAAATATTTCCGGCTTGGTCAGAGAACTGAAAGAAGTTCATATAGTCTTTGATTGCAGGTAATGGCGCGGGCTTTTTTGCATGACAAAATTCTGCAATTTTAAAAAACACATTTTGCCTAACGAGTTCAACTTTTGATATGGCTTCACTCGCCGCGACCTGACCGTAAGGAATTCGATTTTTATAAAGATAGCTTGGGGCTAACACAAATCGATCAATTAAACTTGCAGTTAGAAAAAAAATAAAAATCAACAGCTGGTAAGTTATCTGGAAAAATACTCTTTTTTCTTTTTGTATGAGGAAAATGGAAACAAGCCATATCAGAAAACTCAAAATTAAAATCACAGCCGTCGAGAAGTAAACGTAATTCATTTCGAATTGCGGAGCGAAATTTTCAACCGACTTGTTCGCTCCAGTCTGAAGCTCGACATTATCGATTGTCACGCCTTTTAGCCCTGAACGAAATGAGAAGCTCCGCTCTGGTGGAAGTTTAAGTTCTTTTTCGAGAATCAGCTGGTTATCAAGAAAGAACGAGACTTTTTCATCACTGATTTTTACTTTCACTTCATTAAAGGACTTACTTGGTTTCAGATTTAACGGTTCTCTTTCGGTGATTCTAGCTGACTCATCTAAGGTAAAAAAACCTGATGGAAATTCAGCATTCTCACTGATTCTCAAACCATATCTTTCTTGATTCATTGCGGAAATAAAAAGCCACACATAAGCTCCGGGTTGAAGTCGTAGCTGAAACTTGAGTTCCTCCCAAGGTCCAACGGCCTTTGACCAGGTGACTTCATTATGTCCGTGCCATTCAGCTAGATTCAGTTGATTGAATGCAAACGGCTGCCTCTGTTCAAAAAATTCCTGTCCACCCATTAACACGAGTCGGTCCGTTAGTTTCAATAAAGACCAAGTCCCGTTTTGCGCGATCGTGTGATTTCCCTGGTGAAGCAATTGATTTAGAAAGTATGTAGAGCCCACAAAAAGCACAAAAATTATAGCAAGCGCAGCTTTTAACTTTTGTTTTTGCATGATTTCACTTTTTGGCTTTTTTGAGATAATAGAAACATCTACTCATCGTAGCTTTGATACTGACGAACCCACAAGGGGAGAACTCTTAAGTCCAGATATTTTTGCAGCTGCTTGCGGGGAATTGTATTGTACGAACTGACGAATTTCCTACAAATTTTAGATCGACACTGGCACTTCATTTTCCACCACGATTTATATTTCGGAACGGTGGTAGAGTAATCATAAGTAATTTCATCACCAGGATTAATTTCCCGGATCGCAAAAAGCTTACTTTCTTGCCGAATTCCTGTATTCGAATCGCAGCTATGATTGAATGTTCTAGAAAGCTCATTTAGATCGATATACATTCTGCGGCTGATTTGAAAGGGATCGTCGCAGGTCTCTTCACCGGCATCAATTCTGATATCTATTTGTTTTGCTGTTAGCCTGTCACCTGAAAGAATATGAACCAGATCACCCGTTTTGAAAAACCTTTTAGAGAAAACTCCCTGACCTTTATCTTTGGCTTTTTTAACGACGAAATTCATGAAGTGTGATCCTTATTTTATTAAGAGCGCTTATTTTTTAGGCTTTCCCCAGATCACTTCTAATCTTTTATCCCGTCCACAAGAACTGCGGTAATATTTGTATTTGATAGGATTTTTTTTGTAATAATCCTGATGATAATCTTCCGCCAAATAAAATTTTCCTGCTGGAAGATGAGCAACAAAAACTTCCCCTTTTAGTTTTCCTGATTTCAGTAGCTGGGCTTTGAATTCCTCAAACAGCTTTTTTTCCCGATCATTTGAATAATAAGCAGCACTTGTATACTGCTGACCTTTGTCGCAAAACTGACCTTTTGAATCATAAGGATCTATATTCATCCAAAAAATTTCAAGCAATCGAGTGTAACTGATTTTTTTTGGATCATATGTCACTTCTACTACTTCAAGATGCCCTGAATCCCCTGCCGAAACCTGTTCGTAAGTAGGATTTTCTTTTGCTCCACCCGTATAGCCTGAAACCACGCTGACAATTCCTTCTTTTTCATATTTTTCGAAATCTTTTTCAATGCACCAAAAACAGCCGGCTGCAAAAATGGCTTTCGCATTTTCTGCAGCCCATAACGTAGATGAAACAAACTGCGCCATTGAAAATGTAAATACACATAAAAATATAATTCGAATCTTTTTTGTCATGGGCTACACCTTGTTTTAGGAATTCTGTAAAAAAAGTTAAAGTTGCTTACAGTCGATCACAAAACGATATTTCACATCGCTTTTCACTGTTCGGTCGAAAGCTTCATTAATTTTTTCAGGACTTATAAGCTCGATATCACTGACGATCCCGTGCTTTCCACAATGATCTAGCATTTCTTGAGTCTCTGGTAAGCCACCAATAAGTGAACCCATCATTTTACGTCGCTTCATAATAAGCGGAAATGCAGGAAGCAACAATGGTTTTTCCGATGCGCCAACTAAGATCAGAGTACCTTCACGTTTGATCATTCCAAAAGCCTGAGCCAAATCGTGAGGAGCAGAAACCGTATCAAGAATGTAATCAAAGTATTGCGCGTGTTTTGCCACAGCCCCTGAATCAGAGGTAAGAATAAAGTTGTGAGCGCCTAATTTTTTCGCGTCTGCTTGTTTGCCTGGGGATCTAGAAAGAACCGTCACTTCTGCACCGAAAGAGGCCGCTATTTTTACTCCCATGTGGCCTAAGCCACCGAGTCCTAATACTCCAACTCTGTCGCCTTTTTTAACGCCAACATGTTTAAGCGGAGAATAAGTTGTGATACCGGCACAAAGTAAAGGAGCGGTAGCAGCTAAGTCTAAATTTTTAGGTATACTTAAAACAAAACGTTGATTCACAACGATGTGGCTTGAGTACCCACCTTTTGTGTAATCTCCGTCCTTTGTTGGAGAGCCGTACGTCCCAACCATTCCTTTTTCACAATATTGTTCTAAGCCTTCTTCACAACTATCGCATGTCTGGCATGAATCAACCATGCAACCAACTCCGACAGCATCACCGACTTTAAATTTTTTAACTGCACTGCCTACACTTTGAACGCGACCCACAATTTCATGACCCGGAACGCAAGGATAGGGAGTTGGTCCCCACTCGCTTCGAGCAGTATGGATATCAGAGTGACAAATACCGCAAAACTCGATATTGATTGCGACGTCTTCTGAGCCGGGTTCTCTGCGATCGAATGAATACGGCACGAATGGTTTATTCGCTGCATGATTAGCAAAGGCTTTAGCTTTCAAAATTCACCTCTTTGTTGTTGGAACTGTAATTTTAAGTTCGGTTTTCATTTTTCGTCATGGGTCACTGTTCCACACTCAAACAGGCCAAACTGCTTACGCTTGTTTAACTACAGTGGTATGGAACTTGAATTATGAGTTCGTTGAATGAAAACTCGAGCTCAGTTCTATTCAATTCTCACTGTAGCCCTGATCTTGTCGATCTCTTCGACATCAGTTGCCAATCAGACTTGTTTAATGACCTTGACCCCTAGCGAACGTGAGCAAAGTCAGATCTTGGCAAAGAACCCGTTAAGCTTTGCAAAAATTGATTCTTTGGGTTTTACACCTGAAATAACTCATCAAGTTTCGCGAAAAAACGATAGCCATGTTTCAAGTAAAGTAGTTCTTTGGGACCTTGAAAAAATGCCAATCGCAAGTCTTCAATATAGCTTCTCTCAAAATGGTCAAATGCTTGTAATTGATCATATTGAAACCAATTTAAATTTTCGAAAACTTGGCCTCACTGAGACTATGCTTGCAGAGATTTTAAATCTTCATCCGGCAGTTAAAATTATTGATGGCACCTTGATGGAAGAAAACGCCCAAATCATTGACCACAAGAGGCGAGAAGGAAAGTCGCTTGAACAAGCTATTCTCGAATCTCCTGCAGGTCGCTTAAGAATGCGTTTTGGTTTTTCAAAGATATTAGTAATCAAAGACTACAGCATGGTTGAAAGCTCCTACCATCTTCAAATGAGTCGCTGAATATGGCTCTAAATTTGGCTAGAGCCTTGCAATATCAGGTTCCGAATGATCTCCACACTTAAATGGCTTCAGTTTCGGCACGTATTTGTGTCTATCGTTTGGGCGATAGGTGCCGTCTTTACGTCTACCCCAGCGTTTGCGACCCCGCTCTGTGAAAGCTATTTTTCAACCCAGAAAATTATTTCAAGCATTCCTGGCAATATCACTCGGGTTCTTCTTCAAGATCCTTCTCGAATAAAGAATCAGTGCGCATTAGGGACCTGTCATTTGCTAGCTTGGTCCCACAAGCTGGAGCAGGACTATTACCGATCTCAAAACCGCTCGATTGACTTATCAGCGTATTATTTGACAGCCCGGCTGTGGCAGAAGCGAACGCTAGAAAGAATAGATGAAATAAGCGAGAACCCAGCCAATTCTGACAGTGACGTCGGAAATCAAAATCTAGGAAATGTGACCATTGATTCCAGGGCTGAGATTTTGGAATTTGGGATTGTTCCAGAAACTGCATGGATCCCCAAATCGGAATTTGATTCTCGGGATAACTCTTATAATTTGTCTTTGAAACTTCAGGAGAAAGTTGATTTATTTTTGATCCAGGCAAAGCGCCTAAAAAATCCGACTAAAATTAGAAAAGCGGCTCGAAGAGCCAAGGCTCAGGTGCAGCAGATATTTGAAGAGACAATTGGCACTTTCCCACTTGATTTTTCTTTTAACGGCCAAAACTTTACACCACTTAGCTTTCAGAAAAAATTTTTTCCCCAACTTGATAAGCCTTTACTTTCGGTCCACGCGGATCATGGAACTGATAAAGAAATTAACATCACTTCGAGAGCCAAACATTCTGAAATTTTGGCCTCGATCCCTCAGATTGAACAAACGACAAAGCGGCTAATCGATCAAGGTCATTCCGTGTTACTGGTCTATTTTAGTGATCAAAGTTTACTTGATAAAGTCACTGGAGATTTAAAATTACCTGTTAATGATTCATCGGAGAAAATTTTCTATGACGGGAACCACACAGTTGTCGTCATCGGTTATGATATTGGTTTAAACGGCCAGATACTCACCTGGCATCTTCGCAATAGCTGGGGGCCACAAGCACTTGATCGCGGGTACATTCACATGTCAGCGGCATACTTCCGCGAACATGCAGACAACATTATTATAACAAGAGACGAATTGAAATCCCCTCAATTGCAGCAGCTTAAGACAAATTAAATCCTTCGAATGTCATTGCCCCGGAATAATGGGCACCCCAAACAAGATTTAAATCTTTTACAAAATTCAGTTATGCGCCCGGAATTCTGATTTTTTTCACGAACAATGCTCGTTTGCCTGTTGTTTTTGCCAATTCCTCCGGGTTCCATTGCGAAAATCCTGATTCATCTGTAGAAAGTTGGCTATGCAAGATATCGATCAGCTTCGTTCAGAAATCGACCAAATTCACACTCAGCTTGGGATACTTTTTAAGCGTCGCCTCACGCTAACCCAAAAAATTTGGACGATCAAAAAGGCTCGAGGCTTGGAATTTATCGATTTGAAGCGCGAAGAACAGATTATTCATCAGTTCGATAAGTTAACTTCCGATCCCTTAGAACAAAAAGCCCTTCAAGGTTTTTTCAAATTCTTGTTAACAGAATCTCGATTGTACCTATCGGGTCAAAATCTAAAATGAAATCTTCAGATTTTGAACTTCTCTTACCAGTTGGGCAAAAGGAAATGGCAGAGGCTGCTATTCAAAATGGCGCCGATGCCATCTACGTCGGATTTCCAGGGTTTAATGCCCGCGGTAGAAGCTATGATTTCGAATTAGAGGAACTAAAGACCATTATTGAAATGTGTCACTTAAATGGCGTGAAAGTAAATTTAGCTTTCAACATTGTCATTTTTGAAAATGAACTTCCCGCTGTTATTGAAGCGATTAAAAAAGTATTACCGCTCAAACCTGATGCTTTGATCGTTCAGGATTTGGGCTTAGTGCAAATCATAAAAGCTATCTGCCCAGAGCAAGTCGTTCATGGATCAACCCAAATGACGATCACAAATGATCTTGCGATTGAATTATTAGAAGACTTAAATATTCGTCGCTTTGTTTTAGGCCGCGAAAACTCATTATCAGAAATTAGACTGATTACCGAAAGAACAAAGAAAGAACTGGAAGTCTTTGTTCATGGCGCCCTCTGCGTTTCTTATTCGGGCCAATGTTTTACTTCCGAAACATTAGAGGGTAGATCTGCCAACCGTGGCCAATGCGCCCAAAGCTGCCGATTTGGCTACGAACTGATCGTCGACGGGGAAAAAAAGAATCTTGTTGATAAGAAGTACTTGGTGTCTCCGCATGATCTATGTGGCTTAGCGGAAATTCCAGAGCTGATGAAATTAGGAGTTAAGAGCTTTAAAGTTGAAGGTCGTTTGAAAAGTCCTGACTATGTCGCGCAAGTTGCTAAGTCCTTCCGGACTGCCATTGATAAAACTATCAGAAATAACTTTTTATCACCAGAACAACTCACTCTTGAAAAAAATAAAATGGAAGTCGAATATTCTCGGGGTTTTTTTCCTGGTTGGCTTCACGGGGTTAACCATCAGGAACTTGTTGCTGGGACCTTTGCCTCTCACAGAGGACTCGAAATTGGCAAAATCATTTCTGTAAATAGAAATTCTATTGCAATTGAATTAAGGCAGACTCGGCTTGATATTGAAAATGGCGATGGCTTGTTATGGTTTGAAAGTTCCGCTAAAAAGGGATCATCGGTTTATGCAAGTAGACTGAGCGGGAAAACCTTAACTGTGGAATTTTCGAATTCGACTGTTGTCAGCCAAACTGCAGTTGGCTCTTTAGTTTATTTAAATCATGATAAGAGTCAGAAAAAAGAAATCGAAAAGTCACTAACTGATAAAAACTCTTTTAAAAAAATTGCGGTGCAAGTAACCGTAACTTTGGAAGAGGGTAAGCCCCTTGTTGCTGAAGTTCAAGATGACCGATTTAAGTTAAAGCTTTCAACCGAGGGTGTTTTAGTTAAAGCTCAGAATAAGCCTTTGAACCAAGAAATGCTGTTTGATGAATTCTCGGCACTTACTAATACGGTTTTTAAGCTAGAACTAAAATCTTTCAAGACCAATTTGGCTCAAGCCTCTTCATTGTTTTTAAATCACAAGGAGATTAAAAATCTTCGTCAGAATTTATTTGCCGGATTAAGTAATCTTCGAAAGCAAAATAAAATTGAGACTCAAGGGACTGTGACGCTAAAAGATGTGGAGCTGAATAACAAATCCACTGAGACGCCCGCTTCCTTAGCCCAAAAGTTTTCTCAAGTTGGCCTCAATGTTTTGTTAAGAAATAAAGAACAAGTTGCAGATCTGGCTCTTGCTATCGAATCTGGAAGTATTAAAGCATCGCAGTTTAAAACCGTCTGTCTTGATTTCGAATTTGGTCGTGACTATCAAAAGTCAGTTGATCGGTTAAAAAATCTTCGGTTAAAAGTGGGAATCGCCACGACTCGTATTTTAAAACCTCAGGAATATATTAACCTTAAGATTATTCATTCGATGAATCCAGACTTTATCCTTATCCGCAACTTAGGTGCTCTTTATTATTTCAAAAATATCCAAAAATTTAATGGCGAGCTCAAAGGTGATTTTAGCCTGAACGTGACCAATCATCAGTCATTTAATTATCTGATTCAAAAAGGCCTCGACACAGTTTGTTTGTCCTATGATCTCAACTTAGAGCAAATGAAGGCTTTACTGCAAAATATCGATGCTTCCAAAGCCGAAGTCACGATTCATCAATCGATGCCAAGCTTCCACATGGAGCATTGCGTGTTCGCCGCCTTCTTGAGCAAAGGTAAGAGCTACAAAGATTGTGGCAAGCCTTGCGAGAAGCACAAAGTGCAATTAAAAGACGAGTTCGGTCATTATCACTGGATCAAGCCCGATCAAGAATGCCGAAATACGATGTTTAACTCGAGTGCGCAGACTGCCCTACCTTACTTAGAGTCTTGGAAAAATCTTGGACTCGGAGAAATTCGTTTCGAAGCACTTCACGAATCTGGCACCGAACTGATTCGAAAAATTAAAAACTACGTTGATGTCCTTCAAGGTGACAAGAATGTGAACGAGGCCCTAAAAGATCTCAAAACCACCGAACTTTATGGCTTATCTCCAAGACAGCTCGATAAATCAGAAGAATTTCAAGCTCGCAAAAAAGGCCATCGTTTTTTATAAATAAAAAAGGCGAAGAGCTTTTTTTCTCTTCGCCCGAGTCTCAAACTGAATTTTTAAAATAATTCTTAGTTCATGCGGCTTTCGTCAAGTGATACAACCATTCTGTTGATACCTAGGTTGAAACCGAAACCTTTAACTAGTTGGAGTGTGATGTTCATAGTCACAGAAGGAAGATCCGCGTGAACTGCAGTCATTGCACCTACGCCACCTACAAATGCAACGCTACCTTGTAATACAGTGTATCGACCTAAAAGAGCTTCCGGGTGATTATTCAATAAAGAAAACTGACCGGTTACACCTTTCATTTCCATTCGGCTTAACGAAATATTGGCAGAAATCGGTTTAGCGTGCATTGAAACTTTAATCGGAAGACTTACTTTTTCGCCGCTCGTGCTGACGCAGTTTAAGTTACCATGTGCGCGGTAACGGTAGTAACCAACGATAAATTTAACGCCAGTAGATCGCCCAGAGAATCCCATCGAACAAGCCCATGCTTCCGGTGAAGTCCGTGAATCGGCTTGAGCGTATGCTCCAGCAAAAAGAAATGTGATCGCGATAAGTATGTGTTTCATTTATACCTCCAAGTATAATCGTTTAATTTTCCGCCTAATTGCGGGTTTCATGAGAATTAAATAGATTAAACAATTATTTGATTCAATCATCGAACATGCATTCATGTTTGATCACATTTTAATAATTAGATAATTTTGACCTTTGCCATGGATCTTTAAATACGGAGCGATTTAAGTTGTAACCCGACAATGGGCAATTCGTAATCTATACCTGCAATTTGCTAAATGGATCTATTTTTCCATACGATAAATTAGCAAGAGACCTAAAGACGCTTCTGTGTTTTTTGTGGTGTAAGTTTCACCAAATGTTCTTTTAAAATCAGCAGTGCTTTTCCATGATAAAACTTTTTCAGAGCTCGATACGCCAAATTGCCAATTTGAGTTTAAAGAATATAGTATGCCTAAGTAGGTCCATTTCTCATTAGGTGATACTGAATCATAGTTGAGTGGATAAGCTTCTTCTTGTTGCACATAAAAATTGAGGAAGGGTTTGCTTTTGCGAATCCAATAGTAAGTTAACGTGGGTATCAATCTTAAGTTTTGGTGGTCGTTAAAAAAATTGTGTTCAAATCTTGTTTTTAAATCAAAGCTCCAGTCACCGGGCAGAAAAGATAATAACACCTTCGGTGAGATATCAAATATGGCTAGATTTTCTGCTCGATTGTTGGTGTTTTTCCATCTCCATTCAATAACTGGGTCAGTAACCCAATCCTTATCATGGCGAAAACCTGTTTGCCTTTTGTAAAATACCCCAGCACGTAAGTTTTCATGAAACCGATAGTACTGACCTAAAAGGATAGACCGGTATTGCTGATTTTCTAGTTGATTGGCGGCGGAGATTTCTAAAAGAGTGGTCAAATTCTGGTCAATATAAAAAATGCGCGTGACGAACTCTTGGCCTTCATCGCTTTTCTGGTCTAACGGAACGTGGCTAGCCCATGCTGAAGTTTGAAAGACTATCAGAGCTGATAAAAGGAATTTCTTAATTATAGTCCTCTTTAAGTAAAGTTTCTTTGTAGCTAATCTCGAGCTTGTTCTCAACGGTCCCAGAGGCCGGGTCCAAATTCCAATTCAGCTTTTTAGTCCACGCATACTTTTGTGGTGGAGTAACACCTTTTTTATCAGTAACTAAAACCCCTTCGCCCTTATTAACGATGACAACTTTTTTTGAGTTCTTAGTCGTAACACCTACGCTGCCCTCTTCTACACACATCCAGGCATCAGAAGGATGATCAACATTCGTCCCGTAAGCTGTGAAAAAATGAGTTCCTCGAACACCCATGACAGCTGTTGGCGTCACGACTTTAAACTGATTCTTCAACTTTTGTTTGGGAATTTTACTAAAGACCGATCCTGATTTTAAAGAAACAGTTCCTTCTTCTTTAAGAGGTATTTCTAAGTTAGAGTTTTCATTCAACTTTAGCTGAGCACCGTCGTCCATCACTATTATAGCTAACGATTGAGGACCCGTCTTAACGCTGTCACCAGCTAAAACCGAAGTTTCCTTTTGGGCCTTTGAACTTTTGCCACCAGAAATAACGGTTACCTCGCCTTGTGCGTAGGTTAATTTACCGCTATAGCCAAAGGATTGAGCAGATAAACACATCATCATAACAGCTAAAGAAACAAATTTTATATTCATTATATTCATATTATAAGCGTAGCTAAATATGAAAACCTCTGGCAAGCACATTCTTTGAGGCGTTATTCTTTATTTCGCAGGACTTAAGCTTTTTTGAATGGCACACTTTTAGTGATTCTGTCTTAATGAATTTAATGGGGCTAAATGAGAAATAGACTCTGGTTACTACAAATTCCAATTATCATTATTTGTGCATTTGCCATATTCGCCCTGAGTGATAGCGGAGATAAATTAATAACCCATTACCAAACCCGGCAAGAAATTCTTCCGCCCCTACTTAATGTCTCAAACTTTTTTTTGGATTTGAAATTTAAAATAAGAGGCCAACAAAAACCTCAAAATCCTAAAATAGTGATACTTGATATAGATGATGTTGCCGTCCAAACGATTGGCCGTTGGCCTTGGCACCGTAACGTCACCGCAGAGCTTTTAGAAAAAGCTTTTAAATCCGGCGCTAAAGTCATTGGACTAGACATGGTTTTCAGTGAACCAGATGTTCGTGTTTCAGATGAGTTACTAGCAGAGCTCGAAAAAGTTAATTTAGGCTTCTTAAAGGCGCAAGTGGAAACAGATCCTTTACTTGCAAAGACTATTTCAGAAAACGCAGATAAATTGATCTTAGGCTGGTCACCCCAGGGCTCATGCTCGCCTCATTTAAGCATACCACAGAAATGTCCTTTGATTCGGCAATCAGCCGAGGTTCACTATCCAGAAAATTTCGAAAAATTTTCTATAAGCGATCAAATACCTAACCGACTACCAGTCAGTGAAAGTGCGCTTGTTTCTTCTTACGACTTTTTGATTAACCTCCCTATTTTCAATGTTGCCGCGAAATATTCTGGGTTTTTCCAAGCCTTCCCTGATCCCGATGGTGTAATTCGAAGAGCTCCCGTCATACAAATGGTTAATGGCAAGGCCTATCCCTCACTAGCTTTGCAAATGGCTCTTCTCATTCAAAATGAACAGTTGAGTGCGAGATTTACAAATGACGGACGAATCGAAAAACTTTATTATAAAAATTCAAAAAAGAACTTGGATACAACCTCGACGGCATTTATTGAATTTAATTCTCGTGGCTCCGGATACACGTTCCCCTACGTCAGAGCACTTGATGTCCTAGCAATTGGCGAAAATGTTGAAGGCGCACAACTCGAGCAAAGTTTAAAAGCAGCTGAGACATTAAAAGATGCTTATGTTTTAGTTGGTCTGTCCGCATTGGGCGCTGCTGATTTACGGGCCTTTTCTTTTGATAAGACGGTTCCTGGCGTTGAGGGTCATGCGACGATTCTAGATAATTTATTAGCCGATGATTATATCCGCCATGACTCGACCTGGGTTACCTACTTCCTGATTATTTTAGGGGGATTAGTATTGATATTTCTGCTACATAAGTTTGGTTCAGTGAAAGGACTTATCGCAACATCAGGAATTTTAATTTTAACCTCATTCATCGACTACCATTTTCTATTTCTTCGAAACTACGATTGGAACTTTGGCTTTTTTTACCTCGAAGTTGCTAGTATTTTCGCTCTTACAACGATTGCAAATCTCATGATCGAAGAAAAAGATAAAAAGTTTATTAAAAGTGCATTTTCAAAATATGTCTCACCAGACTTTGTCGACTTGCTCATTGCAGACCCTAGCAAGCTAGCACTTGGCGGCGAAAAAAAAGAACTGACAATTTTATTTTCGGACATCCGGGGCTTCACAACTTTTTCAGAAACTGTTGATGCGAAAACGCTTTCCCTTTTTTTGAATGAATACTTAGGAATGATGACCCAAATAATCTTCGATAAAAAAGGCACTTTTGATAAGTACATTGGCGACGCAGTCATGGCCTTCTGGGGTGCCCCCTTAGCGATAGCTCAACCTGCGAGTCTCGCTTGTGATGCCGCTGTTAAAATGGTCAGTACCATCCAAGATCAGCACGAAAGATTTTTTAACAAATACGGCATAGACTTAAACGTGGGAATCGGATTGAACACCGGTAACGTCAACGTTGGTAACATGGGTTCAAGTAAAAACTTTTCTTACACGGTGATTGGCGATCATGTTAATACAGCTTCAAGAATTGAAGGACTGACTAAATATTACGGGGTGAGTATTTTAACAACTCGGTTCACGATTGATGCCGTAATCGCTGAAGGAGCAAAGCCTCCCGCCTACCGCACTTTGGATTTCGTAAAGGTTAAAGGCAAGAAACTCGTTATTGAAGTGATTCAAATACTAGAGGCTCATTTTCCAGCTGATTGCATGGCTATCTTTGCTCAGGGCCGCGAAGCCTATGCAAACCAAAATTGGAAACAAGCAATAGACTGTTTCACGGAAGCAAATAACTTATATCGATCAAAAAAAGAAAAAGATGATCAGCCATCCCAACTGTATATTAAGCGATGCCAAGAGTTCATAATCCAGCCCCCAGCTATTGATTGGAACGGGAGCTGGGAAATGACTGATAAGTAGCCACACCTGGCATTTTATGTGTGATGAACTTTTGGTCGATCAGATTCTTTTTTTACGATAACTTGAACCTTCAGCCGCTAAATTTGAAATACTTGAGGTGAATCTTGAAAAATTTCGGGTATTGCATTAGACATGAAACTTCTATTTATTTAACTTTTCGTTTAAGCGAAAAGTTGTTTTGAGTCCGGGGGGACAAAATGAACACAGTCTTTTTAAAAAATAATATTCTTAAAACTTTTGTTACTTTGTCTTTGCTCGGTTTCTTAAGTGCTTGTGCCTCAGAGGCTGAAAAAGAAGAGCGAAGAGAAAATTCATTTGATTTATCAGGCGATTACAAAACCTCCTCAGCGAAAGGCTCAGAACTCGATATGAATTTGCAAATTCAAAACGAGTCCGGCCGACATAATATTGTCGCATACGTTGAAAGATTGAATCTCATTTCTGCTAAAGAAATTGCTCTTCTTAAGGCGCAAGGAATTAATCACGAAACAGTTTCTGCTCATTTCAAAAACAAACTGGTGCTTGGCAAGGGATCAGATGGTTATCGCTTGGACGGTGGTGATAACATTTCGACTGACTTCGGAGAATCAAGTCAGTTTCATGTCTGTACTGATCCTTTGAAATACAATGCCGAGTATGAACTCTATTACTGCGTATCGGGAACAGCGTTAAAAAGTTCAAAAACGATGAAGGGGAATCTTTCTCTTCAATGGCACCGTCAGCGTCCCGTTACCGTTGATGGCAAAGCTTCAACTGAACACACTTCCGACAAGGCGGATCTCGCATTTATATCGGACATGAGCCTCATTTTTTATAAACAATATTTAGGAGTCTGGAGCGGTGACGTCCATGCGGTCTTAGGGAATGTGAATACTGAACAGTTTAAAAAAATTATGATACGAGAAACTTCGGATAATGCATTTGAAACTAGCATTCCGGGGCTCACTGCGTTTGCTTACAAAGATGAAACTTACACTTTTGATGCTCGGTACAGCCAACTGCTACTTGATTACCTCAAAAAACCCGAGTACCCCGCAATCCAGATGGGATTCAAAGGACCTAACGGTAAAAGAATTGTTTGGATCGGCCAAATCTGGAGTCTCGGAAATTTCACAGGCTCAATCACTTTGATTTTGCCGGATACGCAAGTCGATATTGGAACCTTCAGAATGAAAAAAGATTAAATTAGCCGGCCGCACCTAGCCGGCCGCACCTAGCAACTGTGTTCTGAAAGTAATAAGTTGATTGCAGATGCTACGCAACTCAAGCGTGCGGAAAAACTTCCTTCGCAACCCGGTAAGTATTGGCGTAAGCAATGACGGTTAACTCGATTGGTTCTGCGTACCCACCACCTAATGCCAGCGATATTGGGATCTTGTGATCTCGTGCAAACTCTAAGACCATTCTATCTCGTTGAATTAAACCATCAAAAGTTAAATTCATTTTGCCCAGTTTATCTTCTTTAAGAGGATCAACACCCGTTTGATAGAAAATATAATCTGGACTAAACTCCTTCACCCTTGCTAACCCGAGAACAAGATTTTTTAAAAAAACCTCGTCGGTTACTCCTTCAGGTAAAGCAATATCCAAGTGTGAAGGAATCTTGATAAACGGATAATTTTTTTCACCATGCATACTAAAAACAAAAACTTCAGAATCATCTTTTAAAATGCTCGAGTTTCCATTTCCCTGGTGAACATCTAAATCAATAATCGCAATTCTTTTAGCAAGCCCATGTTTTTTTAAGTACCGAGTCGCAACTGCGATATCGTTAAAGACACAATAGCCTTCGCCACGATCCGCATGGGCATGATGTGTGCCGCCAGCTAAATTTCCAGCGATTCCATCTTGAAGCGCAGCTTTGGTTGCCTCTAATGCGCCGCCGACTGTGACACAGCTTCTGACGTAGAGTTCGGGGCTCCAAGGAAAACCGATTCGCTTAATAATGCCAATATTCAATTCACCGGTGCGAACGGCTTCAACATATTCTGTCGTATGCGCAAGCTGAATCAAATCTGCAGAAGCCATCGGGCTTTCGTGAAGTTCACTTGGGTCTACAATTTGATTATCAAGTAGGTAATTGCGCAACATTTTATACTTCGCCATGGGAAAACGGTGATCTCCGGGAAGTGGCAAAGTATAGTGATCAGAATAGAAAATACGCATCTTAAAGTAAATCTCCGAATCTAGCTAAGCCTACAGGATTAACTTGGTTTCCGCACTTGATCAACGCTCAAACTAATGGACAATCGCAATTCGTCTCACGAAAGATCAAGGAACATAGTTCGCTAGGCATTTTAAATTTATATGAGCTTAGATAAAATCCATGAAATCGAAATTTAACCATCGTATAAAAGTTTGTCAGCTGCAACGCGGTTTTTATCAACAAGTTGGTCAATTTTGCGATAACTTTGAAGTTCAATCTTAAAACGATCCGGAATTTAAAATTATTTTTTTCTTAGTATTGAAGCATGTTATTCTTTGAACAACAGACCCGAAGACAAAAAATTCTTTATTTATAATATTTTTCATGGGTTTCTGTACTTCCGGGGGGTCGTGTAAATGAAAAATTTTAATTTATGTCGTCAGCAGTCTATCGGCGCTGTTTATTTTGCTGCAATGATCGCATTCGGAACTAGTTCTATTGCGAGCGCGGCACCAACAGCAACAGTTCCAGCCACAGTAGAGGCCGAGCTCATGACGACAAAAACTGCGGGCGGAGCTGGAAATCCTGGCATTTATAATTTGTGGTCAAACGGCTATGTTGAAAATAGTTATAATTTTCCATCATCGGGTGCCTACGACGTCAAAGTGGCCGGTTATTCTACTTTAGCAGGCGGTATTGGTGCACAAGCCGAAATTCGAGTTAACGGCGTTGCGCAAGCGGGGCGGCAAATTTTTTCAGAAACGAGTTTGGCGTCTCGAACTTTTAGAATCAATGTAACTGCCGGAGTTCGACGTATCGCTGTCGCATTTTTAAATGACACGAATATCGGTGGGGATCGTAATTTACTACTGGATAAAGTTTCAATAGTGGCAGTTGCCGCACCGGTTCCAGCAGCGCCAAGCGGCACAACACCGAATGTTCCCGCGTCCATCGAGGCTGAATCTATGAGTGTAAAGTCGACCGGGGGTGCTGATTTGGCAAACGGTGTGAACCTGTGGAATATTTGGTCAAATGGATATATTGAAAACAGTTTTAATTTTTCTAGTGCAGGAACTTACGATATTACGGTTGCCGGTTTTTCAACTTTAGCTGACGGAATTGGCGCCCAGACTGAGGTCCGGGTCGACGGAGTCGCACAAAGTAACCAAATTTTCACTGAAACAACTTTGGCATCTAGAGTTTTTAGGGTCTCTGTTTCTGCCGGAGTTCACCGCATTGCTGTTGCCTTTTTAAACGATGCTATATCAAATGGTGATCGCAATTTGTTAGTCGATAAAATAAGTGTTGCGGCTGCTAGTGCTAGTGTTCCAGACCGGGCGCCTGCAGATCTTAGCGGTCAAGGCTACCCATTTGGGTCTCGTAAAATACCCTACGTGGCGGGCATCAGGCCAACTGTAGCCACGCAAGCGACACAAGATGTGGCCGTTCAAAATCTTTACAACTCATGGAAACAAACAATCGTTGTCGGGTGTGGTGGTAGCTATGTGAAATTTAACAATAGTTATGCGGCTGTTTCCGAAGGTATTTCGTATGGAATGCTGATCACCGCTTTCATGTCAGGCTACGATCCTAACGCCCGCAGCCTGTTCGATGGATTATTTAAATTTGCTCGTGCCCATCCTGCATATATGGTTAACCCCAACCTTATGGAATGGAGAGTTAATAATGACTGTTCAAGTTCTGGTAGCGGTTACAACGCCATAGATGGTGACTTAGATATTGCCATGGCACTTTTAATGGCGGACCGTCAATGGGGCTCCACTGGTGCAATTAATTATAAAGCCGAAGCAATCAAAACAATTAATGCCATGAAAGCTCACAACATGAGCCCAGCCGGCTACACAACAGGCGGACCAGCGCCGGATATATCGCGAACATCAGACTATATGATTGCTCACTTCCGTTCTTTCAAAAAAGCAACTGGCGATGTTTACTGGGACACTGTGATTAATAAAAGTTTTGAACTCATGAGTTTTATGCAAAGCAACTTTGCAGCTAGTACCGGCTTAATTCCAGATTTCATAGTCGGTTTACCAGGCAATCCGGTCCCGTCGCCGGGAAACCGAATCGAATCCGCGACAGAAGGCTTTTACGCTTGGAATGCGTGCCGCATACCGCTCCGCTTGGGAGCTGATTACGTAACTTCGGGGGACGTAAGATCACGGGATGTAGCTGGCAAATTGATTGATTTTTTAAACAATAAAACTGGCGGCGACTCTTCATTGATTGCAATGGGATACAGGCTAGATGGGACACCACTTGCGAACAGTCCAGGTTATGCGTCTCCGTCTTTTGCCGGCCCTGCCTTGGCAGGAGCGCTTGTAGATGCGCGGTTTCAACCATTCTTGAATAGTTTGTGGAATCTGACGGCGTCACAACCTGCTACCGGTTACTACGATTACGAGCTGCAGCTGCTAGGAATGATGGTAGCAAGTGGTAATTGGTGGAACCCTTAAGTAAAGACACGATCAAGGCATGAATCTTTATTGCGTAGCATGATAACTTGCGAGGCAGTAAGGCCACTATAGTTTAGGAAAAAAATGAACTGAACAAACGAAAGGCTCAAAAGGAGAACCACCAAAACCACTAGCGCCCTAGACAAAAAAACAGAAAAATTTGGCTTTGCAAATTTTGGTGCGCGAGAAGCCGGGGTAGAAGAACCGGTTTCGGGTGCTAGTTCGGTTTTATTCGAGTTTGAGGTCGATGAGGTGGCAGAGCCGAAGGCTTTACTACCTATAGATTTTCAATTATTGATTTTGAGGTTTGGCAATTTTAAAAAGGTCGCTAAAACTATAGAGGCGTCAGAAGCCTTTGTAAGGCAAAATGCGAAAAAATCCCAACCATAATCTCGATAGCTATTTTTCGACAATTTCTTCAAGTTTATCGACGACAAACTTATTCAAACTTTTATACCCTTCTTGATGAGATTTTCGGATCAGTTTTTGATGAAGCTCAGGATTGCTCCTGACTAGAAAATCGCCGCTCGCCTTAATTTTTGAAATAGGTTCTGGAATATCTTGTTTTTGAGAAAGCAAAACCTCAAGGTGGCCCTGAACAGCTTCATGTGCCATTTCTAAAGCCTCTGCCGCAGAATCCCCATGAGTCATACAGCTTGCAAGCTCATCCACAGATACGACATAAGCTTTGTCTTCGTCTGAGTAATGAATGTTGTAAGAGTAATACGGAATCAGTTCTTTTATTTTTTTTGGTAATGCCATTATTCCTCCAATGCTTTCAATACTTGTTTTATTTGATACGGCTTCAAATCTTTCGAGTGAGTGGCAAGTGTTATCACTTTGCCATTTTTTAACCACTGCTCGTGCGAGCCTTTTTGTCTGGCCAAGACCCACCCCAGGTGACCTAAAAGCGTTCTGAGTTCATGGGCTGAAATCGTCCCGTTTTCAAGTTTTGCTAATAACTTATCGGTCTTACTCATATGAAATATGATATCAAAATTGATATCATTATGCAAATGTTTGCTAGACGTCTCAAATTGAGAAAATGGAATACTGGATGGCTTATAATTGATTTAATGCTGTAGGAAAGCCAATAAGTCAGTGCGAAACAATTCGTTTTAAGGCTGAATACCATTTGGTTTGAGAGCCCCCGTATTGAATCGTCTTTTTGGGACCTAAAATTGCAACTTTTGAGATTGTATTCAGAATTTATACTTAAAATTGAATTGGAAGGTTTAAATGAAAAATTTTTTAGATGTTTTTGGTCTTTTGTCTGTTTTTTTGACAGTCTCAAACACACTCGCAATGACTCAGTTGGAATCCACTTGTGCCGAAGTGACTGGCAATGCAGTTTCTTATAATTATTGTTTATCAATGTTGTCGTACAAAAATGTTACGGCAGAGAAAATCAAAGCATGTTCATCTACAACACGGACGAATTTAGGATTTAGCGAATGTTTAAATGCTGCCACACACTTATCGGCTTCAAGTGAGAAAATAATTGCTTGCAACGACGTAATACGTACTAGAGCTGGTTGGCTCACCTGCTTAAATGCTAGTACAATTAACAATGTTACGACTGTGCAAATCCAATTTTGTGGAAAAAAAACGTTCAACATTCCCTCATTCGCTCAATGTCTTAATCAATAAACACTTGTTAGTTTACCAAGGATTAAATCGAAACCCGCTGACTTTGAGTCCGCGGGTTTTTTTCTTTTTACGATTAACTATATTGTCTAATAGCTAAAAAAATAAAAATTGATAACCGAATCATAACCGAAAATCCATTCGGTTATGATGGAGCAGAATCCAAAATTCAAAACACTCATTTTAATAAACAAGTCCAAGTGTTTGCGCCGCCAAAACCTCTGGGCTCCTGAAACAAGTTTCTTCGTGACCACCCCCACCCAACAAGTTGAGTGAAGGTGGTCACGAACCGGAGCCCAGAGATTTTGGCTATTTTCAGGGTGTTAAAGATGATAGGGTTAGAGGTAGATTTTAAAACAGGAGATGAACGGCAAATAAATTTAAATAAGGAGGTGCATTGATGAAGACAGGTAATAAAGTTTGAATTTGAAGAATAAAGATGAATTTGCAATGGAGGTCGAAAGAGTTGAAGTCAAAATAAAGCGAGATGAGTACAATGAACGCATTGTGCGACTCATAAAACATCTACTGGTATCTCAGAAAAATAGACTTTTAGAATACATTGAGTTTCAAAATAAGCGTGAACCGAACTGGGGAATGCTCGTTGATATTTACTGCGACGAAGGAAAGTCTGCGAAAAATATGAAAGGTAGGCCTGAATTTTTACGCATGCTAAATGATGTGAAAATAGGACGCATTGATTTAATTATATCAACTGAACTCTCTCGTTTAAATCGAAACATTAGAGACTTCTGCGAAGTCTGGGATTTACTGAAAGATCATAAAGCAAGCTTTGTAACATTAAGAGAAAATTTCGATACCACAACTGCGTCTGGCGAGATGATGGTCTTTAATCTGATTAACTACGCTCAGTACGAAAGAAAGCAAACTTCTGAAAGAATTTCTGCTAACTGACTTAATTGTATTCAATGCAATTTACTATCCTACGTATCAACGCGAGTTGATACGCACGCACAAGTCGCCATTGATAACGGTCTCATTCGCGAATAAAAACCAATCTTTCGAAGTTCAATTTTGGCCAGCGTAAATATATCCATGTTGAGCACTTTCAGATGGGGACAAAAAACAGCGATTTTCCGAAAAGAAATGAAAGCGGACCTTTTGAGCCAAATGGCACCATGAGGATTCTGTTCGAACCAGCAGGCGGTCTTGGCCATCCAATTGGAGAACTCTGAAGTCCCGGAGTTCAAAATGCCGGGAACCAAAACAAGACCTGTTATTTTGTAACAGGCCCGTGGTTGCAATCAGTGCCTCGGCTCTTCTTAAATCCAACAATTGCCGCTATTCAAAAAAAATAACGGCAAGTGCCTCATGAAATAAGTGTTCGGGTGAAATTCATTCTTACTGCCAGGAATAAGCAGGCTTCACGCAGAGATAATAAATATTCTCTTTTTTTGTTTCTTTTTTTACTCGACCCTTTGAAAGGTCGAAAAAGTTTTTGTCATCATTATATCCATAGCCAAATAAACCGGACTTTGCTGATTTCGAGAAATGTTCCAACATAAGTTGCTGGAGCGGCGGTACCGTCCAGGCGCCGGGAAGGCTTTTACAATAATAGTAGTGCTTTTTGGAATCATAGCTTTCGCCGGCTTTCTCAGAGACCGACCAAATTAATCCTGTCGACGTTGAAAGGCATCCTTGTTCAAAAGGCTTATGTGTTTTACTTTTCGGAAACATTTCGCAAGCGTTGGCCGGTGGATTGTATTGTTTAGAGTCTTCGAACTTGTACGACTTGTCTTTAAAACCTCGGGACTTTAAATAGATGACAAGGTCCATGAAGTGAAGACCATAGGCATGTTGTAAAAGATCATTTTTCTGTTTTCCATTTGCAATGTACTGTTCTTCTAATTCGGGTTTGTAACCCATGGAAACAATAAATTTGATGAGATTTACGTAAGAGGTTTGAGTCGAGTCGTTGAGTTCGATGTTTCGCAAAAGACCACTCCAGCCTGAGCCCAACATCAGCATGAGTGTCCCGAATCCTTGCGTGATTTCCCCTTTTTCCAACTGCATATTCCATTGGGAATTGAATTCTAATTTATTGTTTTTTAAAGCCGTTAAAAGCGTCTTTGCGCAAGCGACATCAGCTTCCCTGTCTACATTAGCTAATATGGCCTGAGCTAAACTTAAATTATATTTTTTACTGATGAGTTGTGGGTTCGCTCCTTGAGCTATGAGTTCTTTGATTTTTTCGACTGTTTTTGCAGAACAAATATCACGCACAACAAATGCCAAAAGGGAGGTTCCTTCTTTATCTTCTTTGATTAAAGGAATTTTATGGGATTTTAAAGAGTCCCATGTCTCATCACCATTATAATAGAAATATAAATTTTGCCCTTCAGGATTCAGGGTATTGAGCGAAAGGCCGTTCTGCAGATAAGACTCAAGTTGATCTGTGGTATAAATTGTCTTGTGAATCAAATAGTCACCACGTGTAGTTTGTGGCCCAGAAATATCGTAGCCTAGGCGTGAGTACAATTGTAAAAACTCCGGTATATGACTGAGCGCCCAGGCCATCGAGACGTCAACTTGAGTTGCTTCAGTATGTGTTAAAAAGTACTGATTATAGCCTCTTGAAATGATTTTGCTGCTAGGTCTCTCAACTTGACGATCCTTAATTCGAATTGAAAGATCAGCGCCAAGTTTTTGTAATTCCTCAATCTCAGCTTGCGTAACCTTTGACATATATCTATCTGCGACCGCCAAAATATAACGGTTAGCGTTTGAAGTCGGAGCGTCGGTTTGGATCTCATTAAGCTTTAAGCCCTTGCGTGCCATCGGCATAAAGTACAAATAATAACGATCGAAATTATTTGATAGAACGGCATCAACACTGGAAACAATCCTGATCTCGTTCGCATAATGGCCGTTTAGAACAAACGGCACATTGGAATCAGCACCAAGATCCAATAGTTTTTGAAACCAATCTTTACGGACGTATGGGTCTTTAAAGGACCAGCTTAAAACAGTCAGTCCTTCTTTGTTTTTGGCATTGATGTCTGCTTTTAACTTAAGAGCCAAATCAACAAGCTTGAAATTTCGGCTTTTCATACCCTTAATCAAAAGGGTACTTCCTTCCTTGTCCCGAGAATCGATGTTCGCACCTTTTTGCACCAAGTATTCGATTGTCTTTTCATGAGTGCGATTGTGAATCGTCGCAGTCTTAATATTTGCTCCGGCATTTATAAGTAAGTCTATTGAGTCAATATCGTCGAAGTAATCAAGAAGCGAAGGCCGATTATATGAAATGGAAGCATCGGCTTTTACTGATAATAAAAATTTAATTGCATCTTTATCATTCTTTGAAATTGCAAGTTCAAGTGTTGAACAAGGGTTACCCTGAAGTTTACATTTATTAACATCTAAGCCAGCCGCTAGCAAAAGAGGCATAAGAAAAGCACGTCTGTTTAAAGCAGCTAGTGCGATCAGGTTTGTGCCATCGCGCTCGATATCCACTTTTGCGCCGGCCTTGATCAGTGTCTCGGCAATATCAGAGTACCCATAAGAAACAGCTAGCCAGAGTGGAGTTTCAGAGTCGACCACAAGATTAGGATCTGCTCCTTGAGAAAGAAGATAATGAACCTGTGCTAAACTATCTTTAAGATCTTTGCATCCTGTCATCGCTGACTCAAAATAGGGACGAAAATACTGATAAGTGCCGTTCATTGGGAAGTTTCGATTTTTAACAAGATAATCAATAAATAAAAGAGTGCAGGATTTCAGTGATTCATGGATTAATTTTCCGTAGCTGTACAAGTAGTCGGCATCTAAGGAAATATAATAAATGACTGAAGGGGGGACAGCCTGGCCAGGAGATTTCAACCAGTTGGTCGTTTCTTGACTGAGCATTCTATCAAGCTCACTGTACTTGGTGTCCCACATATTAAGTTTTTTAGCGTAGGAAGCATCGAAAGGAAGTTTTGTTTCAGAATTGATTAAGCTTTGCGAAAACTTTGTGTTTTCCCAGTTTGCATATCGAAGATCGGCAGCTCTAAAGTCAGCTTTTGTGAAATCAGAGTTTTGTAGTTGCGCGCCTCTTAAGTCGGCTCCGTTAAAGTTAGCTCCGGAAAAAGTTTTTTGAGACAAATCAGCTTGGCGCAAATCTCCGCATTCGCCTATATATTGCGGATTGAGGCCCGTTTTTCCTTGAAGATCATAACAACCGTTGAGAAAACGATTGAACTGAAATTGAGGTCCTTTCGAGTCGTAATACCAAGAGTTGGTGGCAGCATTTGCTTGAAAAAAACAGAGCAAAAACATCCCTGCAAGGCTTAAAGAAAACTTCATTGTAGACCTCGTTCTGTAAGTTTAGGTGAAGCATAGAAATGATCATTTTGCCTCCGCCAAAGTAACCCATATCAGACTATTCATTTGCTTGCCAGATCGCGAGCTCTTGGAAAATGTAAATGCTGTTCTGCGGTGTTCGGTAAACAAATGAATCTAATCACAACCAAGCTCTGATAGCTTACGCAAACAATTTCGAACTACGCAGTTCGTTTTGGCTTCTTACCAGACTTCAAGTCACTTAAGTTTAAAATCTGGACCTCAATCACCCGCCCCTTAGAGTCCTCGCAAAAAACAAAACCATCTTTGATGTAGGATTTTGCTTCTGTTCCCTTAGCTATCTTGATCGATGCAAAGTCAGAATCATGATCTAAATAGATTTCTGGATACTGAGACTTTACTTTTTTTGAAAGTTCACCATGACGGTTATGACCAGCCATAAATCCTCCTTTTTTTCGATGACGACAGCGGCGATATGATTATCTAAACGGTTTGAAATTGATTTTGAAAAAATATATTTGGGACCCTGATGAGTTACAAAGTCCGGCTCCTCTAAAACAAGTTTTAGCTCTTGAATGGAAATCCTACGCTCAATGATTCTCTCGGCAGCGTGCGGAGAAAGAACCCAGCTTTTAATATTAGGAATACGAACAGCCATATCGAAATACTACTTTCTCTTTAGGGATTGGCCCAGGACTTTTTCCTAAATGTCTCAGGACTTTTCATCACTCAACGAAAGGAGTGGTGGATAGGTGGCGGATTGACAGTTCCCAAAACTAAAAAACCCGCTTGAAAAAGCGGGTTTGTGTGTTCTTCCAACCTCTCGATATCCTTCGAGAAGTTGGTGCCTCGGGCCGGACTTGAACCGGCACGCCCCTGTAAAGGAAGCTCAGGATTTTAAGTCCTATTCAGTGAAATTTATAAGTCGTTAGAAACATTAACAATATTGAGTAATAGCAAGCAGTTAGGTCATTTTTTCAAAGTCCAGGATGTACCGTGTTCTACCGAGAAAAGCCCGGTCTATGGCGGGCTGGTGGCGGGTTTAAAAGTGGTGGGTTGAGCCCGCCACGAAAAATCCTGGGACACCCTACTCTGTTTTACTCTTCAATTTCTTCACCTCTTTTACGCAGGAAGGCTAACTTTTAATAGGAGGTTTTGAAAATGTTGGGACTATTTCGGTTTTATTCATTTGTGATTTGGATTGGGATTTCGCTGGCTCTTGTGGGTCAGCTGAAATCTTGCACTCTGGTAATGTTAGGACTTGCGGCTGAGAAATCTGAACGAGGAATCATTTCCTATTCCAAGTTCACTCGCCTGCTCACAAAATAATTAGTTTTTTAAATTGTTACTTTATTTAAGGCCCAAGGGTTCCGCTCTTGGGCCTTTTCATTTTGGAGGTTTGATGTCGTCAAAAGTTTCTTGCCTTTATATTCGAGTTTCAACCATGGACCAAGTTGGAGGTGCCGAAAGTCAGACCCGAGCCCTCACCGATTGGGCTTCAAAAAATAATATTCATAACTTTGAGATCTTTGCTGATCATGGAATTTCGGGGGCTAAGGAAAGTAGACCTGCTCTAAACCGCATGATGCAAAAAGTGGAAGAAGGATTGGTTGAACAAGTTGTGGTTTTTGCTTTCTCGCGCTTTGCCCGAAGTACCACTCACCTACTTAAGGCTCTAGAAAAATTTCGTGAGAAGTCTGTGAGGTTTCATTCCATCACGGAAGCCCTTGATACAAATTCACCAATGGGAATTGCGCTTTTTACGATTTTAGGATGCCTGAGCCAGCTCGAGCGTGAATTAATTCGAGAGCGGGTTATTGCCGGGATGAAAAATGCGAAAGCCAAGGGAATCAGAATTGGTCGAGCACGCAAAAGAAATTCTGTTCTGATTGAATCTTTGCTTGAAGCCGGACTTTCTTATCGAGAGGTTGCAAGGATCGCTAAGTGTTCCCATGGATCGGTTCATGCCCAGAAAATTGAGCTCAAAAAACGAAAAGTGGAAGAAGAAAAGACAAAGCTTAATGAGATGACAAAAGAGTTTGCTCAAAATCCAGTTTCTGAAGCTGTTGAACAAATGAAAGCTATGAAAATTTCTGACGACATGGTCTTGAAGGTTCAAACGAAACTTGAGAATGATGCCAGAGAAAATGTCCGAAAAATTCAAGGCGATGTGACTTACGATACTGTTGATTAAAATGAAAGAGGCCAGATCCCAATTAGGGTCTGGCCTCTTTTTTTGGTCTTAAGTGACTAATAAGCTGATCTTTA
>JAYTJV010000084.1:0-3709 GCA_043730825.1 Pseudobdellovibrionaceae bacterium
GCGTGTGAGGGCGTGTTCGCATAACATTGAATCCGATTCGACAATATTGACAATGCGAGGTATATCATTTTGCTCATGCAGCAATTTTATAATTTCGAAAAATATTCTTGACGACTTTTTTGAAGCTCTAGCTCTTTGATAAAAGCAAAAAAATTTACCTTTCCTTTTTAATTTATTTTTTGCAGTGATCGTAGCGGGGCGAAGGTCCCAGTGCTTTTAAAGGTACTTTAAGCACACATCGTGACCGTCAGTCAAAAGTGCACTTGAAATCTCATGCTATAAGATACTTGGTTGAAGAAAAAGTCTTGAAAGGTATTTTGTGTATGCGACAAACTTCATTTGGTTTTCTGAAAAATTATAAAAAAGAATTTGGTGGAGCTCTTTTGCAAGGGAAGCGCAAAGTCAGACGACCACTTTCAACGAAACATCCCATTCATTTAGTTTTGAAATCGACACACAAGAATCTTTTTAATCCTGGGAATTTGAGCTTAGAGAATCTGGTTCGTTCTCAAGCTAAAAAATTTGGAGTTCAGCTTTATGATTTAGCTCTGAATTGGAGTCACATTCATTGTCTGATTCGAATCAAAAATCGTAAAGATTATATCAAATTTATTCGGTCGCTCACTTCAGTTTTATCAATGAAGATTCGTAAATCGAAACCACAATTGAAAGAAATTTTTATCCTTCGCCCCTTTACTCGAATTTTATCTTGGGGGAGGGACTTTGAAAAAGGCCTCGATTATCAAATACTAAATCAGATGGAGGCTTTTGGGCTTATTATCCGCGCGAAAAGAAAAAAGCCTAAGCGTTCGGGTTAGCCGTTAACATGGAAAGAAAAGAAACAACCAGAAGCGTTCGGGTTAGCCGTTAATTCGAAAAGAAAAAAGCCAAGTTATCGGGGTTAGTTATACACTCGAAAAGAGAAGCACCGGAGCGCGGGGTTAACAAGTCAGCGCAGCGCCGCCATACAGAGCCCGCAATTATAACTTCCTTGTGCTGCTAGCATCGTCTTGTCTAAATTGATCGAAGACATAAGCATGACTTGACTTTTAACTTGCGAAATTTGGATACTTTTCTATTATTTGTTTTTAGGCTCTCGAGTCGCATACTTTTTTTACAATTGATTATTGTTTAAAAGATCTCGACTCGGGCTTATTTCATCAATAGGAGCGTCACCTTTGAAATCTTTGTTATATTTTACAGTATTTTCGTTTTTAGTTCTTACAATCGGCGGATGCCAAACTTCAGATAAGAAGGTTCAAGTGAATAGTGAATTCATTCCTCGGGAAGTTCTTTTTGGAAACCCGGATATTACAGGTGTGCAAATTAGTCCGGATGGTCAACAAATCGCTTACTTAGCAGAACATCAGGGAGTTCTCAATATCTGGGTTCAGAATTTTGGGAAACCAGAAACTGCAAAGCCTGTCACGAATGATAATAAGCGCGGAATTTTTTCTTTTGATTGGACTTTTAAACCTGGCACTTTAGTTTTCAGTCAGGACCGCGCCGGTGACGAGAACTACGGTCTTTATACTCTCAATACGATGACGGGGGAAACAACAGAGATCGCAGCTCCTGGGAAAACGCAAACTAACGTAACAAAGCTAAGTCATACTCGGCCCAATGAAGTCGTTATAATGACAAACAGTCGAGATCCCAAATACTTCGATTATAAAATTTTAAATCTAGATACTAAGAAGCAAACGAATTTATTTACCAACAAAGAAAACTTTTCTGGCATCTTGTTTAATCAGGAATTCGTTCCAGTTTTAGCAAGCAAATCGAAATCAAACGGCGGTTCTACGATCTATATTTGGAACTCAGCTAAAAAGTCTTTCGCGAAGAAAATGGAAATTCCATTTGAAGACAGCCTCATGTTTGCAGCTGACGAAATTTCACCGGATGGTAGCGTGATTTATCTTCTTGATAGTCGCGGTCAGGATAAAGCAGACCTTAAATTGTGGGATTTGAAAACAGATCAATATACCGTTTTAGCAAGTGATGAACGATCTGATATACAAGGCGTAAGGCTTCATCCGAAAACGGGAACTCCGCTTTGGGCTACCTCAAATTATTTCAAACGCGAAGTTAAATTTCTAGACGCAACTTTGCAAAAGCATTTCGAGGATATTCAAAAGAAACTAGAATCCGACATTGTGATACCTTCGATGAGCTTGGAAGCAGATCAATGGGTTGTACTGACTCAAGGTTCAAATAAACCTGCTGCTTATTATTTCTATGATGTGAAAAAGAAAAAACTGAGTGATGCGCTCTATGCTCGAAAATCACTTTTGCCTTATGCTGAGCGACTTAATGTGATGGAACCTGTTGAGATTGAATCTCGAGATGGGTTCAAACTCGTTTCTTACCTCACGCGTTCGAAAAACCAGGCTGGCCAATCAATGGTACTTCTTGTTCACGGTGGGCCATGGGGACGCGATGCCTACGGATATAATTCATATCATCAGTGGTTATCGGATCGTGGTTATCATGTTTTAAGTGTAAACTTTCGCGCATCAACTGGCTTTGGCAAAAAGTTTTTGAATGCAGGTGACGGTGAGTGGGGCCGTAAAATGCATGATGACTTAATCGATGCAGTCAAATGGGCGGTTAACAAAGGTTACGCAAATGAAAAACAAGTTGTGATCATGGGTGGTTCTTACGGGGGTTATGCGGCACTTGCGGGATTGACTTTTACTCCTGATAATTTTGCAGCTGGAATTGATATTGTCGGCCCCTCAAACTTAGAAACTTTGCTTAGCACGGTGCCACCTTATTGGGAGAGTTTTAAAGCTAATCTGTATCAACGTGTTGGAAACCCGCAAACTGCAAGTGGACGAAAACTGCTGAAAGAACGTTCTCCGCTCAATCATATTGAAAAGATCAAAAAGCCACTTCTGATTCTTCAAGGCGCTAATGATCCTCGAGTTAAAAAAGCCGAGGCTGATCAAATCTATAATGCGATGGTTTCTAAAAAAATTCCGGTCGAGTATGTTTTATTTCCAGATGAAGGGCACGGATTTGCAAAAGCTCAAAACAATATGGGAGCAAATGCCATCATAGAACAGTTCCTCCAGAAAATTTTGAGTGGCCGACTGCAGCCAATTCAAGAACATGTGAAGGCATCTTCAGCGGAAGTTATTACAACAATTCAAAAATAATTTCATAATTTCGACCAGTTTTGCTCTTGTATGTGCTCGTAATTTTGCCAAAGCACAAAAACTCTTTTTATTGGGCAAAAGTATTACCAAAGCCTCCAGTTTTTCGTTAATTTCAGTGAACTTACCGGTAAGGTTGGTAAAATGGTACAAGCACGTAAATCAATGAGGAGTGACATTGGATTTGAGTCCATCAACTGACAATTTTAAACCAAAGATTGTTTTAGTTGATGACTATGAAGGCAATCTGCTTGCCCTCGAAATTCCTTTAAGAGTTCTCGATTGCGAGGTATTCAAGTTCAGTTCGGGTAAAGCTGCGCTCGAATTTATCGAAAAAAATGAAGTTGCAGTCATTCTACTCGATATCAAGATGCCGACTATGGATGGCTACGAAGTTGCTCAAAATGTTCGACTCATGCCGCATGCGAAAAGTACTCCCATTATTTTTATCATTGGAACTCTACCGAACGAAGAATTGATTGAAAAAGCTTATCAATCCGGTGGTTCAGATTACATTTTGAAACCGATCAATCAAAAAGTATTAACTTCTA
>JAYTJV010000085.1:0-84336 GCA_043730825.1 Pseudobdellovibrionaceae bacterium
ATTATGAAAAAAGATCCATCGCTTAAATTAAAAGATCACCAATGTTTGAAAGAAGAACTTTTTAAAGCTCATGGCCCAGCCGCAATCGCATCGATAAGCTAACTGTCACATGAAAATTTGACGCAAGAAGCCCAAGGTTTTTTGCTCTATTTTCTTCAGTCTATTCCCAAGTCGTGGTTTGATTTTTAAACAGAGTTTAGAGAGTAACCTATAAAAGGAGAATGCCATGGATTTTAAGGCGTTTGTTGTTGTAACGATTTTGTCTCTTTCATCATTCGTTCAAGCAGGAAGCTTGGTGCGAATTCATTCAGAAGTTTTTGATCCCGCTAAAATGGTTGGAAAAACTGATGAGGCCGATATCAGCAAAACTTGGCTCGTCTCATTCTCTCAGCCGATCACTGAAACGACTAAATTAGAATTCCGGATGAACGGTTTTGAAATTTTGCAGTTTATTCCAGATTCGGCACTAGTAGTTCGCGGAGAAAAACCAGTAACCATTACTCATCAAGAAGCTTGGCTTCCCTACTTAGCTTTATGGAAGTGGGCATCGGATTTAGAAAAGCCATCGGTATTAAATGAAACTCAATCCCGAGTGGTGTTAATTCGTACCTATTCTTCTAAAGATACTAAAAAAGCATTGAAGACGCTGGCTTCGATGGAAAAAGTTTTCGTTCTCCATTTTCAAGCAGATTACATTGTGGTTCGTGCCTCTTACGGCGACCTTTTTGAAATTTCAAAATTGGATCAAGTTGCTTTTTTAAGCCATCTTCCTGATTTTAAAACTTTGAGTGTTGATCTGGGTGTTACTTCAAATTCTGTTAGTGCGACTGAAGTAACCGGTTTTGAAACAGGAACTAAAGTGATGAATTTTGACGATGCTTGGGCCGCGGGTTTCAAAGGCCTTAACCAAGTCGTTGCGATGGGTGACACGGGTCTTGACCGTGGGGAGACTCAAAACATTCACGCTGATTTTTTAAATGCAATTGCAGGCGGGAAAAATTTCGCACCATTCGGTCGTTCATGGGAAGATCCAATGGGCCACGGAACTCACGTTGCAGGCTCTGTCTTAAGTCGTGGAACGGCTTCTAATGGCGCTTTCAAGGGCGGAGCACACGAGGCTAAACTTCTAGTTCACTCTTTATGGTCCCCGATGCTGAACAACTTAATGGTGCCAACAAAACTAAGTGACATGTTTAAATCAGCAATTGATTCAGGTGCATCGGTTCATACAAATTCTTGGGGCCAAGCAAGAAATTTTGGTGGCTACGATTCTTTCGCAAGACAAGTAGACGAGTTTGCTTTTGATAATCCAGATCTACTTATTTTATTTGCGGCCGGCAACAGCGGTGTTGATGCGAATAAGGACGGACGCATTGATGCGGATTCAATTGGATCACCAGGGACTGCGAAAAATACTTTTACAATTGGTGCATCAGAAAATTATGAACTCAAAGGTGGCATTCAGCGAAAAATCTCAGAACTGGGCCCTGCAAAAGAAAATTGGTCAGCAGAGCCACTTTGGAGTTCTAAACTTTCAGATAATCCACAAGGGCTTGCAGTTTTTTCTTCTCGTGGACCAACTGATGACGGTCGTATCAAGCCAGAGATCGTAGCACCCGGAACAAATATCTTGAGCACGATTTCTCATCATCCCAAAAGACAAGAACTTTGGGGTAAGTACGGCGAAGAGTATGCATGGTCAGGCGGAACTTCAATGTCGACACCACTCGTTGCGGGTGCAGCGGCAGTCACTAGACAAATGCTGCAAGCAAAATTTAAACAAGAGAAACCAAGCTCAAGTTTAGTTAAAGCTTTCATGATGAGTTTTGCGACTGATCTTTTTCCAGGTCAGTTTGGTGAAGGCGGAACATCTAGTGGCCAGGAAATTTTAACAACAAGACCTAATGCAGATCAGGGTTTTGGTTTGGTGAATATGAAAGCTCAAACTTCGGCGGATTCTAAAACGACGACTGTTGTTGATCAAAAGCAGGGGATTGCAACGGGAGAATCTCAAGAATTTGATGTGACATTAACAGAGGATTCTATGCTCACGGTTATGCTTGTTTGGAATGATGCCCCGGCTGCTGAGTCTGCAGGCAAAGCACTCGTAAATGATTTAAATTTAGAAATCACCGGCCCCGGCATTCAGCATTCATCCTCTGATTCAGTGAACAATTTCGAATTCTTTGAAAAATCTGCACGCGTAGGTCAGTATAAAGTGAAGATTTTGGGCCGACAAGTGGCCTCTGGAAAAGCTGGTAAGCAGCCGTTTTCATTAGTAATTCGGACTAAGTAAGAGAGCTCGTTTAAAGCCCTTAGCGCTTTTGGGCTTCAAATTGAAATGATTTTAGGCCCATCGCATTCCTTTCATGGAAATGAGGGCTTTCATTGCGACTTCGCGTCAATTTTGCTATACATGATGAGGCTCAAAAATTAGCTCGCATAGAATCCGTCTTAGAGGATTCGAGCTCTGTATGTATTTGAAAGAGGTCTCAATGACAGCATTCAAGGTTGGCGATCACGCTGTATACCCCGGTCACGGTGTTGGAAGAATTATGGCTATCGAGACAAAAGAAATCCTGGGAAACAAACAGACTTTTTATTCTATCCTTATTATTGAAACAGGCATGAAGATCATGATCCCAAGTCACAACGTGGTTTCTGTTGGCTTACGCCCTATTATCTCTAAAGACGAAGCTCAAAAAGTATTGGGCATTTTAAAAGAGAAAAACGTTAAAATTGATAATCAAACTTGGAACCGTCGCTACCGTGAATACATGGAAAAAATTAAGACGGGTTCTGTTTATGAAATCGCTGAAGTTTTAAGAGACCTATTCGTGTTGAAAGTTGATAAAGAGCTTTCTTTCGGTGAAAGAAAGATGCTCGACACAGCTCGCAATCTTCTTTTGAAAGAGCTGACTTTAGCAACGAATAAAGAAGAGTTATTTCAAGAAGACGAAGTAAAGCAGATTTTCGGAGTTTCTTAGAAGCTCCGGCCTTTTAAGAGAGTCCTTATAAAGGACTCTCGAGTATTTCCAATCTATGAATTAATCCTCGACCTAATCTACCAGTGACAATTTATTACTCCTCGGGCATTCTTCTCGGATTATGTCTCAAAAAATCAGAGTTCGATTCGCACCCAGTCCAACAGGCTACCTCCACGTAGGCGGAGCCCGTTCAGCTTATTACAATTATCTTTTCGCTCGTAACCAAGGCGGGGAATTTATTCTTCGAATTGAAGATACTGATGTCGAACGAAGTACTGAAGAATCTTTAAAGATGGTGATGAGCGATCTTCAATGGTTAGGTCTTCAGTGGGACGAGGGTCCGACTGCGGATGCTAAGACTGAGTTGGGATCTTATGGTCCGTACAAGCAATCTCAGCGAATTGATATTTACTTAGATGTCGCAAAAGAAATTCTAAATGCAGGCAATGCTTATTATTGCTTCATGACAGATGAAGAAATCGAAGCTCAACGTCAGCGCCTTATTTCTGAAGGGAAAAACCCTCATATCCAATCGCCCTATGCAGAATGGCCTTTAGAAAAAGCGCAAGCGGAGTTGAAAACAGGTAAAACTGCAGTTGTTCGTTTTAAAACAAAACACCTTAAAAAAGATTACATCGTGAATGATCTTGTCCGCGGTGAAGTTAGATTTCCTTCAGACATGGTTGGCGACTTTGTGCTCTTACGTTCTGACGGTATGCCTGTTTATAATTTCTGCTGCGCGGTTGACGATCACTTGATGAAGATCAGTCACGTGCTCCGCGCTGAAGAGCATCTGCCGAATACGCTCCGCCAGCTCATGATTTATGAAACAATGAAGTGGCAAGCGCCTTACTTCGGGCATATTTCGCTGGTACTCGATGAAGATCGACAGAAGATGAGTAAACGCCGTGGAGCGACTTCTTGTTTTCAATTTAAAGAAGAAGGTTATTTGCCGGAAGCTTTGTTAAATTTCATTACGCTTTTGGGATGGTCTCATCCGGATCAGAAAGAAATTTTTAATCGCGAAGACACTATAAAGCTTTTCAGCGTTGATCGGCTTCATCCATCAGGTGCGGTTTTTGACCGCGTGAAATTGAAGTGGATGAACTCTCAATATTTGCGGGCAATGTCCAATGAAGTACTTTGGAATCACACAGAGCCTTTTTTAAAAAATGCTGGTTTAGAATTACCTTATGACGATAAGTCCTGGGCGCATTCTTCGATTTCGGTTTTTAAATCTTATATGGAAACGCTTGTTGATGGCGTGACATTTTATACGGCCTTAGATGACTCAAAATTCGACATCAAAGATGAATCAGCAGAAGTTCTTGCATGGGAGCCGACAAAAGCTGTCTTGAAAAAATGGACCGAGCTTTTAAAATCTCACAGCGGTGAAAAATTCACTGAATCTGAATTTTTGAAAATGCAAGATACGGTCAAGAACGAAACGGGTGCTAAGGGGAAAAATCTTTTTCAACCGATTCGTGTTGCTGTAATCGGGCAACCTCAAGGAACTGAGTTGAAAATTCTTGTTCCACTTATGGAAAAAGCGTCTCTTGTGAAGCGAGCTGAAAAAGTAATGGCGAGTTTAAAATGACCCAAAAAATCTACAACTCACTTTCTAGACAAAAAGAAGATTTTAAACCTTTTGAAGCGGGCAAAATTCGAATCTATGTTTGCGGTCCGACTGTTTATGATTTTTTACACGTAGGAAATTTTAGAGGACCGGTCTTTTTCAATATGGTTCGCAATTGGTTTGAAAAGGCAGGCTATCAGGTCGAGTACGCCCTTAACTTTACAGATATTGATGATCGCATCATCAAAAAAGCTCTAACTGAAAATAAAACTGCCGGAGATATTTCTGAAAGATACATTGCCGAATACAAAAAAGATTTTGAAATTCTAGGGCTGAAGAAACACGAGCATAATCCGAAAGTTACTGAATATTTGCCTGGGATCGAATCCATGATCCACCAACTAATCGAGAATAAAAAAGCTTATGCCGTCGATGGAGATGTTTATTTCCAAGTCGATCAATTTCCAGAATATGGAAAGTTGAGTGGGCGCCAAATGGAAGAAGTTCAATCTGGTTCTCGAATCGAAGTCGATGAGCGAAAAAAATCTCCTATGGATTTTGCCCTCTGGAAGAAAGCAAAGCCGAACGAGCCAAGCTGGCCCTCGCCCTGGAGTGCGGGGCGACCTGGTTGGCACATCGAATGTTCGGCAATGGCTCATGAGTTATTTAAAACGACAATTGACATCCATGGCGGTGGAATTGATTTGATGTTTCCGCATCACGAAAATGAAATTGCTCAAGCTGAAGGTGCAACAGGTAAGAAGTTTGCTAATTACTGGGTGCATTGGAATATGCTGAATTTCAGCGGCCAGAAGATGAGCAAGTCTGTTGGCAATATTGTTTCACTTCGAGAGTTCGCTTCTGAATATCCTCCTGAAATTTATAAGTGGATGATCTTGTCAGCTCATTATCGTTCTGTTCTCGATTTTGGTGACGAAGCTTTAGAAAGAGCTGTCGCAAGTTTAGCTAAAATTTATTCTTCAATGAGTTTGGCTGAAGAGTACGCGAAAGCGCTGGAAGTAACAGATGCGGATTTAAAAAAGGCGTCGCAAGATTTAAATTTGGAAAAAATTAAAACCGATGTTGGGAATGCGCTAAAGGATGATTTTAATACGCCAGAGGTGTGGGCTGCGCTTTACGAAGCTATGCGAAATTATAATACAAAAGTGAAGCGGGGAGTAAAGGCTACTCCTGCTACTGTTGCAATTTCTAAGGTCTTTATCGATTGGATCCATGATTTAGGTTCGATCATGAGCCTTTTCCAAAAACCGTCGCAAGAGTTTTTAGTTGCCTTAGATGATTTGCTGCTGAAGAAAAAGAAGTTAGAGCGGACTGAAATTAATAAACTCGTGGACGCGCGAACAGAAGCCCGCCTTAACAAAGATTTTCCTAAATCAGATGAGTTACGAAAAAAACTAACTGATCTTGGAATCTCAGTGATGGATCTGCCGCAGGGAAGTTTTTGGGAAGTTACGAAGTAACTAAAAAATAAAAGAAACCAAGTAATATATGACTCCTAACTTTGATGATCTTTACAAAATTGCTAATCTTAAAATGCCCTTTGGTAAATATAAAGGGCTGGCCCTGGTTGATTTACCAGAGCCTTACGTTGTGTGGTTTCATAACAATGGATTTCCGGACGGCGAATTGGGAAGACTATTAACTCAGCTATATGAAATAAAAGTGAACGGACTTGAATATTTGTTTACGCCACTCAAAGATTCACCTCGTTGAAATTTTACCTTCGGCCGGTAGCTTTTGCAGGTTTTTTATTTGTTTCTACTCCCTTCTTATCAGCTTTAATCTGTTCGATGAGAGCTTCTGGGTTTTCAACGTCACACTTGTTCTGAGCTTTGGCAGCAGCTAGAATGCCTTTGTCCATCTTTTTGCAAACCTCATCATCGGTCAACTTCGTGCCCATACAATCATAGATTGTTGGAGCTACTGATTGCTTTCTAAGTGTAGTATCCAACTGAATGAGCTGATCGTTTGTGTACTCGCGAATCACGAATTCATCGCCGTTAAATGTCCACACTCGTTGACCAACCCGATTGCCCTGTTTGTTAAAAACAGTTTCTACCATTGTTTTTGTAATGAGTATCTTTGAATCCTTTGGATTACTTACGAAATCAAAACGAAAATTATGAATTGCCTCAATTTGTTTAGTTTGAATCTCGCCCATCACCGATTTTTTATGGAATGTAACTCCCGAACCACGAGTAAAGCCTTTTCCATCTTCACTCCTTTCGCACAACGTATCCATTTTGGGATAGGGAAGTGGGTGAAGTTCTTCTCTGTCAGGTCGTTTGATTTCGACTTCCATATCAGACTTTTTCACGCCAACACAATCTGTTGCGCGATCAAAGTGTGCGGTTGGAGACATTTTTCCTTCACACATAAGTTGAAGAACTTTTTCGGGATTATAATAGGCAAGATTTCTGGCAAAGTCATGAGCAGCATATTTGTTTATAAAATATGCTGTTGTAACGGCACCAATAGTCGTAGAGACAAATCCAACCGCAGCCAACGCGACATAGTTGGTAGCTGCAATTGCCTTAGCGGTCACTGCCGCCGTTGCCACAGGTGCTACTGCAGCCGCTACCGGTAGAGCAAGTGGTGTTAAAAATCCGATTGCGTAAGATGGAGTTACTAAAAGATTTAAAATATGAAATCCGGCTTGTTCGTCTGATCCTAAGGCATCGCTTATTTCTTTTTTGACGACTTCGTATCGGCGAAACGGAGTAATTAATAGTGCTTTACCATTGATTCGAAATTGACCTTCCATGGCGTTAACGACTTCAAGATCTACAGATGCTTTGAGAGTTTTCAGTATGAGCTTATTTTCCTGAACCTCGATTTGGAGGGTTCGATCCATCTTAGCTAAATCCTGTTTAACGAAAGATTGATCTTCCGTACTCCAATCTTGAATTAGAATATTGAGACTCTCCTTATTTTTCGTTTTTAAGTATCGGTCCAAATGATACTTCGTATGTTGAAGAGCTATATAAGTTGAAGTGCTTAGTTTCACATTTTCGGAAACAGAATCATCAATTTTTTTAACAGCTTTGATATCAACATTATTTGTGTAGGAAGAACTTGGTTTAACGCTCTTTTGAGGATCTAGATTCGTTTGTGCATTTAAAAAAGTTCCAAAAGATAACGTAAAAAATAGAATCAAAGTCTGCATGTATTCCCTCAGTTACTCAATTATATAAGAAGCATTTCGAGGCACAATTGAATATGGATTAATTGGACCAGCCTGAGACATTAACTAAATTTTACAGGACTAAGAAATAGACAGAAATTCATGATCAAAGGCTAGAAACTACTAATTCTATTCGCAGCCAAGTTGAAGTTGCAGAAGTGTTAGCGCAGGATTTTTCGAAATCGATTTTGCCAAAATTAAAATTCTGTAAAAAATAGGACTTTAATCAAATGATTTTGATGCTAGGTGCCTAAATTATGAAAAGCCAGACGTGAAAACTTCTGGCTTTTTTTATTCGTGGGATGGTGGAGATGGTAATTCTTGGTAAGGCACCGGACGACTGAGGTTATCTTGCGTTGGCCATAGGAAATGCGTTAGCAGTGCTCCAAAAGCGATGACTGCCATTAAAACAGCAACCAGGCCGATTGCGATGTAGAGTAAGAATCGGTTCGTCGACATTTCTTGCGGGGCTTTATTGGCTTCTGACATGTGTCGAAACTAAATTTCTTCCGCTGAAAAGTCCAAGTAATTTTCATAGAATTTTCATAAGCGTGACAGGCCTTAATATTTGGTCTTAAGATAGAAAGTTAATAAAGACGATCAAAATTGAGGTGGCTACCTATGGCACAAAAACCGGTAAAATCTTTTAAGCTTGTATCTGATTTTAAACCTGCGGGAGATCAGCCTAAAGCCATTGAGCAAATGGTTTCTAATTTCAGACAAGGCTTGGAACATCAAACACTTCTAGGTGTGACGGGTTCAGGTAAAACCTTTTCAATGGCGCATACGATTGCCCAAATGAATATGCCAGCTCTTGTGATGGCGCCTAACAAAACTTTAGCAGCACAACTATACGGCGAATTTAAAGAACTCTTTCCAGAGAACGCTGTTGAATATTTCGTTTCTTACTATGATTACTATCAGCCAGAAGCTTATATTCCTTCTTCAGATACTTTTATCGAAAAAGATTCAGCTATCAATGAACAGATCGATCGGATGCGCCATTCTGCGACTCGCTCCCTTTTTGATCGAAGAGATGTCATCATCGTAAGCTCCGTTTCCTGTATCTATGGTTTGGGAAGTCCGGAAGCTTACGAAGGTATGATGGTTCAAATTGTGACGGGCAGTCAGTTAAAGCGCGATCATCTGTTAAAAGAACTGATTCGGATTCAGTACCAAAGGAATAATGTCGATTTTTCCCGCGGAAATATAAGGGTACGCGGGGATATAATTGAAATTTTCCCGCCGTATGAAGAGCAACGGGCAATCCGAGTTGAATTTTTCGGAGACTACGTTGATCGCCTAAGCTGGATTGACCCACTGACGGGTCAGCGTTTGGATGATCTTGATCAAATTGGAATTTACCCGGGATCGCATTACGCGACGCCTGAAGATACGGTGAAGCGCGCTATCGCCTCTGTTCAGGAAGAACTTCGTCTGCGCTTGGGCGAGCTCAATCAGAATATGAAATTTTTAGAAGCTCAAAGATTAGAACAACGAACGTATTATGATATCGAGATGATGGATCAAATGGGATTTTGTCCCGGGATCGAAAATTATTCTAGGCATTTTACCTCTCGTGGCCCGGGCGAGCCGCCTCCCACTTTGTTAGAATACTTTCCTAAGGAATTTTTAACATTTATTGATGAGTCTCATATTACGGTTCCCCAAATTGGGGGAATGTATCGGGGAGATCGCGCCCGAAAATCAACACTCGTCGAGCATGGATTTAGGCTTCCTTCAGCGCTTGATAATAGGCCGCTTAATTTTCAAGAGTTTGAAAGAATGATGGATAAAGTGGTTTATGTATCGGCGACTCCTGCGCAATATGAATTGCAGAAATCTGAAGGAGTAATTGTTGAGCAGATTATTCGTCCAACAGGATTAATTGATCCCATTGTCGAAATCAGACCCGTAAAGCATCAGGTGGACGATTTGCTAAAAGAAATCAAAGACCGTATCGCTAAAAATGAGCGCGTGTTGATCACGACTCTCACAAAACGAAGTGCTGAAGACTTAAGTGAATACTATGAATCAATCGGATTGAAGGTTAAATATTTGCACTCGGACATCAAAACTATGGAACGGGTGGAAATTTTAAGAGATTTACGCTTAGGGGTTTTTGATGTGCTTGTCGGCATTAATCTTCTTCGCGAAGGTTTAGATATCCCCGAAGTCAGTCTGGTTGGAATTACCGATGCTGATAAAGAAGGTTTTTTAAGATCTGAAAGATCACTCATTCAAACGATTGGTCGTGCTGCCCGTAACATTAATGGAAAAGTGATTTTATATGCAGATGTTATGACAGATTCGATAACAAAAGCCTTGGCTGAAACGGATCGACGTCGCGATATCCAGCGTCAGCACAATTTGGATAATGGAATTACTCCGATTTCGATTAAAAAGAAAATTAGCGAAGGCCTCGGGGATTTATTTGACGGTTCGATAGGGGCTCAGCGGTTACGGGACATGGACAACCCGATGAATTTCAAAAAATTCACTGAAAAACCTCAAGCTGTTGAAAAAGAGATTGAGAAACTTCGTGAAAAGATGCGTAAATTATCATTACAGCTGGAATTTGAAGACGCGGCCAAAGTCCGCGATGAAATCAAACGATTGCAGATTATGCAGCTGGGTCTAATCAGCGGAGATACGGAAAAACAAAGTCACGACGTTATGGATAAGGTCGGACAGGAAAAGATATCACTAAAATTAGGGGAAAAAGTTAAAGAAACTATATGAAAGCTATATGAATCCAAGATGGAATGAACTGAAAGACCTAATTAAAGATTTTCCCACTCAGAGTGGTGTGTATTTGATGAAATCAAATGCAGATAAAATCCTTTATGTTGGTAAAGCAAAAAGTTTGCGAAATCGGGTCCGAAGCTATTTCCAAGATTCACTTGATCACCCTAAAACTTTGGTACTCGTAAAACAAATTCATAACGTTGAATACATATTAACTAAAACTGAAGTCGAGGCTTTCTTACTTGAGGCCTCGCTCATAAAGAAGCATCGGCCTAAATATAATATTAGGCTGAAAGACGACAAGTCTTATCCATACATCAAGCTTACTTGGAAAGAAGCTTATCCAAGATTGTACTTGGCCAGAAAAGTAAAAAAAGATGGCAGCCTTTATTTTGGACCTTATACAAGTGGTGGGGCCGTGCATGGGACAATCCGGTTTTTAAATCGAACTTTTAAAATCAGAGATTGCACTGATGCTGTCTTCAAATCTCGAAAACGCCCTTGCCTTAGTTATCAAATTGGGCGTTGCACCGCACCTTGTGTAGAATACATCGAACAAGATGATTACAAAAGCGAAGTCGAAGGCGCGATGATGTTTCTAAAAGGCCAAAACAAAAAGGTTTTAAAAGGCCTTAAAGAAAAAATGATGAAAGTCGCTGAAGAAGAAAAATTCGAGGTCGCAGCACGACTAAGAGATTCGATTGAATCTATTAAGGCTATCTTAGAAAAACAAGCCGTCGTTAACGACACCATTGAAAAAGATCAAGACGTTATCGGCTATTTCGGCGATGACCGCGGGACTGTCATTCAGACTTTACATATTCGTCAAGGGCGAGTCCTTGGAACAAGACCGCATTATATGCAGACTCTCAACACATTGGATTCGTTAGACGAGCCTCGGGAATGGATGATTTCATTCCTGAATCAATACTATGACGAAAATATTATTCCGGATGAAGTCATTATCTCGATTGATATTGGGGTTGAGCTTACAAAGTTACTTGAAGCAGTTTTAAAAGAACGGTCAGGTAATTATATCCGCGTGCGCCTTGGAATTGATCAAAAGAATTTAGCACTGATTGATATGGCTCAGGAAAATGCGAAAGCTAATTTTGAAAAGTGGGTTTCTAAATCAGAAGAGAAGAAAATGGGTTTGCGGGAAATCCAGGAAAAGCTCAGCTTACCGAAAATTCCTGCACGTATCGAGTGTTATGATATCTCGAATTTCCAAGGTACCGCAAACGTCGCATCCCAAGTTGTTTTCGAGGATGGTGTACCCGCGCCGGATCATTACCGCAGGTACAAAATCAAAACCGTGCTTGGGCAAAATGACTTTGCATCCATGCAGGAAGTTCTATCAAGGCGATTTACGCATACTGAATACGATGATCCCGATTTGATCGTCATCGACGGTGGTAAGGGGCAACTGGCCCAGGCGGTGAAAATTTTAGAAGACATTAAACGAACTGATATTCCTGTTGTCGGTTTAGCGAAGGCTCGAACTCAAAGTGATTTCCAAGGTGCGGAAGTGAAATCGACTGAAGAAAGATTTTATATTCCGGGTCGAGCTAATCCAGTGGTTTTCAAGAACAACACTGAAGCCCATCACATTTTAGTGGGCATACGGGACGAAGCGCATAGATTCGCAATCAACTATCATCGCAAACTTCGCGATGCCGCAAGTTTCGAAAGTGAATTAGATCTAGTCGTAGGCTTAGGCGAAAAGCGTAAGCGCGAGTTACTAGAGAAGTTTGGTTCGGTAGAAGATATTAGGACAGCAGATCCAGAAGAGATTGCACAGATAAAAGGATTTCACCGTGTCTTGGCTGACCGCATTCTGCTTCAGTTGAACGAATCCCAAGTTTCAGAACCGGAATTATCAGAAGACACAAATCCAGGCTTCACAGAATTAGGAACGCAACCGAAAACTGAAGTTTTAGCAGAGCCTGAAACTGTTAGTAGTGTTACGCCCGAGCGCTTGGGCGAAGACGGTGATGAGTAACATATTGAGTGCTACTTAATTACCTCAAACTCCACTCGGCGGTTTTGTTCGCGGCCTTGGAAGTTTCCGTTATCGGCAAGGGGTTGGGTTTCCCCGTATCCGACAGCCTTTATTTTTTTCGATGAGAAGCCGTTTTTGCGTAAAAAGTTTTTAACAGCGTTGGCGCGTTTTTCACTGAGAGCTTGGTTGTATTCTTCGCCTCCAACTGAATCAGTGTGACCTTCAATAATCAGTTCTCGGAAATCACCGAACGAGCGGATTTTTGCGGCAAGATCATTTAAAACTCTTTCTGATTCAGCAGAAACAGTATCGGAGTTGAAATCAAATTTTAAATTTTTTAATTGGAAGCGTCCGGGATTCCTGGTCGCAAGAATTGATTGCAGGCCAGTGATTGGGCCGAAAGCGTAATTGAGGCCGGCATAGACCCGCCAGTCAGGTGACGAGACTCCGTGCTGAAGCTCGGTGCCTCCGCCTGCGTGAAGTGCTAGGTGAGAATTCCAGTCGTATTTCACTCCTGCGATCATCTCAAGGGATGAGCTTGCGCGATTGGTATTGTTTGTACTTTTCTTTGCAGGCCAGCCACCGAAAATTTCAGAAATTAGTTTGAGATCGTATTTCGGAAGAAGATGGCTGACGCCAACACTTGCGATTACTTGGTCTCTTAAAGGTTGAACGGAAGCGCTGGAAATCGCAGAGCCTGGATCCATCTTACGGTAACCGACGTTGACCCCTAAAGCCGTTCCGACCTGGCTTAGAGTTGTGTCCCAAGCTAATTCGAAATTGTGAATGAGTCCGCCATTGCGACCGATGTATGGATTGTTGATAAGGCGATTTAAATTTATCGAATATATTCCAGCCCAGCCGCCGCGGTCGTCGCCAGCAAAACGGTATTTACCCAAAAGCCGAACTTCGGTACCACCGGTTTGGCCGAACTCGTATTGTCCTTGATCAGAATTGACTGTTTGGGCAATGACTACCGGGTGATTTAAGCCGATCTGAAAGTTATCTGTGACACCCATTGCGATGTTGAGATCAAGACCCAAAAGAGTATCTTTAAAAGAAGTTCGATTTTGATTAGTCTCTTTATAATAGGGGAGGCTGTTAATGGCGTTATTTAAGAATAACCCCACATTGAAAATGCCGGGGTTCAAAGTTTCCGAGCTATGGATTGTTAAAAAATCAAGTCCGTCAGGACTAGGATTGAAGTTTTGGACTCCAGTGCTGACAACATTGGCTTGCACGCTGGAACAGAAAAGCAGAGTCGTGAAAAGTATAAATAATTTTTTTATCAATCTGCTTAGAAGTATGAGGGTAAAATACTAAAAAGTGGAACAGTTTTTTACAACTATTCCGACTTTTTATTCTGTTCCACAAATTTCTGCAGCTTCGGATCTATCGGTTTATCAAGTTGTTTGAGCAGCTCCGCTACGCGGTTCAAATTTCCTGACCAATCAGTAAAGACGATTTGGTTCGATTGAGAACTCAAGTTCATTTCGCCATCGCGAGATGGAAGGTTTCTCATCTCTTTTAGGATTGTTTTTGCGGAAATGTGTTTCAAAGTGATTACCCAGCTGACCATGCGTTCTGGCTTCAGTGCAGGCACTTCGGTAGAGACTTCGATCAAATCTCTTTGTGCATGGCGGGCGCCTCTTATGACGAAAGTGTTTTCTTGCTTGCTAATTGCATAACCGTGAACGGCCAAGGCGCTTGATAACTGATTGAAGGCTTCTGCGATCTCGACGGAATCAGAGTTAAAAATAGAGACCTTGCCACGAACGCCAGGATCGATAATGAAAGTTTGGTCAGAAGCCTTTGAATAGGCCTCGATAATTTTAGTGATATCTTCGTTATTGAAATTCATCTTCATTTTTTTGTCAGCCGCGAAGCTTAAAGTTGTAAGTAAAAGAGTCGTACATAGTAGGATGCTTTTCATAGCCGGTACCCCTTGGTGTTTTAGAGAACTAAAGCTTAGCTTGAAGGGTGGGGCGAGGCCAAATAAATTGTTAAGATATTCCGACAGAAGTTTCGTCCCCAAGCCTTCCTAATTCGAGATAGCAAGGGGGTTTTGTATTTTTAAACAGTCTCGAGTTTAAGGTGTCTTATTTCGAGACGCGAAATTAAGTTCTAGACCAATTTGACCGATAAGTTACTTGGAGGCACGTATGCTGAAACTGTTAGGACTATCTTTTCTGATTGTCTTAAGTCTGGTAACCACAGGGTGTTCTTTAGACTCTGCCCTTTTTGGAGTAAATTCTCCAATCACTGCGTTATCTAAAACGCAAGGTGCGGAGATCGTTTCCGGTTCTACCCAATATCACTTAACGAGCAATAACTATCTCGTGAGTGCATCGGCGGGTAACGTTTACGATAAAGTAAAAGGTACCACTTCAAATGGTTACAAGGTTTATATTACCGTTCAAGGACAAATGTTATCTGAAGAGGAATAGTTGAGTAAAAGAGCCCGATATGAAAATCGGGCCCTTGGATAAAATGACTATTTAGAACTAGGCGCAAATACGCCCGGGAACAACTGCGTAGTCTGCAGTGCATCCATCAATGTCGTCCAATGCATTCGTTTTTGCTCTAATGCGGTTGGCTCCATAGGACTTAACAAAATTTCGAGATCAGTTGATTCCACTAACTGATTAAACATCCCGTACATCTGCTCACCACGAAGAATCATACGAAGTGTATTTTCCTGATCGGAAGCGCAGTCCGTCGTTCCATTCTTTTCAGAACAATCCTGGTTCACCATGTAATAGCGTTCTACGTACGTGGGTTTGATCGCTTTGTCCGAGCATACGATGAATCCCGATCGGAGCTTAATATTATGCTTTATAGCGAAACGTTCGACTACCCAGGGTTGGTACGAAACGACAGCACATCTTCTGGTTGTAATGTTGATTTTATAAGAATCAATATTGATATTTAATTTTTCAGAAGAAGTACGGTCAACTTTTGCGCCTTTAAGAGTTGCTGAACTTGATGAAGTGGCTATCGCCCATTTGCCACCTACGTTCATTCGAAGAGATGGCAGGGCGCTTGTAATACGAGATGCCAAGCCTTTCACTTCTTTACGTCTAAACTTTAAAGTTTTTTCAAGCTGTTCGGCCGTTAAACCAGCTGGTATTTCTTTCCCGAATGTATTAATCAAATATTTTGCAGCTGTGCTAGTGAACTTTGAAGCTATATTACCTAAAAGGCCTGGAACGAAAAGATCGATAACTTTAAAAGGATCAATTTCTGAGCTACCGCCAGCTTCAGCATTCGTGCCCGTAACAGTACCGGTGCCAAGTGTTCTTTCAAAGTTTCTTGAAATTGAAATGGTTTCAGTGACTGACTTGCCAAGTTTTGTGACAGTAGCGCCTTCAGCATTTTCAACGAAATCTAGGACATTCAAATCTATATATGCGTCCATGTCTCGTTGACAATTAAGAGACCAAAATAATTGCATCTCGTCATAATCTTTCGTTTTTCCCGCAACTGGCTTTAATTCATCATGCATAAACATTTTGTCACAAAATGCTTTTTCTAACAGATTGGCTCTGTAATTGATGAGTTTACCATCAAAAAATATCTCGAGTTCCTTTGCAAACGGATAAGAGTCCTTAAAAAATTCTTGCAGAAAAAAATCGTTCTTGATGTCCGCTTTGCTCATGACGGCTAAGTCTTTTTCTTTTTTGACGAAAAGATCATAAGGACGGAGCTTTTGGTTCATCGCCACAAGGCTTTGATATTCGTTTAAAATATAATCAGCTTCGATAGGGGATTGAATCAGGGTTATCGCTCCAGGCTCGAGTAAGCTCTTAACGTAACCGACGCCATGACCCTTAAGCTGATGTTTTTGACCTGTGCTTATATTTTCAACTGTAACAGCCACGATTGATCTTACATCAAGGCTTGCAAGATTCTTAACGCCTAAGTCGATATAGGTTTCAATACTCTTTCCGGTTTTTTTATCGGCAACAAATTGGACTGTTGAATGAACAAGTGGAATTAAAACCTTTGCTAAGATTTTCTTTCTTTGGATGTCAGATAACGGAATGTTAGGCACAATTGCTTTTTCTGAAAGCAATACCTGAGTTGCCAATTTAATTTTCTGACTCTCGCGAGTTTGCGATTTGTCCAAGCTTTCTAGTGACTGAAGGGACTTCAGCTCTTGATTTAACTTCTCTAAATCAATTTGAGGGTCATCCATAAAAACAAGCGTAATTTTATAATTTCCACCGGGCGGATTCATCTCTTGATCTGGATTATTAATCATATTTACATAATACTTTGGATCAGCACTGACCAAGTAAGTGTGCTGAGGATACAAAGTTAAATTCTGATCCACCTTAAAAGATTCTTCCTGTTTTAATTTAACTCGGGTTAATGTAATATTCGGTAGCACCAAGCGAGTTTTAAGTGAAGACCGGTCGACTGAATCTAAACTGATGTCGCCAGTAGGTTGAACATTCGTAGGAGTAGTCGTTCCACCATCGGCTGAAGTGACTGGATCCCTACTTTGAGCTGTATTTGTCGCATCACCCATTTCAAATTTATTTTCAACGGGATCTTCGGTGCGAACAGGGACTTTATTGTTTTTTAAATTATCGCTGAATTTATCTGTCTTTACGTTCCAAAAAATTTCGAAATTTCTCCGGCCATTGTAGTCGTTTCTTGAGATAATGGTCCTTTTTAAACGCAAATGAAATTCGTGATTGAGGTCATCATAACTATGGACCTCATCCCAGCTCAGGCAACCTTCTATTACAGTAGTTGCCGCCTGAGTCTCATTGCCCGCGATAACGTCAAAACGAAGGCCACTGGGAACTCCTCCACCGGCTAAAGTTTTGATACACGCTGTGAATTTAATTGTGGTTTGATTGCGCGCTTTTAGGCTGCCAAGACGTTTTGTCTCGGCATCACCAGTAACTGAACCAACATAAAATTGGGCGTCATCATCACCAAAGTAAGGATTTCTTTTTGTATCACATGAAATCAAGACAGTTGTCGACACAACTACTAATGATAGTATATTAAAGAATTTCATACTTAACCTCCAACCCCACGGTCATACTTGTTCGGTCTGATTGCGCTGCTTTCGGCTCAACTTCTTTTGCATTTAAGTAGCGAATAAAGCCTTCTAAATTATATTTCTTAAGCTGGCCTCTGAGCTCACCAGAGTAACCGTCACGATTTAAATACCCATATCTGCCTTGAGCAAATGGCGCCGGCATAAGGTCAGGTTCGAATCGGAATCGAGTTACATTTGGCATAATTGAATAACGGCCGAAATTATAGATGTATGCGGCGTTTGCAGTCCAACCTGTATTTCGTCTTTCGGCAGCTTCATCATTTTTAGTCATGTTGCCGCTTAAGCTGAATTGATCATCTAAGCGAAGTTTGATTTTCATGCCAGCCGCGATTTCCTGGCCACGGAATTTGTATTTATAAAATACAACATCGTTACCATCACCGATCACAGTGTTCCCTAAATATCTTGCGTCTCCGGCTGAAGCGCTCGTCATTCCGTAAAAGTCAAATTTGGTAAATCCAGTCATCAATTCAAAGCGTTCTTGCTTAATACCTAAATTGATATTCCCAACTGTAAGAAAGGGATTTTTTTCGTCATCAAGTGCCCGGTTTGCAACACCCAAGCTGCTTGGAGCAACTTGGAAGCCTTTTACTGAGCCGACGAAAGCTCCATTTTTAAATTCGAAAACTTCACGTGCGCCAGCAAAGCCACCACCCGAGAATGAGGAACTAATAGGGTTAAATTCCGTTGCTACAATGCCCGCAGAAATTTCAGTTGCCTCGCCTGGCTTAACCGTAAAGGAGGCTTCGTCAACTCCGGAGCCGGTGTAGGGACTTGATTCACTTCCGTAAACGACAGCTGAGTTTCCCATAGCGAATTGGTAACCGCCATTGAAATTTGCTCTGATCCAGTTTGTAACATTCCACTCGAATTCAATTCCAACCCACGTAGCGGAAGTCGAGCCTTTAACATTGTCATCGCGCATTTCAGTCCCGCGAGTATTGAAAGAAAAATTAAGTGCAAAGACTTTTTCTGGAGCATCAAAATCCCTGATCTCGATGCGTGAGCTGTTAAGTGGACCTTTTTTCGAGGTTAAGTCATAAGGTCTGTTTGATAAGTAGCCAGATTCATCACTATCACGAAAACGTGCGAAACCAATTTCTGCAACGAATGTCGTTAACAGAATGGCTCCAAATAATAACTTGTTAAACAGGTCAAATCGCTTGATCATGGGTCCAACTCCCTCAAGGTGTGGTTTTACACCGATAAGCTAAGTAACCGTTAGCACTTCAGTTTTTAAAGAAGAAATATCACGTCGTTTTGTTTGAATTTCAGCGTTGGCCAATTTTTGGTCAGATCATTTTTTCAAGTTATGCGCTAAATATTGTCACGACCGGATCAAAGCCCATAAAAGGCGCAAATAACTCGGCGTTTAAGTCTCGAGCAACCTGCTGACTTACCTTTCTATCGGCAGTAGAAGTTGAGCTGTGATCGACACTTCAACGACAGCTTTTTATCGTTATCTTCATGAAACTTTGGGAATAAAATATTTGCCCAAGGTCAATTCTGTTGAACAACCGGCACAGCAGAACCAGATCATTTGGCAACATCCACACTTCAATCCCCAGGTCATTTTTTTTAATCAAGATGCGGAAACGGAAATTTCCGATCCTGCGGTATCTGATTTACTCACGAAAATTAAACAGGCGATGAATTTGGATATTCCGAAAGTTTGGTATGTGGATAGTCAAAGCCGAAGTTTTATGGATTTTTTAAACTGGCTTAAGACACAAGATATCGTGGCGCCACTTGTTGTTATGAAGAACGATCCTGACATTCAAAATTTTATTCAAAATGCAGGCGCTTTTAACTGGGTAGAATGCTTTTCTTTACAGGCGATGCTTAAGCAAACCAGTTTGAAGAAGCCAACTTGGCAAGTTTTGAAACTATTATTGGAGAAAAAATGATTCGCTATTTTCTGGCATTTGTTATTTTCTTCCCCGGATTATTTTCAAACGCTCAAACCCCGGCAAAAGCAGCTGACCTTGTTCCTAAGCAAGAAGCGCTTGTTCAAACTCAAGGCCAATGTACATTAGCCGTAACTTTAAAAGAAACAATAGGGGCAGCAACGGTTGATATTTTCCAACGAGTTTCCAAACGCGCTGAGGAGCTAAACTGCAAATCAATTTTGATTCGAATTAATACCCCAGGCGGGCATTTACATAGCACAAGGTTAATTACTGAGCATATTATCGCATCACCAGTTCCATTTTTATGTTTGATCTCTCCTGCTGGTGGCCACGCGGGAAGCGCAGGCGCAATTATTCTTCAGGCTTGCCACGTAGCAGGCGGGCTTACGGCGACGAATGTGGGTGCGGCAACTCCGGTAATGGGTGGCGGTCAAGATATTCCAGCTGATTTAAAAAACAAAATTTTAAATGATACTGTCAGTTGGGTACAGGGCCTAGCTGCGCTTCGCGGACGGAGCCAAGATTTTAGCAAAAGAATTATTACGGAGGGCCTAGCAGTCACTTCGGAACAAGCCGTTAAAATGAAGGCGATGGATTTTGCAACGACGACAGAACAAGAATTTTTAAATAAAGCTCAAGGACTTAATGTTCTGACTTTAGATAAAAAAATGATGGCAGTTGAGGTCGGGCCGGTTCAGGAATTTGCATTGGACATGCGGTACAAGATCTTGCAATTCGTTTCTGAACCAGAGTGGGCTTACTTGCTTTTCCTTGGTGCACTCCTCTTACTTTATGCAGAGTTTTCAAACCCTGGTTTATTTTTGCCTGGGGTTACCGGTGCTATTTTATTAGTCTTATCGCTCATTTCATTCAACAAGCTTGATGCAAATATGGGTGCACTTGCTTTGATGGTTTTGGGGCTTGCGTTCTGGATCGCGGAACTCTTCATCAACAGCAAAGGGATATTAGGAATTGCTGGAACAATAGCATTCATCCTAGGAAGCTTTTTACTATTTGATCGTGAACGAACAGGAATCTCGATTCCACTTCAATTAATCTTAACTGCCGGTTTTGTTTTTGGGGGATTTTCTGCAGCAATGGCGTACTTGGCTGCAAGATCTTTAAATCGTCCTAAGCATGACTTTGATGAACAGATGAAGACTTCAGTCCCAGAAATTATTGAAGTAGCCGAAGACGGTAAATCAGGCCTTGTCAAAGTAGTTGGCGAAATCTGGAAATTTGAATCAATCGATTTTATTAAGCTAACTGATCAAGTAGAAATTATTAAACGAACAAATTTAAAAGTGATCTTGAAAAAAAACTTAAAACGGGAGTCTAAACATGGGATTTGAAATTCCAATTTTTTTAATTGTAGCCGCACTCGTGGTCTTATCATCTGCTGTCAAAATTCTACCAGAATGGGAACGTGGAGTTGTTTTAAGATTCGGACGTTTCACTTCTGTTCGTGGTCCTGGACTTATTTTCTTAATTCCTTTTGTCGAGAGAATTATTAAAACTGATATTCGAACTGTCACGATGGATATCAAACCTCAAGATGTGATCTCAAAAGATAATATCTCGTTGCAAGTCGATGCAGTTGTTTATTTCCGAGTAGTAAGCCCTGAAAACGCGATCACAAAAGTTGAAAATTATTACTTCGCAACAAGCCAGCTCGCACAAACGACATTGCGTTCGATTGTGGGACAATTCCAAATGGATGAAATACTCGAGCACCGAGAAAAAATCAATATTCGCATTCAGGGCATCTTAGATGAAGCGACAGATCCGTGGGGAGTTAAAATCTCATCGGTCGCATTAAAACAAATCGACTTACCTCAAGAAATGAAAAGAGCGATGGCCCGAGAAGCTGAAGCTGAGCGTGAGCGAAGAGCGAAAATCATCAGTGCAGAAGGTGAAGTGCAAAGAGCGCAAAAGCTAGCAGATGCCTCAGCCATGCTTGCGAATAGCCCAGGCGCGATGTCATTAGTTTATTTACAGGCTCTAAATGAGATTGCGGGAGACAAAACAAACACAATCATCTTCCCATTACCACTAGACCTACTAAAGCCATTCCTAGAAACACAAAAATAGAAAAACATCCCAACAAAAAACTATGATTTTCCTGTGGCAGGACGCCACAGGAAACCTGAGAGCTCAAGAGCAGTGCTCTCGATTGCAGGGATGCATGGCCAGCCAGCGGAGCCAGTAACAAACTCGCTCACAGGATGCATGGCCGACAGCGGAGCCAACAAGAGCATCAAATTCACGCTCCCCAAAAAATTCCCACCCTGATACACCCACTGTCATACTTCTAACGAGTGGTGCCCCTTTTACGGCAAGTGGCACCTTGACCTTTGCACCGTTGTCTCAAGCTGGTTATCCCATAATGAGAATCCTTTTAAATTCTAGAAAGTTAGAGCGTTGGCATGAGTTGGTATAACTGATGCAATACCTTCTTGTAGAAAGAGAGGTCGTTATGAAAACGGCTTTACTAAGAACTACAATTTTAATCGCGCTTTTAACTTCACTTGTTGGATGTGGAAGCGGCAAAGGTAAATTGAAGTCTTCGCCTGCTGCTCCGGTGACTCCTGTAGCTCCTGTACCAGCTCCAGGCCCAGGCGGAACTGGAACAACAGCAACCGTAACTTGGCCTTCAGCGGTTGGCGGAGATACAGTTGCTTTCGTGCCCGTGTCTTGGCAGGAAATGAATTCTTATGTCGGTTTAAGACCTTTAAATAATCCTTCAAATGCGATGATCAATATGCAATTCAAGGCGATTAACGGACTTAATATTCACTCGGGAACTGTTCGAATCGGTTATACCGATACGAACCAATTTTACTACGGTGAATTTTTAGCGGGCGAAGGAAAAAACCAAGATTGCAAAAATTGTCAGAACAATGGCGATTATGAATCTGCATACAATTATTGGACAACTATAAATGGTAAAAAAACTTTTATGGCTTACTTCCAAGATAAGTACGGTGCGATCATTGTGACACTTGAAAGTCAGTTTGGCGATCCAGATGCAGCTGGCGGTACATATAGTGGCAAAGTATTTTATAGAAACTTTGCTCAGGGCATTTACCCGCAATCTCCTTACCGAAAATGCTGGTACATTTATTCTGGTCCATACGCTTGTTACTCAAGTGTGATGGCGGCGAAATCAAGCTCGACAGCTATCGATGGTTTCACGATGTTAGGCTCGTTCAGCGGTGTTCAGGTTTTTAAGGCTTTTCAATAAAACTAAATTGAGGGATCAGTGAAATGATCCCTGACTAAAAGATTTTAAAATGAGGTGTGAGATGAAAAAACTAACTTTCCTATTGGTCGCGATGCTTGCACTTGCGGGTTGCCCCGGTAAAAAAAGTCCCACTCGTTATAACGGTGACGGCGGAGTTGTAGCTCCATGCATGAACTGTGGAGCACCCTCCGCGGCATTCAGCCAAGCTGTAACTTCTGAATTACCTCAAGCGAGTTTAACTCTCATAATTCAGGGTGATTTGGGTCAAATGAATATGCTCAGCCAGCATGGACAAAATCCACTTTTTAGCTACCAAGGCCCCATAACAGTGAGTGGAACTTTAAATGTTGTTTCTCCACTTTTATTCACGATGTGTCAGTTGCCAGTAGGTCAATACTCAGTCCGAACAATTCAAGCAGGAGTCTACAACATTGGAGAATTTTTAGTTCCCGCAGTTGAGCTTGTTGGCCCGACTCGAATGGTTGTGAGTCTAAATCAAGGAGTTATTCTGACGAATGGAAATGGTGCTATTACGAGTTTCGGCGCACTCATCGCTGGATTACAAGGCCCTGTGATAAATCTCTGGGGACAGCAACAGAATATGGCGATGGGTAATTGCGGTGATCATATCGGAGTTCGATTCTAAGAATTTTGGAGATCGAAAGAAATTGTTGAAACACGATTTCAGCAGAGTTTCATTTTTAAATCATTGAATAGAAAGGCCTGCTGTTGACAGTGGGCTCATTTATTCTTCTAATGTTAACAACATCATGAATATACCTCTTTGGATTGAATTTTTTGAAGATTTACAACACGTTCGAGGTCGCTCGCTGAATACAGTTATGGCTTATCGACGTGATCTCGACCTTTGGACCGAATATCAAACTGTGCCCGGAGTAAATACTCTTTCAGTTATGGGCTTCTACGATTTCATGAAAAAGCACAAACTCTCTGTCAGATCTCAGGCGCGAGTTATTTCAAGTCTCAGGACTTATTTTAAGTTTTTGGAAACTCGCGGTCAGGAAGCTCCACAATTGCGGGAACTCAGACCACCAAAAGTAAAAGTCAAACTGCCAAAATCTTTGAGCTACGAAGATTTCGAAAAGCTTTTTCAATCTTGTAAAACGGATGACGAAAATAAAACCTCGCGCAATCATCTGACTCTTTTATTCCTGTATGGATTAGGTTGTAGAGTTTCGGAATTGATCGAAATGGATGTTGTTGACGTCAGTATGACCGATCGTTGGGTCAAAGTTTTGGGAAAAGGATCAAAAGAAAGACTTATACCCTTATCTGATCTTCTTTTCGTAACCCTTCAGAAATACTTAGAAAATCACCGAGGCCAAATACTTAAAGAAAAGTCTCAGACCTTGTTTGTGAATGATAAGGGACATCGTCCATCACGAGTCGATATTTGGCGCTGGCTTGCGAGTTGGTCGAAAAAAGCCGGCTTTACGGATCCGGTTCATCCTCATCAATTCCGTCATGCTTGCGCAACAGCGTTACTTGAAAGTGGAGCAGATTTAAGATCGATTCAAACTTTATTAGGTCATGCAAGTCTCCAAACGACCCAGATCTATACTCAGGTTTCGCAAAACAAGTTGAACAAGACTTTGGATGATCATCATCCGCTATCTTTAGTGAAAGAGTCCGAAATCTGATTTTCTAGTAAGCCCAGAAGTTAATTAAGCCGAGCTGACCGAAGCCTAAGTTTTGCAATGCAACACCAGCATATGAAGCTTATGTCACTAAACCAGTATCAAAATCGCTGGTCGCTTATCCAAGTAGAAGTCAGTTTTATCCCCGGACTTCCCCAAATCCATTTCTTAGGACAGGCTGATGCTGTTCTAAAAGAAAGTGTCTTTCGAATTAAAAGTGCATTCAAAACTTGCGGCTATGAGTTTCCAAAGGCTCAGCAGATTGTTGTGAATTTAACTCCTAAGCACGTTAAAAAAATTTCGCCAGGGATCGAGCTTGCAGTCGCCTTAGCGATTTTAAAAATGACGGATCAAGGGCCTACCTGGAACCCATCTGATTATGTCGTTTATGGGGATATTAGTTTAATAGGTGAAATTCAGTTTCCCGATTCTGGAAAGCCAGTACAGATTCCAAAGCCATTTACATTGTTGTCAGGGCCGGGTTTTGAAAAGTATACGGAAGGATTTTGCCTTCAAAATTTAAGTGATTTAAGCGGCCTCAAACAAAGATCAAAACTAGATCATCATCGACCCATCAGGCCGCTATCTGCGGTTTCAAATTTAACTCTCAGACAGGCAGAAGTAATCGGAACTTTAGCGGTGGGCGAACATCACGCACTTTTAGCCGGTAGCCAGGGCAGTGGAAAAAGCATGGTGTTTGATGCTCTACCAAGTTTTCTAAGGCCACCATCTGAAGAGCTGATTTATTTCCACCGAACTCAATTTTCAAAATCTTTAAATTGGCGACCGGTTGCACGCCCTCATCACTCGATTACTCCTCAGTCGATGGTTGGTGGTGGCGTGCCGCCGAAACCTGGTGAAATTACCCGCGCTCACGGAGGAGCGCTACTTCTTGATGAATTGATGGAATTTAAACCTCCTGTTTTAGAAAGTTTAAGAGAAGCGCTCTCACATCATGAAATTACGGTGTCGCGGGGACTGCAGAGCGAAACGTTTCAAGCGCATTTTCAACTTGTGGGCACAACAAATCTTTGTCCTTGCGGAAAGTGGGTTCCCGGAAGAGGCAAAAACTGCGGCTATAACGAAAGACGCTGTCTTTCGACTTTGCAAAAACTTTCTGGTCCCATGCTTGATCGCCTTCAAGGCTTTTTCTTTTTTCAGGACAAGATGGAAAAGTGGGACGTCACGGATCTTGAACTTCGAACCAAAGTTCAAGCGGCTCAAGAATTTCAAACTCAGCACGGAAGAATTCATAATCGCGATTTTCGAGAAGAAGATTTATTTCCCGAAGAGGCAGAAATTTGGAAAGATCGCCTTGAAGTATTCAATGTCTCTTCAGCTAGAAGAAGGCAGTCTTGTGTGGCTTGGGCCCGCACTTTAGCTGATCTAGAGCTCAGCGACCGGATCAAAAACGAGCATTTCGAAAAAGCTCACACTCAAACCATTCAAAACTACCAAAATCTACTCAAATGGGGCGGTGGGTTAGGGTAGCTTCGAAGCCGTTTAAGAGTTCCCGTTTGACGGTTGAGGTTATTTTAGATTAATTTGAATCCTCATTTCGAGATGGTGACATGGCCGAGGAGTTAGGCAGCGCTCTGCAAAAGCGTGTACGGGGGTGCGAGTCCCTCTGTCACCTCCAGCTTTTTCCGGAATTCTTGTATACCGATTAACTGGTAAACCGGGATTTCAGCACAAACAACTTCTTTGCCTCTCTGTTTCGTTTTTATCTGAAAATTAAATGGGTTTAGCATTGTAAGAATCGAGATAAGCGCGCTCGAGAGAAAATTTGCCAGTTCCAAAGTTGGCGACCTTGTTTAAGTAGTTTTTTCGAGTCTTGCCGAATCGTCATCAAACTTTGAACACATCCAATTAACAGAAAAATTTAGTCTTTTTTGATAAAATCCTGTCTTATTACAAGATAAAATTATTAAGATTGGCGGCTCAAGTCCGCTGTTCACTACCATTTTTTTCAAAAAAATAAAAGCCTAACCACGACAGGATAGCAACGGAAACAAGAACTTTTTGATGGCCAAACTTTAGGAAGAACCCGTGCATAAAAATTGAGGCCAGCAACACGCCAGTTCCGTTAAACAGCCAGGCTGAATACAAGTTATTGTCGCTGCTTTTCATTTTCAATTTCCAGACAGCATAAGAAAAAAAACTTCCACCGGTAAAACCAGTTATGGAAAATAAAATAAAGAATATGAAAATGGCGCTTAGATTATTAAATCCTGAAACAGCATCAAAAATTAAATTGAGAACAAGCGTAAGGAAAATAAATATCCCACCGCTTATAAAAATATATGCCGGATTGAAGTTATTTTTCCAACGTCCAAGCAAAAAATTAAAGACAGCTGCTCCCAATGCCATTCCGCCGACCACAAGTGGGAAGGCAAGATCAGGCCAGTTTAGATACTTGAGCAAAATTTGCACAAAGCTGACTTGAGTCAAAATAAAAGACAGTCCGCAAAATAGAAAATAAAAATTTGTGCTAACTAAGGCCTTTACGGAAGAATCAACTGAAATTTTTCGAAAATAAAAAACGGTCATCAGAAAAATCAGAATCAATATTGTAAAATAAGCGATTTTGTTAACGCCAAAAAAATTCAGTAATAATCCATCATTTGATCCAAAAAATGGGCGATCATCGGTGATCTCTATCGCAGACTTTTCAAAGTCATTAGCAATAAGTTTTGATAGCTCGGTTGGTTCATTCATAAAGGGTGCTTCAGCTAGGAAAAAGTTATTTTTCGTTTCAATGTCAAATAGTTGTCTTAATAGCTGATCCTCTTCTTTTGTAAAAGCGGATTTTTTGAAGAGAATCGTCGGCAAAATATCCCGCCTGTCTTGACTTCGAATCACATAAATGTGCTTTCGAAAATCTTCAAGCTTGTGATCCTGATCCGCCCATGCACGTGCCATAACTGCCAAGAGTCGGAGGTGATTGAACTGGTTTATCTGCAAAATTCCATCGTCTGCCAAATGATCCAGATACTCTCTCATGGATTCAACAGTAAATAAATAGGATACTTGGAATGAGCCGAATCCTGCGGCCATATTGGCACTAAGGTAATTACTAAAAATTTGAATCACATCAAATTTTTCACTTAGTGCATTCAACTGTAAACGGCCATCACCAATTAATACCTGCACTTTGTCTGAATTAAATATGTTTCCATTGTAAAATGCGTATTCCTTTTTGCTTAGGTCCACAACAGCTTTGACGAGTTCATTCGCGTAAATTTTTTGCGCGCCGAATACTAATGCCGCCTTCAGCTCCTGCCCAGCTCCGACTCCGAATAAATATGCTTTGTAACCCGTATCTTTTTTTAAAAGATGCGCAGCAACAGTCCCTAATCTTAAAAAGTATTTTTTCGGCTCATCTTTGTAATTCGCAAGGAGATATTGGGCGTTTCCATCGTACGGGTAAATATTTGTACCTATCGTCCCGCCATCATAGAAGACATATTTCGTAGCCTGACTGGCTTTATTTATTCCAACATGACCGGCAGGGTTCGTAAAATCAACGACATCGATACGCGCAATCGGGTCCCAAATGCTAAACTCAATTTTTTCTAAAGCAAGACCTCGGGGCATATATTTTTCGATGACAGGAACAATCATGGTATTACGGGACTGACCGAAAAGAACGAAGCCATTAAAAATGATGCAGATTAAAAAGCTAAACTTAGAAAAGTTCGATAGAACCTTTGTATAAGATAGGCCGAACACGAAAATGACTGTCAACATGGCCAAAGCCATTTGCTGTTCAGGACCGAGATGGGGAATGAGTAATCTCGGCAAAAATACGGCGACAACAATTCCCAAAAGATCAGCTGAATATAACAAGTGGAAGTTGTCTCCATTTTTTTGACCGAGTAAAATCAATATGCACATTCCACTTGAAAGAAATGGAAGTATCATCACAAGCATGACAAGAAAGCTTGCAGCGAAAGAATCCACTATTTTCAACCCGGACTCTAAAGAAATTAATCGTAAAACTGGCAGACTCAAACTCGCGAAAAGTAAAAATAGTAATACCGAGAAGACAAAGACCTTACTAGCTGAGTAATGTTTTACTTGAGTTAAAAAATAGAGAACGGAGCCTGCCGAACATAGGGAAAATAAAGCAAGACTCAAAAGTAGAAAAGAGGCGGTGCTATTTAAAAGCACATTGCAAAATTTAATGAGCAGCATTTCAAGTAAAATCGTCGCCGCAGAAATAATAAAAATCAGCGCTGTCATACTTTTTTTTGATATTTCGCTCATGCGGTTATCTAAAGGCAATACGTCTAAAGTTGTCAAGGCCGCGAATCACATATTTTGCCCATGGTTAGAGCAAAGGAATGATAGGTAGTAGGTCGGCAGTTCAAGTCCCTCGCCCCCCCACTCTTCACACTTTATTTGATATCTTTTTTTTCAAAATTTGAAAACCAGATCGCGAATTGAATTAATATTCCCATGATACCAATGACAAGGTAATAAGGATTTGGGTCTATTTTTTGAAATTCGAAATAGAACCAACTTAGAATATATATGCTCATTAATAAGTTGATGAAGCTCCATGCTTTTGAGAATATTGTTTTGCTTTTTGCTGGGTGCGATTCTTCAGAAGAATCCAGTTGTTTGAAGTCTTCAGCATTTGAGGTTTGCAAATTAACCTTGAATTGGTGCTTTCCAAAAAGCTGACGGTTTGCCACATAGTCATTTTCGTCGACGTTCACTGCAACCATCTTAGCTTGCGTTGTCATACCGAACAAATTTCTTTCTGGGACTACATTATCTGGTTCAACTAATCTCGTTGTAAACGCAACGCCGATTTTTTCAAGATCTTCAATTAACGATTTAGCCTGGAGTAGTGTTGTTGGGCCTAGTTCGAGTTGTTTCATTTATTCTCCAAAATATTTTGATTTTTACAGGTTTGGGTCTGTAACCAACATATCAATCGGCATAGCAGGTCGAAGTATCGCTTTTTCATTAAAATGTCCTGCTGTTGTTTTTTATTTGTTTCGGTTTATAAATTTTCTAGTCCGAGGAGTTAGGGAGCGCTCTGCAAAAGTGCGCATGGGGTGCGAGTCCCTCCGTAACATCCTGATTTAACTTCGGAATCCAGGTATTCCGGTTAACCTGTATACCGGGATTCCAGTCACTTCCCAACTTTACTTAAGTTCAAAACATAATACGTTGCTGCCGTTCATTTAATTTTAACTATTTGTAGTTGCCCCGATTCTATAGATAGCATCACAGCTGAGGAATAAATCACGCGATGTCTAAATCAAATGTTGAAAATTACAATCGAGTATCTGCAGCAATTGAAGAGTGTGTCGCCCAGTACATTAGTGAAAGGCGAAATCAGATCCCTGAATTTGTTGCTGGGCATTTTTCGCTAAAAGAAACGATTGAAATTCAGAAGCGGACATTTTTGCGCGATGTTTTGGCCAATCCACTGAATAGCTTATGGTCTATACCCTATCTAACCTTGAAAAAAATTGTAGAAACCTTAGATAAACAGGGAGTGCGACAATTTACCCATTTATTTCTGAAAATTCCCGCCGGTATAAAAACTGGATATCAAGACGAAATTGAACAGATTGTGGCTCAAGATTTCCTGCAGTGGAATTCAAGGTCAGCAAGTGAAAATAACTTGCTGCTTCAGCTGTTGCAAGATCATTCGGACTTAAAAAAAACTCTCTTTACGGATCAAAAAATTAAATTAACTTATACTGCCGAATTTCGAGAAGTGCTCGATCATTATTCGGCGACGCGGGCTTCGATAGCTGATCTCGCAGGATCACTTTTAACTGTTATCGTCGGGTGGATTTATTTTGGCGATAAAACTTTGGGTATTTTAGGAATCGGTGATCGGATCGCAAGGCGAATGGCAAAAGATAAAGCCGCTTCGCAATTTTTTTTAGGTAAAGGTATGGGGTCAAAATATTACACACTTTTTCCGCCACAACCAACGTCATCTCAAATTTTAGTCAGTACAATTGCAGTGGGGGTTCTTTTAACCTTCATGAGTCTTATTGCTAGTGCTCTATCGGATCCCTTACGCAAAAAACTAGGTCTACAGGAAAAAAAGCTACATGCTCTTTTAGACGATCTGGAAACTATATTGTTGGTGCAATACAAGCGACGATTAAAAATTCACTTGAGTACTTGAAAAACGGATTCAAACTATCTAAAAAATAAATCAATGCAAGCTGTGCAGCTTATTCTGAGTAAGCTTCTTTACGCGCTCAACTAATTGGCTACTAGAAACTGGCTTTGTGATGTGGTCATTACAGCCTGCTGCCAAAGACGAATCTCTTTCTTCTTTCATCGCGTGAGCTGTTAGTGCAACAATTGGCTTATTGAATTTATGTTCTCTGAGCTGTCGGGTCGCGCTGAGGCCATCTAAAATGGGCATTTGAATATCCATTAAAACGATATCGTAGTCTTTGTGAAGGGCCTCTTCTACCGCCATTTCGCCATTTTCGACAACATCAACTGTGGCGCCTGCATTTTTTAAAAAGCGACTCATTAATATTTGATTGTCGACGACATCTTCAGCTAACAGCACTTTTATATCTTTTAAGCTGAGGTCTGTCGCGGGCATGGTTGTAATCAGTTCTAAATTATCTATAACATCAACCTGATTGACGAGTGGGATTCCAACTAAGTCTCCGGCGTCGACCTGAACAGTGAAAGTAGATCCTTGTTGAGGTAAGCTTTTCAGAAGTTTTAAATCCCCACCCAATTGTTCTGAAAGTTTTCGCGACAAGGCAAGGCCTAACCCTGTTCCACCGAACCTTCTAGTGATTGATTCATCGGCCTGAGCAAATGGATGAAAAAGTTTTTTTTGATCAGAATCCGAAATTCCAATACCAGTATCCTCGACATCAATGGCCAAGAGATTCGAATTATTTTGGATCGAGGTTTCTTGGCGTAAAGTAATATTGATCTGACCCTTTTCGGTAAATTTGATGGCGTTACCAACGAGATTGATCAAAACCTGCCTGAGCCTTCCGGGTTCAGATAAAATAGTTTCAGGAATCGGGCTGCCAAGCTTAACTTCGATTTTAATTTGTTTTGCATCTGATTTAAGTCGCAACAATGAGGCAACTTCATGAACAACCATAAGCGGTGAAAATCTTGTCTTATCGATTGGGGGCCGAGCGGCTTCAGCTCTAGATATATCAAGAACGTCATCCAATAGTTTTAACAGACTTCGGCCACTTCGATCAATTCGATTGACGTAATCAGTGCGCTCAATTTGCGAAATATTTGGATCTTTTAACAGATCGGTGAATCCCAGAACAGCTGTCATTGGAGTTCTAATTTCGTGAGACATATTTGCAAGGAAGCTGCTTTTAGTTTGGTTGGCTGCGTCTGCCAATTTTTTTGCATGTTCAAGTTCTGATTGGATACGTTTCATTTTCGTGATGTTTTGGAAAGGCATTACAATAGTTTCGTCATGACCGTACATGGCTGGAATAGTAGTGGAACTGACGTTTACAAAAAAGTCTCCATTTTTCGTTTTCCATCGTACTTGTTGGTTATTTATTTGTTCTCCGTAAATAGCCGCTCGATTTGATAAAAGTTGATCAGGACCGAAACGATTGCCATTTAAATCATAAACTTCGATGACGTCGGAAGGATCTTTTGCGTCATTAGCTTTTAGTAGTGAATCACCATACATCTGATCAGAATAGTGATTTGAAAACAGAAACTTTCCGGTCTTCGTTTCGTTCATGATAAGGCCAATTGGTAATCGATTTAAGACTTCTTCTAACCACTTTTGCTGATTTTTCATTGCCTCGCGAGAAGCCTCAATTGTCATTCTGGCATTGACTTGATCGGACACATCAATCACCACAATTAAAATTCCTTCTGTTTCGTCCTTTAAACTCTTAAACGGTTCGTATAAAAAATCAAAATAAAAGTTTTCAAGTTTTCCATCTTTATCTTTGATTTCAGTTAGTATCTCTTTACCTACTTTTCTAATTCCAGTCAAATAGACTTCGTCCAACAAAACATCGGCTTGTTCCTTCATCTTGTCAGAAACTGCCTCGGTAATTTTCATTCCTTCCACTTTTCTTCCGCCGCAGATAAGTTTTGTGTACCTTGAATTTGCAAAAACGAATCGATGATCAGGACCTTCGACCATTGCGATGGGAATAGGGGCCTGGTCAAAAAGTTTTAAAAGCGTCGAGCGTTCACTAGAAAGACGTCTGATATATTCTGTTTTTTCCCGTTCTATTTTCTTTTCTTCAGTGACATCGTGAAAAACAAGCACAACTCCCGACACGTTGCCAGACTTTCCAAAAATAGGAGCAGCAGAACTATCTCCAATTGTCACTTCAGTCGAATCCCTTTTAATCAAAGTCATTTGCGACGGAAGTTTCAGCATTTTTTTGTCTCGATAAACCCCTGAAATCGGATTGACTATCGGCTTCTTTGTTGCGCTATCCATAACTTTGAAAACTGAAGTTAGCGGCAAATTTTGAACTTCGTACAGCTTCCATCCCGTCAGATTTTCCGCATCGCTATTCATAAAATCAATGTGATTCAGTTGATCCGTCGCAATGACCGCATTGCCTAAACTGCGAAGAGTTGTTGAAAGCCACCGCTCACTATTCTGGAGATCGATCAAAAAGTTGCGGCGTTCGGTATGGTCGACTATTGTTAAAACTGAGCCAGTAATTTGTCCTCCGCGCACCACTGGAGTTGATCGATAATCAGCATTAAACGAAGTGCCGTCTGATCTCCAAAGGACTTCATCATCAACGTGCGCGGTATCTCCAGTTCGCAAAGATTGAAAAATAGGGCACCCCTGTACCGGATAATGTGAGCCATCCGCATAACTATGATGAATGAGTTCGTGACTATTTTTTCCCACCATTTCGGCTTCTGATGTGTACCTAAATAATCTAAGTGTTGCCGGGTTAACGTAACTAATAAGGCCTTCTTCACAGATTCCAATAATGCCTTCGGAAGTTGAATCCATTAGGCTTTTAACTTCGCCGAGCGTTTGTTTAAGTTTTGCCTCGCTTGCTAGGAGCGATTTTTCTGCATTAACTCTTTGTGTTGTTTCTGTGCAAGTTACAATTACGCCTGCTATTTTTCCAAAATCATCAAAAGCTGGCGAATAGCTGTACGTCCAAAAAACTTCTTCAATTTTGTCATTTCGGTAGATAGGAACTAAGTGGTTCTCTCTCCAGATACCTTTTTTTTCCTTTAGAACCTGGTCAATTTGTGGAGAAATGATATGCCAAATTTCGGACCAACACTGGATACCTTTTTGGCCCATAGCTTTCGGATGCTTGCCGTTACCGAAACTAGGCATAAAAGCGTCGTTATAAAATGAAATTAAATCCGGTCCCCAGAAAAGAAACATAGGATGCTGATTTTTGAAGAGCATCGCCAGCAAACTTTTTAAACTGATAGGCCATTGCTCGGCTGGACCTAATGAAGATTTTGACCAATCAATTGATCTTGCTAGACACCCTGTTTCACTTTCATCAAAAAAATAGAGAGGATCCAGTTGGGAAGCTTTCGATTGGTCGTGATCTAAATCCATCTTTAAAAAATCCTCTTTGTCGAAATTAAAATTCTTTGGAAAATCGAGGAATCCTTTATAGAATTCCAAGCTCTTCTTAAAGAGTCGATTGGACTTTGACATCACAAATGAAAGACATAAAGAAAAATTCATTTTCAAATTTTTTTTAAAAATATTGCTGACACAAAACAATTTCGAGAAGCTTGCCATGCGTTTACGCAAAAGTTTTTCTTGTTTACAATCGAACTATTAACTTCTTTTAATTAAAAGAAGTTAATGAATAGAATTTAATATTGTTCGTGGAACAGAAATTAGCGCACGTTAATTGGTTGCGGACGTAAATTCGAGCCAGCCAACTCGAGCGCAAATGCTAAAGCTAATTTTGCGATCGCAGCTGAATGTTTGAAACTGAGCTCTGGCGTAATAATATCTTTTGGAGTGTGGATATTGGGGTTCATTTGATTCGACATCGATTCGAATGGAATGACTGCGGGAAATCCTTGGCGGTGCCAGGAAGCGTGATCGCTGCAACCGTAGCCACACTTGTCATCTAAAATTTTAAGACCAATGTAAGTTTGATTTACTTGCTTCATAAATTCTTGAAGCCATGGATGGGTAAAATCAGTGATATTTGTGATTGTCATTTCGCCGGTACCTGGGAACAAAGTCATATCTAATTGTAAAACTGCGATAACATCCTTTTTTTCATCTTTGTAGGCCTTCGCAATTTCTGCTGAGCCTAATAATCCTGATTCTTCAGCTGCGTACCACATGACTTCAATAGTTCGCTCGAGTTGTTTTTGTTCAGCCAAAATGCGAACTATTTCGATTAAGTTAGCACTCCCTGACGCATTGTCGTCGGCTCCTGGCGCGCGGGCGCCGCCCCCTGACCAAGAACTACTGATTGAATCATGATGGCCGCCTAGAACGATAATTTCCTGTGGACGAGTTTGCCCGGTTAATCGAACTCGTAAACTTTTTTGTGAGGTTCGAGAGTGAGAAATTATGTCGACTGACCAGGGTGCTTTTCGAATCGAAAGCATTCCCTCTAATTTTGTTTTCATCTGATAGATATGAGCACTCCCTGCAGGATCTTTTTCAGATCTGTTTTTAAATGAGGAGAGCCAAGTGACTGATTCCTGAAGATTTGTTTCCTGAACTAACGAAACTGCATCGATGATTTCTTGTTGGGCAGATTTAATGCGAGGAGGTTGCCATGGCATTTTTTGCAAAGCTTGATACTGCAAAGTTACATTTTTTAGTTGATCAAGCTGCTTAATATAAAATTTTAAATCAGAGTTTTCTGGTAATACTTCGAATCCGCCGCATTTTCCTTGAGCATGGGAAAGTTCCTGCAAACGTGACTGTGAGTGTCCGTTCAAGTACGCAAAACCAACTTCGCTTACCTCATCGCGAGCCAATATAGGAACATTCAGTGTATTTAAATCCTTTAATGAAGCAAAGACAGGGAGATAGCGAGATTCAATCGTGTGGTTTTTGCCAAAATGACCATGGGCAGAGCTTAAAATAAAAAGTAAATTTGCGAAAAGAATAGAAAAAATTTTAGACCCCAGGCTCATAAGAAAACTCCTCCGAATAAAGATTAGTTTAGAGCGCTTCGTCAGGCGGGTTAAGGGAATGCGAATTTCGGTAGTAAGGTCTAGCCTTTAGACCTTAAAATGTGCGACTAGACTGGCTTCATGAAATGGTGGCAGCAGTTCTCAGTTTCAAATAAAATCTACACCGTTGCTGGTGTGATGGTGTTTCTGATTATTTTCGACCCTTTAAGGTTGCGCCAGATCTTGATTAATATTGTTGGAAACGCAATCAAGTTTACTGACAGGGGCGTGGTTCAAGTTCTTTTTAAAGTTCAAGATGGGCTTTTAGATTTTAGAGTCGAAGATACAGGAATCGGAATTCCTCTTGATCAAAGAGACATTCTTTTCCATCCTTTTTCCCAGGCGGATAATTCGCTCCAAAAAAAGCACGGCGGCACAGGGCTGGGACTTGTCCTGTCTAAAAATTTAGCCAAGCTTTTAGGCGGAGACGTAAATTTAGTGGAAAGCAATTCGCAAAAAGGCTCGGTGTTTTTGATCCAGGTTGCTTATCAGCCAACCGCTACAGACGCGGCTCAAAAGGAAACTGAATCAACACCGGCAAAAGCAATTTCAAAAGTTGTGTCACCTAATTTATTGGGTAAAAAAATATTAGTTGTTGAAGACACGCTCGATAGCCAGCTTTTGCTTAAACTTTATCTGACTAAGTCAGGAGCAGTAGTTGATGTCGCAAATAACGGCAAAGAGGGTATGGATAAAGCGCTAGCTGAATTCTATGACTTAATCCTAGTTGATTATTTAAGTAAACCCGTTGATAGAGCTCGCCTACTCAATTTAGTTCATCAATACGTTCAGGCCTAGTGGTCGCTTCGACACACATTAAAATGCACTTCGACGAGGCAAAATTTATTCAGATCTGTTCTTCAGTAAACAAGTTTCTTAAATTTTGGCAAATAGCAAAAAAGTTGTCCAACAAGACAACCCCTTCTTGATTATGTTGAATCTGAGTAAATCGAACCTTAAACAGCAGCTTGATTACGAAACGCAAAGCGTAAAAAAATTGTTATTTTTTTAAGCACATACCCAAGAATTTATATGAATGCGTATAAGCGACTTGAATAGTGAATGCTCTAGTTCCTGTATTTTCCAGTAGAGGTTCCAATTTGGCACCTTAAGCCTCTTGACAGATAATTTCATTTTTTTAAGTATTCGAAACTTCAGAATTATTTTGAAAGTTTATGATTGCAACGCTGCTGATTCCAATATGACACTTGCCTGGTAGACGGGATGTCTACAAAAGTGTTGGAGGGTTAACACAAATGAAAAATGTATTGGTTTTATTAACAGTATTATTAGGTTCATTATCACAAGCTTCTGAATCTGCCAGATATATGGTTGCATTCAAACAGCCTACAAGCGCCATGATGGCACCGCAAAAAATGCAACTTCAGGCGAATGTTCAAAAATTGTTGTCTCATATGCAGAGCCCACAGTTTAAAGGACAGCTTGAAGCTCAGTTAACTCGTTTGAACTCAGTTGTAGTTCAAATTAACGACTCTTCCGAAGTGACGGCACTTCGCGCTAATCCAGCGGTTGATTTCGTGGATAAAGAAGTTTTCCGTCCGGGACCTAAGCCAGTATTAGGATTCGTCAATCCTTTGGCTTACACGCCATTCGCGTCAACTCGCGGAGCTGGAGCAAAAACTCCATGGGGTATTAAAACGATCCGGGCGATGGAGGCATGGAATTCATCTGGTGGCGGTAAGGGTGCTCGCGTACTCGTATTAGATACGGGTATCGATAAAGACCACCCAGCAGTCGCGGCAAACTTCGAAGCTGGAAAAAGCTTTACCAACCCTTCTGTAACAGCAAACTATCCATTCTTTGATGATCAAGGTCACGGAACTCACGTTGCCGGAACTGTTGCTGCATCATTAGACAACCAAGGTTTCTCAGGCGTTGCTCCTCAAGCTAAACTTTTGATGGGCCGAGTTTGTTCGAATGAAGGTTGTTCTAATATCGCAGTTGCTCAAGGTATCAACTGGGGTGTTGAGCAAAAAGTTGACGTTGTCAGCATGTCTTTAGGTGGATCTTTCGCAAGTCCCTCTGAAAGAAAAGCTGTTGCTATGGCTCTTCAAGCTGGCGTGACGATTGTTGCAGCTTCTGGAAACAGCGGCGAATCATCAGTTAGTTATCCTGCAGCTTTAAGTGGTGTGATCGCAGTTGGTGCGACTGACATTAATAACCAGAAAGCTTCCTTCTCTCAATACGGTCCTGAATTAGCAGTCGTTGCTCCGGGTGTAGATGTCATGTCATCTGTTCCTCAAGGAACTGGCCGTGATTCAGAAGTAAAAGTATCTGTTGGAACTCAAGCGTTTCAAGTTGTTGCCTCTACGACATTCGCTGGCTCTAAAAGCCCGATGTCTGCAGTAACAGGTGAATTAGTCGAAGCAGGTCTTGGTAAGCCAGCTGATTTTTCTGGTAAGAACGTACGCGGTAAATTCGCACTCGTTCAACGTGGTGAAATTATGTTTGCTGAAAAAGCTCAGAACGCAATCAATGCTGGTGCGACTGGTTTAGTTGTTTACAACAATGCTCCGGGACTTATTCGCGGTGCTATCACCCAAGATGGTTCTGAATTAAGCATTCCAGTTTTCATGGTTGAACAAACTGTTGGGCAAGCACTTATCCAAAGAATGAAAAGCGGCCAAGTTGCTAAAGCAAGTTTACTTGTTGTGCCAACTGACTACTCAAGCTTCGATGGAACTTCAATGGCAACTCCGCACGTAGCGGGTGTGATTGCATTGATGAAAGCTGCGAACAAAAGATTAACTCCTGCGCAGGTAAAACAAATCCTTCAACAAACTGCAACGCCACTACAACCTAATTCGAATAATGAAGTTGGTGCGGGACTAGTAGATGCTGAAAAAGCGGTACAAATGGCATTACGTGCACGAGTACAAGATACGCAAGATTTGAACTAAGAATTAAGTTTAGATTTTAATTCGATGGAAAGCCGCTCTTTAAGAGCGGCTTTTTTCGTTTCTTGGGGGGGCGGGTTTTTACAGCTGCTCTTCTTATCTTCTATCTTCTGTTCGGATGGCCACGACGGTCATCCGATAGCCCTCTCATGGATGGACACGCTCGCAAATCACGAAAATCAGCTGCAAGAGAACTCCCTCAGCGCAAGACTTCCTCAAACTTCCTCATATTTTCCTTGAAAAACCAATCGTGAGACTATCTCATAGAGCATATGAAAGATCGTACTCCTAAAAAACTTTTTCAAGAGATCGTGAGCTATCAGGATAAAGTTAAAGTTATCAATCAAGTTTTTGACGATAAAACTTCGATCGTAGCCCGCGTAAATCCAAAAATTGAGTTTCAAACTCAAGGATTGAGCTGGCTTCCACCTATGAGACTCGAGGTTAAGCCACCTGCGGGCATTAAGCTTGGCTTACAAGAACTGACTCTTCAGTTCGATGTGCGTGATGAGCGCTATTTCTCGCGTGTATCGCTGGCTTTCGATGACTGGAAACTGTTTTTTATTTTTGCAACACCGCTCTTCCGACTTCAGCGCCGTCAGTATCAGCGTCTTAAAATACCGCCTAAATATTCGAACCGAGCCTTTCTGATGAATGTGAATGAAGTTCTTTGGAATGAAGAATGCCATATTGTGGATATCAGTTTGGGTGGGTGTAGTTTGATGTTATCCTATCGAAGCATTGAAATTCCTGTTGGTGCGGCTATCATTATGGATATGCAAATCGGAGATAATCCCTCTTTTATCGTGATCGGCAAAATTTGCTATAAGCAGCTGCAAAAATTTGGCGGAAACAGTAAAGTTAAAATAGGAGTACAATTTCGGCCTCATCCGAAATATTCTGAGAAACTAAAGACGGTTGTACAAAAACTAGCGACGGATATTTTCTCGAGCTGGACGAAAAGGAAGCCTTAATGAAATTCAAAGTTATAATTTTGAGCCTGATGATTTTAGTTTTTAATAGTTCTTGTATGCATAAGCAGGAAGCGGGCACGACATCAACCAGTAGCTTTAGTCCGAAGGCTTGTGTTGATTCGGTTTGCCAAATTAAAGTTGAAGGTTATCCACAAGAAGTTGCAGTCTTGATTCCTGCGTACGCTGATTTTAAACAGGTGACTGTTTTCTTTCACGGGTTTTCATTTGGGAAAGAGCGCGATAAAGATCTTTCTGCCATCATGAACGACTTCGAAGTTGCAAAGTCATTTAAAGAAGCAAAAACCAAACGCATTTTGGTTATTCCTTTTAGTGCGGGCCAAAATGTGGATTACCGTAAATTAATAAAAAATAAATTAGATTTACAGGTGTTCTTAGCAAGCGTTTACAAATCTTTCGGAATTAAAGTTATGGTCGAAGATGCCCAGCTCATTGCTCACAGCGGAGCATTTTTAACTGTACAAGATATCTTGAAAGACAAATCTAGCGAAAACGAAAATTTGAAAATTTCTCAAGTCACGATGCTAGATGCGACATACTCTAAATTCGAACCAAAGGTTTATACTGATTGGTTGAAGTCGGGTGGAGATAATAAAATGACTGTTATTTATTTGAAAAATTCACCGACTGAAAAGATGGCTATGAAACTTTGGGGACAATATTCGGGTCAGAAACCCGGAAAAGAAGGCGGTATCAACTTAGGAAACGCTGACTATTTAACGATGATTCCTGAAGCTGAAGTGCGAAATCAGCAAGATGCACACTGGCTTCTCGTCAGAAAATGGTTTGGACGGGTTCTCTAAGAATTTATTCGACTTAAAGCTTACTAAAAATCTGAATTCAAAAAAATAGAAAAGCCAAGGTTTTTGCCTTGGCTTTTCTATTTGTCATTTAATTTTAAAATTAGTGACGTACTTGGCTAGAAACAGAATCGCTCTTATTTAAAGATGGCGTTTTCGGACCTTGCTTTAAGCCAACTTGGCCTTTAGCAAAATCAATTCCTTTATCCAAAAGACCAAGTGCTGCATCAGTTTGCTTGGGCATAATGCCCTTTTTGTTAAGAAATTTTAGCCCGTAGTAAGCAGCTACTCCGTAAACTAACCAGCTTAAACGAAAGCCATTTAAAAGTTTAGCGCCTCCGAACGTTTTAGCTGTGTTTGAGATATTTTTGTTCATGTGTATCCTCCTAGATACTCCATTACTTTGCATATCTCTTGCCAAAAACTGCACAAGCAAAGATTAGAAAATAAACTGAATACCATTTGATTATTGTCAAAATTGTTAAAAATAATAGCTTTTAGCAACTTCCATTTAACAATTATTTGCTAAGCAATTTGGCTGCGTGAGGGGCGAAATAAGTTAAGATCGCATCACAGCCTGCTCTTCTAAAAGAAGTCAAAGTTTCTATAATTGCCAAATCTTCGTTTAACGCTCCAGCAGCTGCCGCGGCTTTTATCATCGCGTATTCGCCGCTCACATTGTAAGCAGCGATTGGAATTTCGACCTGAGCTTTTATTCTTGAAATGATATCAAGATAAGGAAGGCCTGGTTTAATCATCACCATGTCTGCACCCTCTTCAATATCAAGTTTAACTTCCATCAAGGCTTCAGTCGAATTTCTTGGATCCATTTGGTAAGTTTTTTTATCTCCAGATTTTGGCGCCGAATTAAGCGCTTCTCTGAAAGGACCATAAAAGCATGAAGCGTATTTAGCGGAGTAAGCTAAAATCGAAATATTCACATGACCTGATTGATCTAAAGCTTTTCTGATCGCGCCGATTCGTCCATCCATCATGTCTGACGGAGCAACCCAGTCCGCGCCCCACTTCGCTTGCGAAATTGCCATTTGAGAAAGAATCTCAACTGAAGGATCATTTAAAATGTGTCCGTTTTCTAAAACACCGTCATGACCATCAGATGAATAGGTGTCTAAAGCTACATCTGTAATCAAGTTGATCTCAGGGTGAGCATCTTTGAGGGTTTTAAGGGCTCGTGGAAGGAGACCATTTTCGTTCAAAGATTCTTTCCCAAATGGATCCTTTAATTTTTCATCGATTTGTGGGAAGAGGGCAAAGTGTCTCAAGCCTAAACTTTTCCAAGTGCGTATTTTTTCAGACAATACATCTACGCTTAGTCTATCTTGCCCTGGCATTGTCTTAATTGGAGACACGACGTTTTTGCCTTCGCAAATGAAGACTGGATAAATCAAATTTTCTACCGAAAGGTGGGTTTCCGCGAGCATGTTTCGAATCGATTCATTTTTACGATTCCGTCTGGGCCTTCTGGAAAGTGCAAGATTAGATGAATTTTTCATGATCAGAAATTCCTTTGCGAGGTCCGGCATTATGACAAAGTCGTGACACTTTTGAGCCTTGGACTTGCTAAGATTATTATATGTCAGATTTCAAAATAATTCATCGAACTTTTTTAAAAGAAAGTTCGAAAGTACAAACTCTGGAAAAAGCTTTAGTTTGGAAAACTTGTTTACGAGAAATTTATTTTTTTGATGTTCATGAAAATTTGCATGTTAATTTATCGTCCCAAGATGAGGTGTATTTCGGCCTGGATGCAGAAAGTTTTTTAGCCGAAGTTTTGTGTGGCTTAAAATCTCCACTTGTTGGGGAGACTGAGGTCTTTGGCCAATTTAAAATTTGGTGGAAAACATTGCCTCAAGACAGTCAATTCAAGCAAAAGTTTCAGAGTCGAATTGAAAATCTGTTTTCGTTAGTTAAAACAGTGCGGGAAAAGGCACTGTGTGGGCATGGGTCTCAAAGTTACGGCTCTTTATTAAGGAAAAATTTAGTCCCAGGCGAAGCTGTGGATATTTTAGGTGCAGGGCACCTGGCGCAGGAAATTTTACCATGGATTAAAAATAAATCTAGCCACCGCATTTGGTGCCGAAATCCCGAAAAGAGCCAAGAGCAGTTTGCGACTGATTCGGTTATTCCAATCGACAGCCACTTGTTGCTTTCAACGGTTGTTGTGATTGCTGCACCAGTTAGTCATCAGGTGCTTAATCGGTGGTTGAAGGAAAAAGGTTTTTCAAGTTATCATAAAATTTTTGATTTTAGATCAGACTCAGCGGATTTCCTTCCTTTTATAAAACCGACTCTTCATTTAAAGCTTCGGGATTTTTCATCTAAGTTTGATATTCACCAAAACGAAATCGAGAAAAAATCGAAAGCTGCTGTACAGTTGATTAGGCAGTGGCAACAGGTACAAGAATCAAAAGCTCAAGTCAGACCTTATGGCTGGGATGACCTATGAAACTTCGCTTGTCTTCCCGACAAAGCGCGCTGGCTCAAATTCAGGCCTATCAAGTGGGTGCAGCTTTAGAAAAAGCTCATTTTGGCTTAGAAATAGAATATCTTTTCAGAGAATCCTTAGGGGATAAAAATTTAACGGACCCTCTCTGGAAAATGCCAGAAAAAGGAGTTTTCACTGAAGACTTTTTTCGCGATTTAACGGAACACAAAACAGATCTTGTTGTTCACTCTTGGAAAGATCTTCCGACTGTAGAAAAAGAAGAAACAAGAATCGTTGCAACACTGCCCAGAGCTGATCAACGCGATCTTCTTTTATTCAAAAAATCATCGTTGAAAAAGCCATTGGTTAAAATTTATTCTTCTTCGCCGCGGCGGACTCGTAACATTAAGCCATTATTAAATTGGGCCCTGCCATGGAAAATTAATGAAATTGAATTTGAAAGTGTTCGCGGTAACATTCCAACTAGAATTCAAAAACTTTTGGCAGCAAGAGAAATCGACGGACTTATTGTCGCGAAAGCAGCCTTGGATCGGTTGCTAACCGATCCACACTTTCCTGAAACGGTTTTAGCGATTCGACAAGCCTTAGAAGAGTTAAACTGGATGGTTTTGCCATTGACAGAAAATCCAAACGCCGCTGCCCAAGGGGCTTTGGCGATTGAGATCTCGGCCCAACGAACTGATGTATTGAAACTTGTATCACCCATTAATTGTTCTGCTTCATTTGCAAGTGCCCAGCGAGAGCGCGAAATTTTGACGGAATTCGGTGGTGGTTGTCACTTAGCCTTAGGCATGAGTGTGCTTGAGAGACCGTATGGCCGAGTTGAAATTGTAAAAGGTTTGACTCCGGCAAATGAGCAGATCGTTTCTAAAAAATTCTTTCCTAGCAAAGCTCGGTCGCAAAGTTTTAAAATAGGGCGTATGGAATTTTCAACTTTAAGAAGCTCAAAACAAATTGTTTTTTCAAAAGTTGACGCGTTATATGTTTCAAAAGCAGAGGCGTTTCAAGTGCAAATCAAAGCTGATTATATTTGGACAGCAGGAATTCAGACTTGGAAAAAGTTAGCTTCGCTTGGAGTGTGGGTCCATGGCTCAAGCGAGGGCCTAGGCGAAGCTGAAGATCCCATGATTGAAGCACTGACGGGGACTGAACAGCTCAAATGGGGCCGCCTGACTCATGATGACGCAATCGAAACATCTGATAAAATCACTTTTGGCAGTTACCGCTTAGAGTTAGAGCTCAAAACTCTAACATTAGACTCGAGTGATGCATATAAATGGAAAAGCGGTTCTGAATTTTTATTGGCTATCAAGAGCTTTCCAGAACTTAAGAATCGATTTCATATTTGTGGCCCAGGGCGGACTTACGATACGATCAGGAAACAATTAGGATCAAGTCAGAATATTTTTGTGGAGTTAAATGATGAATTCATCACAGTTGTTTGAGAGAGCTAAAAAAGTTGCACCAGGAGGAGTTCATTCTCCGATCCGAAGTTTTTCAAGCCTTGGACGTGATCCTATTTTTTTTAAAAAAGCTGAAGGTGCATACCTTTGGAGCGTAGAAGGACAAAAGTATGTTGATTACTGTCAAAGCTGGGGGCCTTTAGTTTTAGGTCACCGCGATAGTGACGTGGAAGCTGAAGTTCACGAGATGATTTCAACTGCTTGGTCTTTCGGAGCGTGTGAGCCTTACAGTTTGGACTTAGCAGAATGGATTACTTCGCGAATTCCATGGGTTGAAAAATTGCGTTTTACTTCATCCGGTACAGAAGCTGTCATGACAACGTTAAGAGTGGCTCGCGCAGCAACGAAACGAAAAAAACTTTTAAAATTTGAAGGTTGTTATCATGGCCACATGGATTCACTTCTTGTGCAAAGTGGTAGCGGTTTAGCTGGTATATCCGCTTCTTCAAGCGCAGGGATTCCAGAAGAAGTCAGTGACCTGACGTTGGTGGCTCCGCTTGATGATGAAGAAACTTTGGAAGCGATTTTCAAACGCGAAGGCGAACAAATTGCTGCAGTTATCATTGAACCATTGCCTGCAAATTTTGGTCTTTTGATCCAACGAAAAGAATTTTTGCAAAAAGTGGCAAAACTTGCGAAGCAATATGGCGTTCTGTTGATTCTTGATGAAGTGATCTCAGGATTCCGAGTCGCTTTAGGCGGAATGGCAGAACTTTTGGATATTAAGCCTGACTTAGTGTCTTATGGAAAAGTCATCGGCGGTGGATTTCCCGTTGGTTGCTACGGCGGTCGAAAAGATTTAATGGATCTGGTCGCCCCGAATGGAAATGTTTATCAGGCCGGGACCTTAAGTGCAAATCCAGTGGGAATGCGCGCAGGGCTTTGCACTTTACAGAAAATGGAAAAACTAAATGGCTGGCAAGCGCTTGAAGAACGCGGGCAGCTTTTAGAAAGTTTATTGAATCCATTATTCAAGAAACACCAAATTCAATTAGTCAGACAAGGAAGCCTTTTCTGGTTTCACCTTAAAACGGATAAGCCTGTTAGACGAGTTAATCAAATTCCTGCGGGACAAAAAGATTTCTTCAAGAAGTTTTTCGATAAGACGTTGGCTCAAGGGATATATCTGGCTCCTCATGCCTATGAAGTTGGATTTTTGTCTTTGGCTCATACGCCAGAGATATTAACTGAAACAGCAAAAGCTTTTGAAGTTGCGTTGGAAGGAACTTAGTGGGGAATTCGCAAGCGAACCAAATTAAGTCTGATCGACTTAAGCTAATTTTAACAGTTTTTTGGTTCGTATTTACTTTCTCTATGGTTTGCTGGTGGTGGATTTTTTCACTGCGACAACTCGACAGTCTGGCAACGGCTATGCCTAAGCAAAAATACGATAGCCTTCATTGGATGCTTCTTTGGGAAGGGTCTATTCTTTTAACTTTTATATTTGTAGGCGGAGCGTCGCTCTTAATTTTAACAAGCCGTGAGAGATCTCGAAACTTACGGCTTAGATTATTTTTTTCAAATTTCTCGCATGATCTTAAAACTTCATTAAGTCGCCTTCGTATTAGAACAGAAGTTTTGGCTTTAAATAATTCAAGTCCTGATCTTCAGGAACTTTTAAAAGAAGCTAGCCGTTTGGACCTTCAATTAGAAAACTCCCTCTGGGTAGCCCGAGGTGAAGAGCAAAAACTTTTAGTCTCTGAACTTAATTTGAGTGAAGTAATCGGCCAGCTACGGGTCGAGTGGCCTGAAATGGAAATTCATTTACAGCGAAATGCTAAAATTAAAGCTGATCCGACGGCTATCAGAAGTGTGTTGAGAAACCTTTTGCAGAATGCTTGGCTCCACGGTGAAGCAAGTCGAATTGACATTCTAGTTGAATCTGAAAGCTCGAATGATCTTGTCATATCAATCCAAGATAATGGAAGCGGGTATCAGGGTGACTTTACGAGTCTTGGTAAATCAACTCTTCCTTCAACCGAAAGAGAAGGAAATGGAATTGGACTTTACTTAGCAAATCTCTTGTTAGAAAAAATGAACGGAAAAATAAGCTTTGAAGTAGTCAATATGGGATTCAAGGCAGTTTTGAAAGTAAAGGGATCTTTGTTATGAAAAAGATCCTCATTGTTGAAGACGATAAAACTTTAGGTGACGTTCTACAGAGAGAACTTTCTAAAGAATTTACGGTTAGTCTTGCGCGAAGTAAAAGTGAAGCTTTAAATAAAATCAAGACTGATCGTTTTGATTTATTAATATTGGATCTAGGGTTGCCAGATGGAAGTGGTTTTGAAATCGCAGAATCATTTTCCGGACCTATGAAGCCTCAGTTCTTGTTTTTAACAGCACAAAACGAGCCTGAAACAAGACTTCGGGGCTTTGAAGCAGGTGCCGCTGATTTTATCCCCAAGCCATTTCACTTAAAAGAAGTTTTGCTGCGAGTTAAGCACGTGCTCAGTACACATGTTGTGAATCCGCTTGTAGAGCTTTCCCATTGTTCAATTAACTTACATTCATTTTCAATCAATTGGCCAAACGGTAAAATCGAATATCCGCCAGTTAAAGATATGATGATTTTGAAACTGCTAATCGAAAGAACGCCGGCGGCAGTTAGCCGCGATGAGATTATTAACAGCGTTTGGGGCGAAAACAAAGAGCTAAGTCACCGAACAATCGACAATGCCATCGTAAGACTTCGCCAAGTGTTAGACGATAAAAACGAAGAGTGGATCAAATCTGTTCGCGGAATTGGTTATCAATGGGTTCATCCAGGAAGTTCAGAATGAAAAATACATCAGTCAATTTATTTCAAAAAGTTTTAAATCACGAACCAGTGAAAACTCCCCCTATATGGATGATGAGGCAAGCGGGAAGATATCACTCTCATTATCAGGGATTAAAGTTACATAATACTTTTATGAACCTCTGCTTAAAGCCAGAGCTAGCGGCTGAAGTTGCAATGGGGCCTGTTCAAGATTTTGATTTCGATGCGGCTATCTTATTCAGTGATATTTTGTTTCCGTTAAAGGCGCTTGGAATGCCTCTTGATTACGGAGATGGTGGGCCCAAGCTTGGTTATGAATTAAACTTAGAAAATATAAAGACTTTGAAGCCACCTGTCGAAGCTTCTCAAGAAATGCAGTTTCAAAAAGATGCGATGATTCTTACTCGGGAAAGACTTGCTAAAGAAAAAGGTTTAATCGGTTTTGTCGGCGGTCCGTGGACCTTATTTGTCTATGCAGTTGAGGGAACTCATTCGGGAAACTTGTTAAAATCTAAGACTTCGTGGAATTTGTGGAATCAGTTTTCAAAAATTATCGTTCCGTTTTTAAAAGAGAACATCCGACTTCAATTTGAAGGCGGAGCGGATGTTGTGATGGTGTTAGATACGGCTGCAGGGGAATTGTCTCCACTCATCTTTAATTCTCTTGTGAAACCTGCACTTAAGGAACTAGCTGAAGGTTTTCCGGGGAAACTGGGTTATTACTCGAAAGGCACAACTCTTGCGCACTTTGAGCATGACTGGAAAAGTATTCCTTTTCAGGGTCAGGGCTATGATCACAGACATGATTTAAAAGGTTTACTTCATAATGCTACAGGGTTTGTTCAAGGTAATTTTGACCAAGGGCTTTTACATCTCGATGAAGACACCTTTAAAAAGTTTTTTAAGGAGTTTTTGAAACCAATCCAGGATTTATCGCCAGAGCAGCGCAAAGGGTGGGTTTGCGGCGTTGGTCACGGGATTTTACCGAAGACTCCCGAAAAAAATGTGCGATCTTTTATTGAAATCGTCAGAAAGAGTTTTTAAATGAAAAATCTTTTTGAAAAATACGACGTACCTGCACCCCGGTATACTTCTTATCCGACCGTTCCCTATTGGGAGGTTAGTCCCACAGCCGATCAGTGGAGCCAGAACTTAAAAAGTATTCTAAGTGCAAACAGCAAGTCGTTATCGATTTATATTCATATACCTTACTGCGAAACGCTTTGTACTTTTTGCGGATGTAATACCGTCATTACAAAGGATCATAAAAAAGAGGATCCTTACGTTGAGTCAGTTTTAGCAGAGTGGCAAACTTACGTTAAAAAAGTTCCAGAGTTAAAAAAGACTTTGTTAAAACATCTTCATTTAGGTGGGGGTACGCCGACTTTTCTATCAGCAGACAAGCTGGAAAAGTTATTGGCTCCGATTTTACATGACGTAACTTTAGCGCCAGATTTTGAAGGATCAATTGAAGTTGACCCTAGAAGAACGACGATTGATCAATTAAAGGTCTTAAGAAAATTAGGTTTCAACCGAATTAGTCTCGGGGTTCAGGATTTTAATCCTGAAGTTCAACGATTGATTAACCGAATTCAGCCATATGACATCACAGCAGAATTAACGTTGGCGGCAAGAAATTTAGGTTTTCAGTCAGTTAATTTTGATTTGATTTATGGCTTAGCAAAACAAACCAAAGAATCGATGCTAGATTGCATTGCAAAGACGATTGAACTTAGGCCCGATCGTATTGCTCTTTATAGTTTTGCCCTTGTTCCGTGGATTAAGCCGGCACAGCGCTTATTTAAAGATGAAGATCTTCCTCAAGGCCAGGCGAAGCGGGAACTGTACGAAGTTTCTAGAAGTGCTTTACTAAAGGCCGGATATGTCGAAATCGGAATGGATCATTTCGCCCTTCCTAACGAGGCTTTATCAAGATCTTTGGTTAATTCAACTCTTCATCGTAATTTCATGGGTTATACTGATCATAAAACAGACGTGCTTTTAGGTTTAGGCGTTAGTGCAATTAGCGAAACGCCAGAGATGTTTCATCAAAATGAAAAAGTTCTACCGACTTATCAGCAATTAATTGAAAAGGACCAAATTCCAACTTTACGTGGTCATATTTTGACTGATGCCGATCAAAAAAATCGACAACAGATTTTGGATTTTATGACAAAAGGAAAAGTTAAGCTGACGGGCAATCAAAAGCTAGAGGCCGAAAAGTTTCTAAATGAAATGAAAAATGATGGCCTGATAGAGTTCAGCCAAGATGAATTAGTATTAACTGAAAAAGGAAAACCTTTTCTAAGAAACGCTTGCTTATTTTTTGACGAAAGATTGAAAAGCAAACAACCTTTAACTCAAGTGTTTTCAAAATCATTATGACTCCAAACAGAGTGGCTGTTTTAGGTGCAGGATTTTCTGGTTTAACTTTAGCCTGGGCTTTAAAGAAAAAAGGCTTGGAAGTTGAACTATTTGAGGCTCATGCAGCGCCGGGTGGATTGATTCAAACTTCCTTTCAGAAAGTCATGGTTGAGGCCGCAGCTCATGCACTACTTTCGAGTTTTGAGGTTGAAGAACTTTTTCAAGATCTTAAAATTGAAATGGTAGAGGCTGGCTATGTTTCTAATTCGAAATGGATATTTCGAGGTAAACCTCAAAAGTGGCCCTTAACTTTTAAAGAATCGCTTAAGGCTCTGGGCATACCTAAAAAACCAAAACCAATGGAAACAGTTTTGGAGTGGGCTAAAAGAAATTCAAGTGTCACTTTAAATGATTTTCTTGTTGCTCCGGCACTTCAGGGTGTTTACGGGGCTCAAACGGATCAGCTTAGTGCAAGTCTTGTCTTAGGAGCGATGTTTGATAAATCGCTTAAGCCCAAGCGGGGACGTGTAAAGGGGAGTGTGGCTCCGTTGAATGGAATGAATGAACTTATTCACAAGCTAACAAGTCTTTTTACTATTCATTATAACTCAACTCACACCGTTCAGAGCTTAAAAAGTCTTTTTCCCGCTGTTGTTGTAGCAACTGGGATTACGGATGCATCTCAAATTTTAGCACTTGAAAATCCGAAGCTCGCAAATGCACTAGCGCAAATCCCAAAAGTTTCCTTGTTATCGGCAACACTTTCTTTCAATCAGCTGACTTCGCGAATAAAGGGTTTCGGTTGCTTATTTCCTAAAAATGAAGAGTTTGAGTCCCTAGGAGTTCTATTTAATTCAGATATATTTCCAAAACGTGGGAAGAACAGTGAGACTTGGATATTCCAGGGCGATTACCAATACGATTCAAGTCAGATTATTTTAAAAAAAATTTTGAAAGATCGAATGCGTTTAGTGAATGAGGATATCGCGGTGGATTTCTGCGAAATCCACCGCTGGCCGAAGGCTTTGCCACTTTACGGTTTAGCGCTTGAGCAGCTTTTATCGTCTGAATTTGATCAGTCGGCTAACGTATTTTCAACCGGGGCAAAAGTATCCAAGGGTGTTTACCTAACCGGAAATTACTTAGGCGGTATCGGTTTAGCAAAAATCTTGAACTATAATCATAGACTCGCTACTCGAGTAGCTGGAGAACTTCAATGAAGACAGTTATCTTAGTTAATGTGGGTACTCCGAACTCTCCAGAACCAGAAGATGTTGGTATTTATTTAAAAGAATTTTTAATGAATGAAAATATTATTCCAATCCCAAGACCATTCAGAGATATATTGGTCAAAGGCCTGATTGTTCCAAGAAGAAAGTATAGTTCCAGCGAAAAGTATAAAAAAGTCTGGACCGAAAAAGGTTCTCCACTTCGATTTGAATCGGAAGCTTTGAAATTAAAATTGCAGCAGTATTTAGGCACTGGTTGGAAAGTGCAAGTTGGTATGCAAATTGGCGAGCCAAGGCTAAAAGAAGTCTTGAATAAAGCTGTATCAGAAAAATCTTCGATTTATTTTTGTCCTCTTTATCCTCAGTATGCGACAGCAACTACGGGGGGCGCTTTGCAAATGTTGGATAAAAAGCAGACCATTCACGTCTTAAAACCATTTTATAATTCTCCCTGGTTTATAAAAGCTCAGGCCGAAACTATTCGCTCTCGCATGACGACGAAAGACCATCTATTACTTTCTTATCATGGCTTGCCGGTTTCCCAGTTAACGCAGAAAAATTCAGCTTGTTATAAAAACAGTCAGTGTTGCGAGCAGGCAAGCTCGTGTGACCTGAACTGTTATAAAGCGCAGTGCCTGAAAACAACTAAGTTACTGAAAGCTGAATTGGGCCTAATAGACGTTTCAACTGGTTTTCAAAGTAGATTAGGGCGTGCCCGCTGGATCGAACCTTCAACTGAATCTGTTGTTACAGAATTAGCCGCGAAAGGTATTAAGCACTTGAAAGTGGCCTGTCCATCTTTTGTCTCTGACTGCTTAGAGACAATTGAAGAGATCGGGATGGAATTGAAAGATCATTTCATCTCCCATGGCGGTGAGAGTTTTGAACTAATTCGTTGTGTGAATGACAGTGATACTTTTGTAAAAGGCTTAGGCGATCATCTTAAGGGCCAGTAATTTGGTTTTTGAGCATCGAAACCTGAAAGTTTTAGCCACTTCTAAGCTTCATAAGTTCTGAATAAAGAACGGACATTCGGTCATAATCAACTATATCCAAATCCTGCCATGCCTGATCTTTTAAAACATCTGATCTTTGGTAGAACTGGGCTTGTATAAGCTTACCTTTTTGAAAGTAAAGAGTATGCGTCTGCGCTTTCGAAACAGGATAACAAACTTCTTTGTTGAGAAGTTTAGTTAATTGGCTAGTGCGAACGTATGCCCGGCCAGCGCGAATGAAATGCCTTTTAAACTTTTGTGCAATGTCTTCAGCTCCAATGATTAAATCAGCGGTTTCTTCTTCGAAATTTTCGTCGATAGCCGTTTGATTTTTTCGACTTAAATGAAGTCCGAAGGCGATAGCTGATCTGACGCTTTGGAAAACTTCTGATTTGATATCATGTTCATGGCAGAATAAGTTGAAACCTTCTTCGATTATTTCAGCGGGAAAAATATCAAAAAATATACGCCCCGCAAAAGATTTATTTTTGAGCGCGTAACTTAAATTGCGAACTGAATCCAGAACGAAGGAATTTGAAAAAGGACCAATAGGAAAAAGTTTATCTTGAGTGTGGCTATATAAAGAAAAATCTTTGTTAAAGAATACAAGCTTACGATCATTCGTTTTAAGACTGATATTGTATGGGGGATCCAATCTTTTTATTTCATCGGTTTCTAAAAGTGCTGCCTCGAGCGGGCTCTTGCATTCTGTGGTTTGAATATCCCAAACTTGAGTTAACATCTCGAGTTTTTTTGTATCGCGGTTTTTTTGACCACGGAAATAACTATTGACCCTTGAGTGCAACGAAGTTGCCTTGCCAACATAAAGCACTTCACCAGACCGATTCAACATGCGGTAAATGCCAGGAGCTTTAGATAGATTCAGTCGCTTGTCCTTTTCTAATGGATATTCGTATTTTGATTTCTTCTTTTTAAAATCAATTCCCAGCCAAGCTTTAAGATCTTCAAAAGTTAAAATTCCATTTTTTTCTAACTCAAGGATCAGCCCTCGCCAAATAATTTCTGTCGCGTCTAAGTGGGCAATGGATCTTTTAATATCTTCTTTTTGATGGCCAAAGAATCCAGCAAGACCTTTCAGGCTTCGAGTCGGTAAATTGGGAAAAAGCCTTCGTGCGATGTCGTGGGTACAAAGAATTGGAAATGGAATTTCATCGTTGAACCAGGATTTTAAGAACGGAATTTCAAACTGAGCATAGTGGATAACACATGGGACATTTGTCATCGAGCCAAGCTCAGAAATAATATCTGCGCGATCGCGAGAACCTTTCAAATCCTCTTGGGTAATGCCGGTTAATTTTTGGATGTGATAGGGGATGTAGCCATTTTCTTGAGTTACAAAATAATTTTTTACTTCGTCTAGGTTTTCCGAATGCTTGGTCGACATGCCCCACGCGATTTCTAGAACTTCACCGCTATTAGGATGAGAACCTGTTGTCTGCAAATCTAAAAAGAAAATTGAAAGCTCTTTCAACTTCATAACAGTCCTATTTTAAGGATGATTTCAAAACAAGTAAAGTAAGTTGACTAGAATAATTGTGAGAAAATTTAAATTTCATTTTGGATCGCGAGAATAGCTCTCTATATTTTATCTAGACAAATTCAATGAAAGCCTCAAATTGTAAGATTATGAGGACAAATATTTTTACAAGGATGTTTATGTTGGTCAATTTTATTTTTTTAGTCGCTGAAGCCTCTCAGGCGCAGGAAAAAAAAGTTAATGAGATTTTTAAAAAGCCACTGATTGTGGGTGCAAGTGTCAGCGGAGACTACCAAACTTCCAGTCCGGGAAAACGTTTGGCACTTCGATATACTCGTGATCGAGATATAAAAGTTATCGCACAAAATGGGAAGTCCGGAAAAGAAGTTTTAAAGAGTGTTCCCGACCATCAACTGAAGGATCGTAGCGCTATCATAGGAATTGATTTGTTTTTTTGGGATTCATTTCAGAGTTCGCCAAAAGAGAGCCTTGAAGCGATGGAGAAGCTTGTTACACAATCAAAAGCTCAGGGTATTCCATTGGTTTTAGGAGAAATTCCAGAGCTCGTACCTCATTACCAAAAGAGTGGCCCAGCATTGAATAAGAGGATGCGGGAACTCTGTTTAGGAAATTCATTGTGTAAGATATTGCCTCTGGGTGAAATCTTAACTAAAACGCTGATTGATGGATTCTTGATGCATGGTGGAAAAAAATATGAGATCGAGGAATTGTTGCCTGATGGGTTACATTTAGCGACGCCAGCTAGTGAATATCTAGCGGATCAAATTTTAAAATTATTCGAGCGCTGAATTATTATTTTGCTGGGGCTGCTAGTGCACTATAGCTTTCCTCGAAAAATTCTAGAATTTCATCGCTGGTAAAAAGCCAAGCTTTCACAATTGTCCAGAAGTGATCGTTTGAGTAAGTAATAACTTTTTTGGGTTTCCAATACTCTTTTAATTTATTTTGAGTGGCAGTGGGAACAGTCTTATCTTGAAGGCCAATCACCATTCCAAGCGATCTCTTTTTATAGCGCTCTGTCAGTTGTGTTGGTTCATAGGTGAATGCTGTCCCGATAGCAGTGATCACTTCCTCATCTGTTTTAAAATTGTAGTTCTTTTTTCTTTCAGAATTGAGATAGACCATTGCTTCTTGATCGGAGTTAACGACAACTTCGGCAACCGAGATTCCGGCTGTAATAACAAAAACAGCATCAAGCCGTTCCTGATAATTAGCTGCGATGACCGCATGAAGACCACCTACGCTGGTACCTATCAGCCCAACAAAAGAATTTTCGGGAATTTGGTTAATCACAATTGAAATCGCTTTTTGCGCCTGACTGTAGAAGCGTTCGTGAATCTCTAACTCAGTTGTCGTCTCTTCATCATTTGTCCACTGTTCCATAACATAAACATTGTAGCCAGCTTTGCAAAAAAGTTTAGCATATCTGCGGTCGATTATGTTTGTGCGCCCCGTAGGTGGGATTATGACTAGACTTTTAGATGCAGGCTGAGCACCGGCTTCTTTAGCGGACTCATTTTTCGATTTACCTTGGCTGTAAAGACTAACCTGAACCTCAAGTTCGGAAGTACCCAACTTAATTTTTTCAATTTCGCATGATTTAGCTTCGGCAATCGTGCTCGTAAGAAAAGCAGATGCTAAAGCCGCGAGTGAGAATATTTGATAGAACACTTTGGAAAAGTTTTTGATGGGTGCATTCTGCTTCGTCTGGAAATTTAAAGGTGCAAGTTGTTTCATGTCGCTAAGTCTATCCCGAACGAAAAGCGGAGGCAACTATCTCGATAAGAAACAGGTGAGACCGCTAGGCGTAATACTAGGAAATTGTTCACAGAAGGGTGAACCAAAAATGCCACCCTGATTTGGCTTGGTGAATTGGGTTGGAGCGCTGATTTGGCAAGACCAGCAAAGCACAACCTAAATTTGGCTAGACGAATTAATTTGAATTAGACTATTTTAAACTTGACATGTTTTTGTCGTTTCTAAACTTCGCAAGGTAAGACGATCTCAGCTGTTCATTAATTATTTTTCTTTGGCTGCCTGATCGTTGCGGGGCGAAGGTCTTATCGCGCATCGCTTATTCTTTGAAACGCACTTCGACTCCAGAAAAAATGATCTCCAAAAAACCTGTGATAGAAAATCAGGAATTAGCACTCAAAGGATAATGTATGAGACAAAGTAGCTTTGGTTTTTTGAAAGATTATAAAAAAGAATTTGGTGGGGCGTTGTTACAAGGAAAAAGAAAAGTTAAAAGACCACTCTCAACAAAACATCCTATTCATCTTGTTTTAAAGGCGACGCAGAAAAATGTTTTTAGTCCAGGTAATTTGGGCCTAGAAAAACTTGTTCGCTATCAGTGTAAAAAGTTGGGTATTCAGATTTACGACTTGGCATTGAACTGGAGTCATCTTCATTGCCTCATAAAAATTAAAGACCGTAAAAACTATATCGGATTTTCGGTCTCTCACTTCTGTTTTGGCAATGAAGATTCGCCTTTCGAAACCTGGTTTAAAAGTCATTTTTAACCTTCGTCCCTTTACTCGGATTTTATCTTGGGGTAGGGATTTTAAGAGAGGTCTTGATTATCAAATTTTAAATCAGATGGAAGCGTTGGGCTTAGTTGTGCGAAAGAAACTTTCAAAAAAAGAATTCCAAAGGAAAGAATTTCAAAGAAGTAATAGGCGCAGGCCAAAGGCTGCTAGATTAGATCATGCGGACGTCTGAAGAACGAAACTTTATCCAAACCTGAATTTGTAAGTCGATTCCCTGATTTTAATTCGTCAGCCAATTGCCAAACCTCAAAACTATTCCTTCGCTTTGAACCAGTCTTTTAAGTAGTGCTGTACGCTGTGCTCTGCTAGTTTTTCGTAGCCGAAGCGGTTGAGGTGGAAGGCGTCCGCAATTGGCTCGAGATTATTTTGGATTGTAAACATAGCAGCTTTTGCTGATTGCAAGCTTGGGTCGCCGCCGTATTGAACCATTCCTTCAGGCGCAGAAATTGATCCTGGAGATAAAGTTTTGAAAGCTTCTAAGCCCATCTCCGGATTTCCAAGATAAAAATGCATAAGGCCATAGTGGTGAATATAGAAAACACTTTTTTGATCAGCTAATTTTGCGACTCGATCGGAAAATCTTAAAACTGCCATATTCAGTTCAAAGGGTGTAGGGCTACCCATAGCTTCGTATGCTTTGACATATTCCTTTATCGGATGATCCGGAATAAAACGGGGATAGTCGTATCCAGAAAGTAATATCTTAATATCCGGTCGCACATTTCGATACTCGTTGATTGCTGCTTCCATATTTGCTGTGACCACATCGAAAATGACCTGCTCCTCTGGCGTCGTCATTTTCTTGTTCCAAAAATTCAGAACATCATTGCCACCGAAGCTTAAGTAGAGCGCCTTAACTGACTTATCCTTTAACGCTACTAGCGTTGCTTTGTGATGTGCAGAGTTGAGCCAATTTTCAGCGCGGATTCCAAATCGAGTGGTGGCCGCACAAGTCGAGTTTGAAGCAGCGTCTAGCACTCCAACCTTCTTTAAGGCTTTATCCAAACTTTTATAAACGCAAGCATAAGCGGCCCAACTATCACCAGCGACAACGATCGTTTGGGCAGGCTGTTTACATGAAGCAAGAAATAAAATGCTCATTGAAATAAAGAGTAGTTTTGAATTCATGGATGGTTTCCCCCGTCGTATTCGAGTCGGTAATAAAATCGGTGGAATTAAGTCCAGTCGGTCAGTTCCGATCTGAACCAGCCTCGCTATGTCAAAAAGTTAAACAAAATAAATGTGGTATCGAGTTTTTAAAACTCAGATTTGTCACGAGCTAGAAATTTGTTCAGTCTGACCCCTGTCTAAAGCCTTATAGCGCTCATAAACCCGGCCAAGAACTTGCGAGAGACTATGGCGACAGATTACCGCGACAGATTTTTTCCGGGAGTAAGTTTAAAATGCTAAAAAAAATCGAAAATTTCCTGAAAAAGCAGTTGATTCTGACTTGTGCCTTAAGCTTTGCCTCTGGAGCCATCGCAATGGCGTTGATTCAGCCACCAGGCATTAGCCAACCTCAAGGTATGCAATCTGCTGCCGAGATCGAAGCTGAAGCTATGCAGGCTGCAATTAATGCCAAAGCGATCGAATCACTACCGCTTGCGGAAGAAAATCTTCAGGAAGAGTTAGGTTCTCCATTTTGGGCGCCAAGTACTGCACTAGAGGATTCACTTGATCTCAATTTCGAAATTCTCAATATCGCTGCTGAAAAAGCACCCGAAATTACTGATGAAACGGTAGATAAAATACTATCCGATTTCCAAAACCGCATCTCTCCAGAATTTGAAATTCCGTCGTTGATTTTTAATCAGACGAAATTCTGGTTCAGAATATACACAGAATTTGATTCGGAAAAAAAGGTGATCCACGATGCCCTTCATCCGCATATCATTTATGATGTTATCGATATTTCAGAGATCATGGCTCAACCTGCAAGAGCTTCATGGTTGAATACTGTTAAGGCTCAAAAAGCAGTTTCAAAACGTGTATCCGAAATTCGCACAAAACTTCAAAAAATGTCCCGCAAGAAGCAAGAAAATATGGACCAAGAAGAGCTCGGTTGGCTTGTGCAATTTGAAGATATCAAAGGTAATCAAAAAAGAAACATATTAACAGCGTCACTAAACTTAAGAGTCCAAACAGGCCAAAAAGATTTTTTTGAAAATGGTCTATCTATCAGTGGGCGTTACATTGATGGAATGGAAACAATCTTTAAAAATAAAGGTTTACCAGCAGAATTAACAAGACTTCCATTTGTTGAATCAAGTTTCGTGATCGGCGCGACCAGCAAAGTTGGAGCAGCTGGTATTTGGCAATTTATGCCGGGTATAGGACGACAGTTTATGATGGTGAACGAGCAGATTGATGAAAGACGAAATCCTTGGAAGGCGACTGAAGCTGCAGCAAAACTCCTTAAAGAAAACCATATGATCCTTCATAAAAATTGGGGATTGGCTTTGACTGCCTACAATCACGGCCCAGGCGGTGTCAGACGTGCCATGCAGAAAATCGGAACTCGGGATATTGCAAAAATCGTTCGAAGTTACCGGTCAAAGAATTTTGATTTTGCCTCTGCTAATTTCTTTACGTGCTTCTTAGCGGCGCTACATGCGCAAATGTATAAAGATATTCTTTGGACTGACCACATGTACGAACCAGCTTTGGCTTTTGAGTCTTTAAAATTAAAGAAAAGCTACCGACCTATGCAGTTGGCAACAGCAATCGGACTTACCAATGACCAAATTCTGATGTTCAATCCTGAATTAGATAGAAGTTTTAAAAGAAATTATACGATCCCAAAGGGCTACCGAATCTTCTTACCAGCTGAAGCTAAAGACACAGTTCAAAATGCTGTCGCAACAGCCCGAGAAGAATAGTTTCTATTTTTGCCAAGGCAGATAGGCCGCGCCCAGTACGCCCGCCTGAGTTTTGGTTTTGGCAATAGTAATTGAAGTTTCAAACATAGGATTAAATTGCGTGACGAGTTTCTTATACTGTTGAACCGTTTCTTTTAAGAAAAGTTCTTCAATTTTAATAAGTCCACCGCTTAAGAAAATACCGTCTAAGTTAAAACCAATTGATAAGTTGTAGCAAAGAATTGCTAATGCCCACGCCATATCATCAAAAAGATCCTGAAACTTTGAACTTTTGAGTAAGACAAGTTCTTCAACTGAATTTCCTTTGAAGCCTCTTTCTTTAGCGCGTCTTAAAAGTCCAGTGCCTGAGGCAATTCCTTCTACTGTGTAATGAGATAAGTTTTTAGGCTTTTGTTTGATGTCAGGTAAGCTAATCAACAAGTGACCGAATTCAGAGCCTGCACCTTTTGTCTGACAGGGGCGACCATTCAATATCAAGCCGCTACCAATGCCGGTTCCAATTGTTACAACAGCATAAGAATCCATTTTTTTAGCACCGCCAACCCAGCCTTCAGCCAAAGCCGCAGCGATTGCGTCGTTTTGAAAATAAACTTTTGTGTTGAAACCGTTTTTTTTAATTTTATCTTCAGCTTTTTTCAAGAGTGGAAAAATCTTCCACCCAGGATAGTTGACCGGATTAATTAAAATTCCTTTTTCAACATTCATCGGTCCCGCGCTGGCAAGTCCGATTCCTTGAAAGTTTGCAGCTGAACATTCTTTTGGGAACCGATTTTTAAAGTCGCAAGCAAGATCAGCGATTAACTGAATGATGGTCACTTGCGCTTTTTCAGGGGAACCAGCCCCTTTCATATTCACAGGTACTTTAATATAATTTAGTATTTTGCCATCTTGGCGCACAAGGGCTGCGGCGAGCTTCGTTCCACCTAAGTCAAAACCAATCGTATATTTCATGAATCGCTTATAACCTGAATCTCAATTATAAGAAAGCAGGTTTTTTGATCATTTTATCCAATGCAAAAGCGCAATTAATCAAGCCGACATGGCTATAAGTCTGAGGGAAGTTTCCCCACTGGCTTCCATTGTTAATATCAAAGTCTTCGCTGATTAATCCTAAGTGATTCTGAGCTTTTAAAACTTCTTCAAAAAGCTCGGTTGCTTCTTCGATGAAATTAAGGTGAATCAACGCCTCAATATACCAAAAGCTACAAACTAAGAACGCAGACTTTTGAAGTCCAAAGTCATCCGTATGTTTATATCGCAATAAAAATCCAGGCTTAATCTCGAGATCTTTTTGAATTGCTCTTAAGTGAGCTACGGCTTTCTCGTTTGACTTGTCATGGAAAAAGCCGAGTGTGATCATTTGGAGTAAACTTGCGTCCAAATCTTGCGAGCCAATAGCTTGAGTGTAAGCTTTCTTTTCTTCACTATAGCATTGTTCCAATAACTCACTTGCGCGGGCCATGAGCTTGTCAGCTTTAGCTTCAAGTTCTTTATCCTCGCGAATCTTTGCAATTTTTTTAACGGCAGCACTTCCTGCCCAATGAAACAGAGAAGAATAGCTGTGCATTGATTTACGTCCTCGGAATTCCCAAAGGCCATTATCCGGCTGCTCGATCGTTTTTTCGATATACGCTAATAAATACTTTACTGACCTTGTTGAATAAAGTTCCTTATTCACAAGTCTTGCATCAGTAAACAAACTGAAAAGTGCCATCACAATTTGGCCGTAAGCATCGTGTTGAATTTGCAAACTGGCTTCGTTTCCAACGCGAACTGGTTGGTTGTTCAAATAACCACTTAAGGGCAACTCAATTTCTTTCATTTGCGGAGCACCGTCTATACAGTAAACGGGTTGTAAAGATTCAAGCGAACTCATGTTCAAATTTTCGATAAAATGTGCGTACTTTTCCATTTCCTCAAAATGCCCTAATGAATTAAGAGCAGACAAGGTGTAGTAAGTGTCTCTTAGCCAACAAAAGCGATAATCCCAGTTTCGACCTTCGCCATCAATCTCTGGCAAGCTTGTTGTGCAAGATGCGATGATGGCGCCCGTATCTTCATACTGATGCAGTTTAAGAGTCAGCGCAGATCTGATCACTTCTTTTTGAAAAAGTTTTGGAAGAGTGCAGTGACGAACCCAAGTTTGCCAATATTGTTTTGTACGAGTTAAAAAATCTTCGAAAGTATGTATTAATGGTCCTTCAAGTGGAATGCCCCAAGAGAGAACAAAATAAAGATCTTCATTTAAGAAAAATTCTCGGTGCTGCTGAATTAAAGTAAGTGATGCATTTGTTGTAAGGCGAACAGGCTGTTCAAGTCCTGAATAACGAATATGGTTACTTCCAAGGTGAGCCTCCGGATTAATTTCACCATAATGGCCGACTGGATCGCAGTGGACAACGATTCGAGGAGTTCCTGAAACTTTTCTGACTTTGCGAAATAACATAAGTGGCTTATGAAATCTTTCATTCAAATAAAATCTGGGCGCAAAATCGATGACTTCAAAAATACCTTCTGCGGATTCAAAACGCGTGACCAGCATGTTTGTATTTTCTAAATAATCCTGACGGCTCGTATATTGATCTCCAGGGGGACTAATAGAAAATTTTCCACCTTTCTTTTCATCCAATAATGAACCAAAAATAAAACTGGAATCAAACCTGGGCCAGCACATCCACTTGATATTTGCACGATCATCAATTAAACCTGAAAAATTACAATTACCAATCATTCCTAGTTTATATTTGTGAGACTTAAGGTTTGATGGAGAACCAGACTTGTTGGATAAATGATGAGTTGAGTTCACAGCGCACCTGTCAGGTTAAGTTTAGGTTCGATTAAATTACGATAATAACTTTCTAGATATTAAATGGAGTTGATGACTTTGACAAAATCAAAACGAATTTTCATTTCTAATAGGCTGCCATTCAGCATTGATTCAAAGTCGGGACAATTGAAGCAGGGAAGTGGCGGACTGGTTTCGGCATTGCTTGGCGTCAATCTTGATGATCCTTTTTGTTGGATGGGTTTTGAAACTGAAGAGGAAAGCGCAAATAAAATTGTCGAGAGCGCATCCTCGCTTGTGCCGAATCTGATTGTGAAGCCCGTTGTATTAGAAAAAAAACTTTATGAAAGTTATTACGATGGATTTTGTAATGACGTTCTATGGCCACTTTTTCACTATGAAGGTCAGCATACTTTTTTCAGAAGACGTGATTGGCAGGCTTACATTGCAGCAAACAGAAAAATGGCCGATGAGGTCCTAAAAGTTGCAAATCCTCACGACACGATTTGGATTCACGATTTCCACTTTCTTTTGTTACCACAAATGTTGAAACAGGGAAACCCTGGTTTGAAAGTCGGCCACTTCCTTCATACGCCTTTTCCAAGTTCAGAAATTTTTAGACAACTACCTGTGCGAGAAGAGATTTTAAAAGCCATGATCAGATGCGATTTGATCGGCTTCCATGAGCACTCCTACTTAGGGCATTTCACAGTTTCCCTAAAAGCTCATCTAGGGATCGATTCAACATTTTTCAAAGCTGAGATCGCGGGACATACGCTTCATCTAGGTGTTTATCCAATCAGCGTCGACACTCAGAAATGGCGAACAAGTGCAAATTCGCCAGGAGTATTAAAACAAACTGAAGTATTTAAGGAAAAAATCCAATCTGACTTTTTAATTTTGGGTGTTGATCGCTTGGATTATACGAAGGGATTAGAGCTGAAGCTTTTAGGGTTTAGAAGACTTCTTCAAAAATATCCTGATCTACGTGGAAAGGTGAATTTGCTTCAAGTAGCAGTGCCTACAAGAACGAAAGTTCCTTCTTACATTAGACTGAAAAAACAAGTCGACCAATTAGTCGGAATGATTAACGGAGAATTCGGCCAGCCAGGTTATACTCCAGTTAATTATATATTTAATTCTATTTCGGAAGAAAAACTTCTCGCACTTTATAAGAGAGCCGAAGCCTTGCTAATAACAAGTAAGCGTGACGGTATGAATTTAGTTGCAATTGAATATGCAATTTCCCAGGAAAAGGAACATCCAGGAGTACTTGTTTTAAGTGAGTTTGCCGGAGCTGCTTCGCTACTTGGACAGGCCCTTATAATAAATCCGTGGGACGAAGATTCAATTGCTGATTCCTTAGAACGCGCCTACAGAATGCCAACGGCTGAAAAAGTCCACCGAGTGCAAGGTCTACAGGCTGTCTTATCAAAATACTCCGCTACCCAGTGGGCCGTGTCTTATTTAAAAGATTTAGATGCGACTTCAAATTATTCTGAAAAACTACCAGTGGTAAGATTAGATGAGTCGAATAAATATCACTCAGGTGAACTATTTGAACGAATAATGAAAGCAAAAAAGTGCTATTTAGTTATGGATTATGATGGGACTTTAGTTGGCATCAAGGGATTGCCAGAATTCGCTGTCTTAAAAGATGAACCTCGAAATCTTTTATTAGATTTAGAAAAGCATTTTTCAATTCACATCCTAAGTGGCAGAAATAAAGAATTCCTTGATGAACAGTTTCTAGATAGTCCATTTTCTTTAGCTGCAGAACACGGCGCCTTTAGCAGAGTTGGTTCAGGCGAATGGAAGAGCCGAGTCTCTTCAGATATTCAATCTTGGTTTCCAGAAGTGAAACGTGTGATGAATGCTTATTCTGAAACTGTTCCGCTTTCGTTTGTTGAAGCTAAAGAAGCGAGCATCGTTTGGCATTACCGACAGTCGCCTTCAGACTTTGCAGCTTTCAGAGCTAAGAAATTAGACGAGGAATTGCAGGTAGGTTTAGCGAATCAACCGGTGTCTATCACGATCGGAAATAAAATTGTCGAAGCAAAGGCAGTCGAGTGCAATAAGGGAAGCTACTTAAGATGGATTATGGATAACGAGCCTGAAGATACACTTTTCATCTGTATGGGTGATGATCGAACCGATGAGGATATGTTTCGCATTCTCCAAGAAAAAGGTATTTCGATCAAAGTGGGACCGGGGATGACGGCAGCCCAGTATCGATTACCTCACCAAGAAGATGTTCTCATTTTCTTGAAAGAAGTTTTAAAAGAGAAAGAAGCTAAAGAAGATCGAAAATTCACAAAAAAAATAAATGAAACGACAGCAGCAAAAAATTAAAAGCGTCGTTCCCACTGTAAGACGATCTCTGTATTCTGTCCCTCTTCAGGGGTAGCTGCAGTCCATCGAGCAGTCAACATCCACTGCCTAGAAACTCTTTTGCGAAGCTCTAGCTGAGCAGTCGATTCCCATGTTGTACCGATGCCAGCTGTGACGTCTCCGCCAAGTGCAACCGTTGCGGTATAAACTTTTGTAACAGGATTGTAGGAAAAACTTTTAATCGGTGTCGAGGCAAAAGCCCATAGACCAAACAAGCCGATAGCTCGATCGGCAACTGCTGCTTGGACTCCGCCGGCTGTTTCGGCGTCGGCAGATGCGAGTTCTCCACTGACACGGTCGTAAAGCAGAACAGATATAATTTCATCCTGTGGCAATTCAGGTTCACTGGTCATCGTGATATTTGGATTTTTCGCATCACCTTTAACTTCAATAAAGATTGTGTAGTGAGTTTGCTGGATTCTAAATCTTCCATCAACCGGCAACACATCTTCCTCAGTTTGACTGAGATCAATTAGCATCTTTTCTACTCGGACTTTTCTTCTTAAGTATACAATGTCAAATGGCTCAGTTTGGATAAATCCATCATTGCCACTTTTGGAATTCAGATTTAATTTAAGTGTTAGAGGAAGAAAAGGCTTAAAGAACTCTGATAGCAACCGGATAGCTCCAGGGGTTAAAGTATCAACTTGAATATCAAAGCTCATTTCGAAAGCCGACTTCGCAACTTTTGGTGGAGGTGCTTTCAAAATGCGACGATCCGGTGTTACTCGAGGCTTTCCACCAACTGGATTAAGGGGTGGTAACTCGACTTGAAAATCCTGAATCTTAGTCATCGTCTGTACGTGAACCTTTTTAAAATCAGGGCTTAGTAATACAGTTGCAAGATTATTAAGTTTCACAACCTGTCTTTTGGATTTCAAATCAACATCAAGTTTTGCAGGGAACTGAGATCCTTTTTCGTCAGTTTCAATTGGGCCTTGAGCGTAAAAATTGATAGTTCCATTTAGTACATCGAGGGGAGCCGGAATCATAATTTTATACATTTCAAAAAAAGGTTTTAAGCCTTGAAAATCATAAATTGAGACACGGCAGTTTAATTCCGGGAATAGCTTCCATTCTTCCTTATCTTTATCAATTTTTAACGTTCCGGCTAAATCAAGTGAAAATATTTTATTTTTATAATTTTCTAATGAGATTTCGGATTCCATGAACGTTTTTTGCTTAGAATCTTCGGCAAGTAGAAGTGCGAGCCACATTTTGCCCGAAACCTTCGCTAATAAAGAAATTGGGAATTGGCATTCACAAGATTTTTGCAATTTTTCTTTTACTGCTGCCTCTATAAATTTCATCTCAATAGGCGCCACAAGACTAAAATCCGAGGGCTTTTCGCTCCAAATAACGCTTTCATCGATTGGTGTGTTTAATGTAAATTTCATGTTGTTAATTTTTGATATCGGTCCGGGAAGACCATTCACATCAGTCACAATTTCTAATTTTGAGAGACTCTTATCAATGATCAGATTTAATTTGGGCTCAGTTAAGACTTTGAATTTTTCTAAAGCATAAATGACAGGGCCTTCAGATTTAAAGGTTGCTGTGTCCGACGTATATTTAGCTGAAAGGGTTTGTTTAATGTCCGTTTTAAATCCTTGGAATTGAATTTCTGAACTTAAGAAGGCCTTGTCTGTTTTCATGTCCATCGGGTCAAGCTGACCCTTTGCAGTTGCCTGAAAGTTTCCTTCACCTTTGCGGTGAGTGACCAAATCAAAAAACAGGGTGGACCCGCCCAATGCGGAATTTACTTTTATTTGAGTAACTAAAGGTTCGGCAGTTTTACTTAATAGAGCAAATTCACTTACCTGAATATCAATCGTTTCGTAATCCACCCTGTCGTGAATAGTCTCTAAAAGTGAAATTGCATTTTGTAAACTTTGAAAAATATTTTGAGCAGGTTCTTCTGTTAGTTTTTTTTCATCAGATGCCTGAAACTCTATTTTCGAATTGGCTAAGACTATGAAGTGCTCAAGCAATGCATGCTTCTTAAATGGTTGTATCGAGGCCTTGAGCTGAATTGTTTGAATGGGAATCCGAAGATATGGTTTCTCTTTTACAATTAACAGGTCTTCGATTTTCCAGTTTATGAAAAGATCTAAGCCTTCAAGGCGCTTGGTATGTAAATTCCACTTTTGCCAAGTAATTTTAAGGTCTTTGGGTAAAAAATATTTTTCGGCCATTTCAAATGCAGGCCTTGGATTATATAAAACCCAGGCAAGGAGACCAAAAACTATCAAGATAAGACTTAAAAATGAAATTAAAGTTATTTTTAGAATTTTGTTAATTTTCTTCATACTTTAAAATTCCTGACCGAAGCTTAGGAATAAAACATAATCTTCTTCGTAAGGCTGAGTCGTTTCATCTTCGTTCCAGACATTACCTTTTGCAAAAGATCCGCGTAAGGTTCCAAAAGGTGAGGCCCATCTAAGACCGATACCTTCTGAAGAAAAAACCGGCTTATCAAGTGCATAGCGACGATTCCCAAGCCGAGCAAGATCATACAATAAGAAAGGTTGTAGGCGGTATGGTAGTTCTTCAATTAAGCGAAGTTCTAAACCTAAGTAGACGGAAGTTAAGTAGCCGAGATCCAAGTTATCAACACTTCGACGAGGAAAACCTCTCAAATTTTGATCGCCACCCATATAAATTCGGTCTTCTGCAGGAATCAGATCTCGATTTTTTATTCCGTTCACATTTTGAGCATCAACTATCGTCGTTTCAAGCCTCGCACCTAAAACGAAAAGTGGTGGCGCAAATCCGCCAATATTCCACAGATGTTTGAAATCAGCTTGATAGCGATTCAAATCTAATTGCGAGCCTAAGCCCTTATTTTGTCCACGGTAGAACAAGTGAAAGATCCAGCCTTCGTATTGCTCGCGGATGAGATATTCATAAGCGTGGCTTGTGATCGCAAGTGAAGCGTCGATTGACGGATAAGTAACATCACCGGGCCCCACACCACGAACTGTCTTAGTGTAGTTTACGGTTGGACCCCAGCGGCCGTTGAAGCGAGCTTCCCACAAATCCCAGTTACGACCGATATCAACACCAGCTCGGGCAGAGTTTGTCTCGTGGGCACTTTCAATTTCTTTGGCCAGCCGGAAGCGGGGGCCTAAGAATGATCGATTCCAACCTGGAAAAATATAAATTTCAGAAGATCCCGTTAATGAAACTTCAATGGGGGAAAGGTGTAGGCTTAACGTATATGAAGATGCTTTATCATCTAGTCTGGCATTTTTAAATGTCAGGTCTACAAAAGGAAATTCTTCCGTCGAAGCACCAATTCCAAATCTTAAAATTTTCGGCTTACCGACAGAGGTTTCTAAAGTAAGCCCTGCAGTTCGGTCATCGCAGCGGGTAACGAAATAAGCACTTTGAAAAAGACCATCACCTAAAAGCCTTGAGGTCATAATCTGAGTTTTTCTAATATCGTACCATTCATTTTCAGTGAACGGTTGATAGCGATCTAATACATCTGAATCTAACCCCGCCATATCTGTCATTCTAACCGGACCAAATTCTTTTCTACCACCCAGCTGAGACTCAACATAAACTGTTCCATCCCAAGCTTGAGCTGTGAGTGAACTTTCCGCGCAAGCATAACCCTTACTTTGAGTTACAATATTGGCCCAGTCTTCAATCTCATTAAGTTTTGCACTCGTGAGAGCTTCTTTCACAACCTTACGTTTTCTTGATGGGTCTAAAATTCCGGTCTTATCAGAAACATTCAAAACTTTTATTTTATTTCTTTTTCCAAGCCAGACTTGCAGTTGTGAATTATTTCTCTCAAAACGTGGCTCTAGATATCCAAGATTTTGAAGAACAGCTTTAAGATGAAATTCCGCTTGAGTTAATGGAACGTGATCCCAACCTTCAGACTCTTCGCCACTTCCGCAAATCAAAACTTTTTCGTTTCGGTTTAATTTTAGTTTTTCATCCATAGTATAAACTCGGCCACAAACTTTTGAAGGTTTGGCCAACGCCGGTAAACTATAAACGATTGATAAAATAACTAAAATGAGAGCACGAAGCATCCCTCATGTTCTAAGTGTTCTTGGTCCTGATTTCAAGGGCTTCTGCGAAGATCTTGTTTTGATGCGAAGATGGCATCCTTGGCTTGACTTATTGCAATCAAATTTCAATCTAAAGAGGCATAACCCCATGGTAAAGTGATGCTTTTTGTTCACGGTTATCTGCATCTGTAACAATATAGAAGTGAGTTTGATCAGCCACATTTTCAACCCAGAGACCCTCGGGCTTATAGGGACAGTCTAATTCTTGGCTCAATATGACTTTTCCGCCTTTGTCCAAGCATCCAAGAATAGCGCCATGAAATTCGCCATCCAGATAAGTTGAGTCACCGTCTTCGGCAACAGCTAGAAAAAATAACTTTTCTTCTGATAGGCTGCAGGCATCGGTGAAGCTTAAGGAAATGCCACTCAGCTTTCCAAGATCATAGTTTGAAATATTTTGTATCAGTTGCGGACCAAGAGTTTGTGTTTCGTGAATAACAGAAAGAAATCTTTTAATGTCGAGTTCAATAATAGCATTTTGTCCTTTAGAGCCATTACCTCTTTGGAAAAGCTTGAGTTGAGAACCATGGACAGCAGCACCTTCAATGTTAAGCTCGGGAAAAGATTTTAGAAGTTCTTCGTACAATAATGAAAAATCAATTTTTATTGGAGTTCCAATTCCGCTATTTTGAATTTCAACTAAGCTTCCTGTCATTCTCTGTGGTCTGGATCCGGAAGGTATCACCAGCAGTTCTTGAGGAAAACTGGCTGATTCCGGAAGCAAGCAAAGAGCTTCCCAATCCGGCTTTTGTTTTTTTCGCTCTTTGTGATTTTCTGGTAATGACCCTAAAAGTAGGGGGTAAACTTGATTGAAATCTTTGTCGTTCAGTAAATAACTACTTACAGACAATTCGTCATCAGCCACAACGAAAATCTTATTTTCGACTTTCACTAAGCCACTTGCAGCGCTTAAGCTTAAGTCTCTTATTTTTGAGATTTTTAATTTATTCATTTTACTTTTTCAAATAACTTTAAAAATTCTTCGTAGCCACTTTTCTTCAGTTTTGCCTTCGGAATAAACTTCATCGCCGCTGAATTCATACAGTAGCGAAGCCCAGTCGGTTTTGGACCATCAGGGAATACGTGGCCTAAGTGTGAATCAGCGTGCTTACTTCGCACTTCTGTCCGATCACCAAATATTCCTTTATCAACTTTTTCATAAAAATTTTCTTTTACCAAAGGCTTTGTAAAACTAGGCCAGCCAGTCCCTGAATCAAATTTGTCAGCTGAACTGAATAAAGGTTCACCCGAAACAATATCAACGTAGATACCTTCTTCTGAAAGATTCCAGTATTCATTTTTAAAGGGTCGTTCTGTATCAGAATTTTGTGTCACTTCAAACTGCGCTGGCGTCAGTTTCTTCTTTAGTTCCAAAGTGCTGGGTTTCTTAAAATCATTTGCCTGCCAAGCATAAGCGATGGAAACCAAAAGTGTTACGAACAAGAATGGTATGAGAACTAACTTATTGCTCATTAGGTTATCCTTTCAAAAGTAGATCATCATACTTTAGCCTTAGTTTTGTAGGGTGGTAACAAAAAAAGAATTAATTTGCTGGTTCGAATTGCAGAGTTGGTACAGTAAACCCTGTATTATATCTGATCGTTTGGCTGAGTCTAAGCTCGTCAATCTGCCCGTCAAAATAGTTGTTTGGAGTCACCATGGTTTCGGTGCGTCCAATTCTCAAGGCACTTGTAGAGTTAAACAGAACCGAAACACCAGCAGTCCCAATAACCCCTGTTCCCATTGCAACGCCATCGCAATAGAATTTTACTGTGCCCTTATTCCAAGTTACTGTCAGATGATGAAAAGTAGTCGTATCCGTGAAACAAGGGCTTGAGGTCATTACCTCTGTAAAAGTCGTACCATCTAGCGATCCTTTAAAAGTGGGGTGAAAGCTGCCACCAGTTTTTTTCATTCCAACTTCCCAACCTAATTGACCGCCAAAGCCGCTTTTTGAAATAAGTATGGCTGAGCTGTTGTTCACATTAGGATATGAATTAAATTTTACCCAAAATTCTACGGTCATTTTGTCTGATAATACATCCAGTGAGTTGTTATCTGCTGCTTCTAAATGGTTTATCAGTAGCGCTGTCAAAGTCCGACCTTGCAAAAACTTGGCAGGGGATAAAACGCTTGATCCTGAATTTGTTAATACATTGTTTTGCAATCCAGTGTAAAAAGACTGGTCGACAAATTCCGCACCGCTATCAAAGTGGTAGAGGGCGACTGTGTTGTAAGAATCTTGATTCCAAGAAAACGAAGCAGGTGTCGCATCCAAATTTTCTGCGAGATCTTTTGCTCTGACCTCAAGAACATGGTTTCCATTTGCAATTGTTGCATACACAAGCGGACTCACGCAAACCGCATACGCTCCACCATCTAAGCGGCACTCGAAAGTCGAGCCTGATTCCGTCGCTGAGAAAGTAAACGAAGCACTTAGTTTCAAATTTGGATTGATCGGAGTTAAAGTCAGAGTTGTGTCAGGTGGCGTGGTATCTCGGATCCAAGTCACACCCGTAGCTGGAGAAGTCACCGTTCCATTAGTCTGGTTGATACTAAAAGCGAAAGTTCCATCAACAGATTTATTTATTGTGTAAGTAAACGCACTGCCTGCACAAACTCGGGTCAACGATCCAGCAGGATTAGCGACTTCAGCGGCAATCGCACCACTTGCAAGTTGAACGGTATAGCCATCAACACAGGTTCCAGTTATCGTTACAGAAACTAAATTACTACGGAATGGTGACGTCGCTGGTAGCGTGATGACTGGAGCTGGTAAGACGCTACTGTCTCGAATCCAGGCTTGAGTTGTTGCAGTTGACAAATTTCCCGCAGGGTCGGTTTGAATAAAACTAAAGTTATAAGTAGCGTCGATTGTTTTAACAATTGAGAAATTAAAGGCGCTAGCTGCGCAAAGAATATTTTGAGTACTGTCTCCTGTTACAAAAACCCTGGCACCGGTCTCACAAGAGCCGGTGACAATTAAATTTCCGGCAGCAGTGTAAGGATTTGTTGGCGGGTTCGAAATAACTATAGCGGCAGGGACGATTGTATCTCTGGTCCACGTGACAGTAGCTGCTGCTGAAGTAACGTCGACTGGATTGGTTTGAGTAACGGAGAAAAAATAAATACCGTCAGCTAACTTCTGAACCGTGAAGCTAAAAGCATTCGCGGCGCAAGACATAGAAAGCTGGCCAGCCGGACTTGTCACGTCAGCACCAACAAGATCGCCTGCAAGTCTAACAATGTGCCCGGTAACGCAAGAGCCTGCGATCACGATCGAATTTAAGTTAGTTGAAATTGTAGTAGGATTTGGCGAAGTTAAAACAGGCGTCGCCGGTATTGAAGTATTAACTTCCCAATCAAATAGGAAGGCGTTCGATTGGTTACCGGCCGCATCCGTCTGCCTGAAGCTATAATTGTAAATTGCATTAGTGGCCTGGTTTAAGTTACTTGAAAAAGTACCTGCAGAACAAACACCAGTTAATGTTTGCGCACCTGTAATCTGAATCGAACTGCTGCCTTCGCAAGATCCTGAAACAGTGATGGCAGTTGCAGAAGTAGCATAGGGATTTGCAAGTGGTGAAGTTATCATAGGCCCATTTGGTGGTACGACATCTTTTGAAAAGGTCATTGTTATAGCAGTTGCAGGATTGCCTGCGGTGTCTGCGTGGTTAACGGTTACACTGACTGTTGCTGCTCCGTCTGCTATGGCAGTCAGATTTAAATTAGCTGTCCAGCTCAAGCTTGTGCACACAACGGTAACGCCAGCAGATCCGCTTATGACAACATTTCGACCCTCTTCAGAACAAGCACCAGAAACCGTAAAACTGGCTTTGTTTGTATTGTTAACCCAAGTGCCGCTTACGGGACTTGCTAATGAGAGAGTCGGATTAATTGTATCTTTCACGACATTGACTGAGGTAATCCCTGAAGCATTTATTGCGAGGTCAGTTATTTGAGCCGTTAAAGTCGCTGCTCCGTCAACTAAAGTACTTAAATCTAAACTTTTAGTAAATACACCAAGTGCGCAAGTAGTTGATGAGGTAACAGCGCCACCGATTCTGATAGTTGAGCCATTTTCGCTACAAGTACCCTGGAAAAGAAATGTCGCTTTGTTAGCATTATTGATCGGGCCACCAGCAACTGGATTAAGGACCGCAAGTGTTGGAACTATACTGTCATGAGTGATCATATCGTTAACACAATTTGAAGTGGTAGTTGCATTTCTCACTTTAAAATAAACTGTGTTAACAGTATTAAGTTGAGCAAGATTCCAAGGACTGGTTGTCGCAAACGCGACCCACGTTCCTCCGGTAAGACATGCTGGATCGCTCGTGATATACATTTCGGTCGCGCCTTTAGCTGAAAGCAATAAGGTGGCGGTAGCAAGCTTCGTATAAAGTTGACCTGTATTAATTGAAATTGATGGCGAGAGGCCCGTGTCCGTAGCTTTTATAACATCAGGGCCAGGGCCACAGCCAATGACACTTGCTACTAATGCTAATAAAACAATCCAGGTTTTACGAACTTCCATAAGTAACTTATCGGAGTTTTTATAAAGTTTCTGGAACTAAGTGTCTTAGTGTGAAACATAAATATTGCGCTCAGAATCATCTAATTTTAATAAATAAAAGATAATTTCTCAATCTCAATTTGAGACAAGTGGTCCTGCTTTAACTAGTAAAAAGTTTCTTTCTGGTTGTATTCGGCGCCTAACTTTTCGCGGAAAATTCGAAGTGGTTTGAATTTATTTTCGATCCAGTCCTTACTAGCAGCTCCCGAATGATATTCTTTGGAAAGTCCATTGGGTAAAAAGCGATTCGCTAAACTCATCATTGAAGTAAAGATTTCTGGAAATAATGAAAATCCTAATTTAGCAACCTTTGCCGGAAGTGAAATAACGAGCTCTGTTTGTCCGAAACGCACAGCATTTACAATTTCCTGAGCAGCCGTTATGGCAGAAGTAGACAAGCCTGGAGTATGGTCAGATAAGGAAAACCAAGCGTACTCTTTTTCAGCATCTCCTTTGAAAATTCCCTGAACTGGAGAACCCGTCCGCAAAAGGCCGGGGTAAACAGTTGTCACTTTAATACCATATTGATGAAGTTCTGCAGCAGCAGTTTGGGAGTATCCTCCAACTGCGAATTTACTGGCGGTGTATGAAGAAAGATGCGGAGCGGGAATCTTACCGCCAATTGAGCTAATATTTACAATATGCCCTTCGCCTTTTTGTTTAAAGTAAGGAATCAGCATATCGCAGGCATTTTGAATTGCGAAAAAATGAATATCCATCAACGAGTGATAATCGACTGGATCCATCGCTTCAATCGGAGCAGCCATAACAGCCCCGGCATTGTTAATCAAGATATCGATTTCCCCGACTGCACTATGAATGTTAGAAAAAGTTTGAGACAGATCTTTCGCAATCGTCACATCGCAAACATAAATGGACGGCATAAGTCCAGTGCGATCCTTTAAAAGTTTCCGTGCCTTTTCAAGTTCCTCTTGATCGCGAGCTAATATGCTCACTTGCGCACCTTCATTTAAAAATTCTTGGGCAAGTGCCAAGCCTAAACCACGAGAGCCGCCCGTAATAATGACTGACCGATTTCTAAAATTAAAGTCTGGTTTAAACGGAAATAGTTTTAACCCGAGCGCGAGAAGTCCAAATCCTAAAGCAGATTTATTGTTCTTCGTTAGCGCGAGTGCTCCGGCAGTTAGACCGGCAACCAAGGCAACTTCATTTCTTAAACCACGGTTCATAAAATCTCCAGACTTTCGAAGAATTTAAACAAGGACATCGTCATCGGTCCCGTTGCCATCAATCCTGACCAAAATCTTCGTTGAAAGGTATTCATAGACTCCTCCTCTTACTAGCTAGCTCCATTCAAAAACATTTTGAGCCTGGTTGGCAATGGAAGCTGCTTGAAACTGAAATACGGCAAGCATTAGAAGGTTTGTATTTTGAAATAAGCTGGAATTATACGATCGCCCAGCGGTTCCTACTATTCTTAAGGAATAGCAGATAATAAATAATCCCAGTAATCGCTCCGCCTAAGTGTGCGCCGTGACCTATTGGAAGTCCGCCGCCCCCAGTTTGCGCGTAAAGTCCCCAGACGTCCAATCCAATAAATAGGATAGCTCCAAAGAAAGCGGGTACCGGAATAAGACCCATTAAAAGAATTTTTTCTTTTGGAAAAGCCAAAGCGAAAATAAGAATCACGCCAGATATTGCGCCTGAAGCACCTAACGCTGGAATATCCGGATTTCCTATGAGCCAGGCTGAAACAAAAGCATGACTCAGGGAACTGATAATCGCTGCCGCGAAATAAAAGGTTATAAAACGGCGAAAACCTAAAATCTCTTCGACGATGGGTCCAAAACTATTTAAGACAAACATGTTTAATAAAAAGTGCCAAAACGCATTATGGGAAAATGCTGAAGAAATAAGGGTCCAGTAGCGACCCTCAGTTAGACTTGACCAACTAACCAAAAAGTTTTTCATCATCAGCATCGGAGAAACTCCTGTTTCATCAGAAAAAGTCCACATGATGAAAACAACTGTATTTAAAATAATAAGGCCCGGAATAATTGTGGAGCTTCGTCTTCGAACCTCTAAATCCACTTTCTATCTCCTTTTTAGAGTAACCATAAGCAAAGCGCAGAAACTGCAGTAGGGACAAGAGCACTTTTGAAAAGCATAAATGCATTAATTCCATGCGCTCCAAATGCCGGGTTCAAAGTACTGTAGCCTGCGGGATTTGGTGCATTTGCAATCACAGTCAAACCGCCACCGACAACACTTCCAGCAACCAAAGCATACTTTGAGGACTCTGAAAGATTAGGAATTAAGGAACCCAGATAAGTCAGTGCTGCATTATCAGTGAATGCAGTAAGACCCATAGCGCCTAAATAAAGTGGCAAGGCATTCAAGTTAGTCAAAATGGGTTCGATCCACCACGCTTGTAGGCCACCTAAAACTACAAGCCCACCTAGGAAAAATGCGACTAAAAGGGCTTCGCGAATCCGAAGCTCGTCCTGATATTCTTTAGTGACTGTAGTAATACCTAGGAAAAGCATAAAGAGTCCCATGAAAAGAACTGGATGATGCACCGAAAGCACAATTAAGCATAAAATTATCATATGAATTACTATGACCCATGCAGGAGTTTGAAGTTGATTTTTTTCTTTTGTAACTTTGAGGTCTACGTTCGAAATTTCTTTTCTAAAGCGATAAGCAATAATAGCAGTGGAAATAAAAATTGCGATGGCAGACTTCCAACCAAAGTTTGTCAGCATAAACTGTAAATCCCAGCCCCATTTCCCAGCGACCATTAAGACGGGCGGTGCCGCAAACGGAGTCAGTGTGCCACCGATTGAAATATTAACGAACAGTAAGCCAAGAGTCGCGTACTTCAGATGAGTGGAAATTGAACTCGAGTAAAATTGGCGAAATAAAATAAGAGCCGTCACGGTCATTGCAGCAGGCTCTGTTATAAAACTTCCCAGCAAAGGTCCTACGACCATTGTAGCAATATAAAATCCTAGGCTTTTTTGAAGGGGCAACATTCGTCCAAAGGATCTAATGATCTTTCCTGCAAATTCAAGAATTGGTCTCGAGGCACAAACAGCCATAATCACAAAAATAAACAAAGGTTCAGTGAAATTTCGCGCTTCGAGATAATGAACCGCGTCTTTTACTCCGACGGTTGCCATATAGAAGGCAATAAATAAACCGGCCCAAACTCCAAAGACCACTTCAACTTCACCTAGTAGGTGCAAAACATTTTCTGCGACGGATCCTTCCGGAAATCGGTCACCGAATTGCTGGAATCGACTACAGAAAAAAGTATGGAGAATGGCCAAAGCAAAAAGCACGGTTGCAATCAGCTCAATAGAAGTCGGATGAGTCACAGAACTTTCGATCATTTAAAAAGTTTATAGAGATGAAATTTCAGAAGCAAATTGCAATGCACTACGTTTTAACATTTAAACGGGGATATTTGGTGTTTTGTGAATTTTCAGTATATGCTAAAAAAGCCCATCCATAGAACTAAGCTTAAACTAGGAGAAAAAGATGAAATTTAAAAATTTATTTGTATACTCGGCAGTTTTGATAGTTGTTGGGTGCGGATCTAAAGAAAAAGCTGCAGAAATTGAAGTTCCAGTAGTTATTCCGGCTCAAAGCGAAGCCAGTCTTCCAGCTTTAGAGTCAGCAGATGCAAACTTTGTCGTTAAAGGTAAAGAAGTAGGCAAATTGACTTTTACGGATACAAGTAACGGAATGACCGCTACTTTTAGTGCAGAAAAACTGGAGCAAGGCACTTACGTACTTCAAATCGAGGAAGCCTGCCAGACTCCACCAAGATTGAAAAATGAGTTACCACCAAAAATTACCAAAATCATAATTGGTGAATTTACGACAGGTTCAGGGCATACATCCTCGGAATTTACTAAACCAGCCATCAGCATAAGCCAAAGATTTATGCCTGTTGCTGAAAAAGTTGTTAGCTTAAACAAAAAAGCAAACCGCGGAAAATTATCTCGGCTTGCCTGCAGTACAATTGTAAAACGCTAGCCTGGATATTTAATTACGACCCGGCACCTCAAGAATTATTCTAAAAAAGTTTCACCGGCTATTTTTTGCGGTAAGATTTCTACCTCAACGCCTAAAATAGGGCGGAAAAGTTCTAGCAATTCTTTTTCTGCAAGCGTTTCTTTGACAAGTAATAGTTCAGCTCCATTTTCTAAGATTGATCGATATCTTTTCAAGATCGCTTGAGCATTTTGAGTCGCTAAATCAACAAGTTCTCTAATCGCACAGTCTATTTCACGTGCAGTTGTTTCACTGTACAGTTTTCTCTCTAAGGAGTAGGGATTTGGTCCCAAATATCCACTCGATTCAACTTCGTACGCAACGTTTCCTAATTTTTCCGTCATTCCGTAGCGAGTTACAATACTTCTTGCGATATCTGTTGCCCTTAATAAATCATCAGCTGCGCCAGTTGAGATTCGATTGAACACTAAAGCTTCGGCGACTCTACCTCCCATCAGGACAGACATTTTGTTAATGAGCTGCTCTTTAGTCAGAAGAAAGCGATCTTCAGTGGGTCTTTGAATTGTATATCCCAAAGCACCAACGCCTCGAGGAATAATCGAAATTTTATGAACGCGGTCAGAGTCAGGTAGTGAATTCGCAACAAGTGCATGACCCATTTCATGATATGCAACTGTTCGACGTTCAACTGGATTAAGTAATCGATTTCGTCGCTCAAGACCTGCAACAATTCTTTCTATCGCCAAGGTAAAGTCTTGAGTTGTAATTTCATGGGCCGTTCTGCGAGTTGCCACGAGTGCAGCCTCATTTACCAAATTTGCTATATCCGCACCTGTGAAGCCCGGGGTGATTGCTGCAATTTCTTCTAATCTTGTTTCGGGAGATAATATGACTTTGTTCACGTGGACTTTTAAGATTTCAAGCCTTCCGATTTTATCAGGGCGATCTACCAGAATCTGGCGATCAAATCGTCCGGCCCTCAGAAGCGCGGGATCCAGAACTTCCGGCCGATTAGTCGCAGCCAGTAAGACAATTCCAGCTTTGGTATCAAACCCATCAAGCTCAGAAAGTAGTTGATTCAAAGTTTGTTCTTTTTCATCATGACCGCCAGCCATGGGACTCATAGATCTTGCTCGGCCAAGAGCATCAAGCTCGTCAATGAAGATGATACAAGGTGCTTTTAATCTAGCCTGTTGAAAAAGATCTCGAACTCTAGCTGCACCCACGCCAACAAACATTTCAACAAATTCAGAACCACTGATTGAAAAAAATGGAACAGCGGCTTCTCCGGCGATGGCTTTTGCTAAAAGAGTTTTTCCCGTCCCCGGCGGTCCCACAAGTAAAACGCCTTTTGGCATGCGGGCTCCTAGTTTTCCGTAGCTCTTGGGATCTTTTAGAAAATGAACAATTTCTTTGAGCTCGTCTTTGGCTTCTTCAACACCAGCTACATCTGCAAAACTCGTTTTAACATCAGTCTCCATGTAGATCTTAGCTTTACTTTTGCCAACCGAAAGTATGCCTCCACCCATACCGCCCTTATCAGCTAATTTCTTTCCTATATAAATCCAAAGCCCAAAGAAAATGAGAGCGGGAACTGTCCAGGATAATAATGTTTTAAGAAAGGTACTTTCAACGAGTCGACTATATTTGATTCCGTACTGATTTAGGTCCTGAACTAAGGCATCGTCCACGCGGCTCGTGACAAAACGTTTTTTATTATCGGCGCGTGCTTGAGTAAACTCACCATGCAAATAGTTATCGCTAATGACGATCTCTGAAACTTCGTTTGATTTGAGTAAAGATTGGAATTCGCTGTACGGAATATTTGCGACTTCGAGATCCTGCACCCAGTATTCGCGTAATAGCATAACCGACCAAACTAGTATCAGCAGATAAAAAATATTAAATCGAAATCGTTTTAAAATATGAACAAACCCTTCTTTATTAGGTATTCAATCATACTTTACATAATAGTTTTCGCACGTGGGTAGCAAAAGCTTGATACTGTGTTTGAACTCAAAGTTTAGATGCTGACAGATTTAAGTCATTGAGCACTTTGACTTGAGATGATTTGAGTTTCCATAATTTGGACTCTTTCTTGCTGTTCATTCAAATTGCTTTGCGTTTCCCCGATTTGATCAACTAATGATCTCGAACTCATTCGAATCTGATTCCGTGCTTGCTGCAGCCAGACATTTTCATTTTGAAGAAGAGTAATTTGATCACGAATAGCAGTTTGATTCTCCAGAAGATCTGTTTTTACGTTTTGAGATTGTTGATTTACAGCCTGCGTTCGAGAAAGGGCATTTATCGAAATTTCTGCCTTCTGCTGACGTAAAATTGCGAGTTGTTGAAGCATTTGACTTCGTTGTTCAAAAAGATTTTGATATTCTGCAATTTGATCAGGGTTTCCTGGAGGTGGTAGAAACATCTGATAGTCAATTTGCTGCAACACTTGAGAAAATTGGTTCTGGACGGTTTGAATTTCTTGTTCAATCTGATCTCTAGCCGCCTGAGCTTCCTGTCCCTGTTCGCGAAAACTATTTTGGACCAATTCAGAGATATCTCCTTTAGCTAACTGCTGTTCTTGCAAAAGACTCATAAGCTGCTGAATTTGGTTGCTGTTATCTAATGCTTTACTCGGGTAAGTAAGGGAAACCTGTTGTACTTCCTGGGCATAACGAGCTTTTAAACTTTGAAGTCTTATTTCTAAATTATTAAATTTTTCTCTTTCATCTAGAAGTTGTTCTTGAGCTTGTTTAGCTTCTGCCATGTTGCTATTTGAAATTGCTGCGGAACTAGATGGAGTTTGATTTTCAAAAGCCAAGTTTTTAGGCTCGCTGGGGGGGGTTGGGCGACTAAAAAAGTTTATGCTTCTTTGAACAGGGCCGAGACGTGAGGCTTGTGTATTCAAACTTTGATTCAAGACTTTTGTTTGGGAATACCAAAAAATTAATCCTACAAAGGCGAACAGTACGATCACAAAGACAGAGGTGTATTTAGTTGCTCTCATTTGTCTTTATCCTATGCCTAGTTGCTTGTTTTTGAAGTCAAAATCTTGTTAAAGTATCTCCACACATCTGATGCCCTAAACTTTCGGGATAAAAGCGAAAAATTATCAGTAAATCGAATATTTCATAGACTTTTTTAGCTCAGGACTTGGTAGAGATTATTGTGAATGATAATGTTTAAGGCATAATGCCAAAACAAACTTTGTATTATAATATTCTTATCTCTGCTTTATTGACTTCGCTTGCTGTAAACGCGGCTGATTTGGAAGACAAAAAAAAGCCTGAAGAGATTACGCTTAAAAATATTCAAGAAATCAACGATAAGAATAATGGCGAGGCTTTCGTTTTCTATTTTGAGAATGATGCAAGATACGTAGGCGGGCCAGGATCCGATCAAGCCTATTCAAATGGATTTAAGTTTTCCTATATCTACGCTCAAGACAGAATTCCAAAATGGGCAGAAGCGCCAGTTGAAAGAATTAATGTTCTAGAAAAGAAAGTCGATAAATCGACTGCCAATTTTGGAATCTCTTTAGGTCAGCAGATTTTTACGCCTAATAACATCCACACTGCCCAGTTTCTCAAAAACGACCGTCCGTACGCTGCGTGGCTTAACTTCGGTGCAATGATGAGTCTTAAAGAAGAAAGAAACGCCCATGTTTTCGAACTTAATGTCGGAACAGTCGGTCCCAATGCTTTGGGAAAAGAAGTCCAAAATAACGTACATGACATACTCGATTTTCGTAGAGCCAAAGGTTGGGACAACGGTTTAAAGAATGAACTGACTTTGCAATTGTTTTACCAAAAGCGTACCAAGCTTTATAATCTTAAAAATATGGATATCGTTCCATTTTATGGTGGTGGTGTTGGAAACGTTTTTATAGGCGGCCAAGCAGGATGCCTTTTTCGATTTGGAATTAATTTGCCAGATGATTTTGGTCCCACTCGTCCTTCAGGAAGCGACGGCGATAGCTTTGTTTCTCCCGGCGACGGACCGAAGAAGAAAAACTTAAGTTATTATGTTTTCACTAGCGGCCGAGGAAATGGAACTGTCAGAAACATCTTTCTTGATGGGAATACTTTTCAATCGAGTCACCGAGTTAAGAAATATCCACTGACATTTGAAACAGATTTCGGGGTAGGAATTCAATACGATCCCTATAGCTTAGTCTGGAGATTCGTCACCAGATCACCTGAGTTCGAAGAAAGAAGTCGCTTCAACAGCTTTGCTTCTATCAACTTCGTCTATCTACTTTAATTCAATATTTGAAATAGTTGTCGTAAAGTTTGATTTAGAATTATCGCCATCTACGCTTAACCAGATGGCCGCAATTTCAAGTGGCTTTTCCAGTTGAACTTCTAATTCAAAAGAACCTTCCTTTTCGACAATTTTCGAGATCTTTTCTAAAAGAAGTTCAGATTGGGGATGGACTCGGTCCTTTCCAAGAAGCTCTTTGCGATTTGAAATATTATAGAAGTGGATTTTATCTAAGCCTGAACCTTCAGGGACAAGTGCGAATAATTTCTTAACCCAATCAGCTGCAACTAGTTTTTTGATTCCAGACAAAGTTTTTTTTCCAACAGCAACTAAACCAAGTCGTAAAATAGAGTCTTCATCGAATTCACCTGATTCGACAAGCTTACTTCCGGAAATTTTCCCCTTAACAAAAAAGCTAGTTATGTTTTTAGGCTGCACTAACTTATACACAACGGGCCCCGCCGAGGCTTTCACTTGAATTGTCAAACCATCACTAAATATAACTTTGTTGGCGGGAATTTTGCTATACGATAAAACAACCCAAGAAAACTTATCAAAGTTGATTGATTCGTCGATGGCAAAGCTTGATTGTGGTCTAAAAAATATAATTGCAGTTGTTACAAATAATTTTAAAACGAAGTTTGTCATACCGGCATTGTTGAACGACCTAAAGTTTAGATCAAGCCAAATTATTTTATCGATTTTTGCTTTGCTGAAACAATTTGTTTCAGCTGATAGGCTTGATAAGCACCAAATTTCCCATGAAAAAGGCAGCGTATCAATGGATCTAGTAGAACATCTACAGTTCTAATATTGCGCTCGATACCAGAAGGAAAATTCATATCATTTACTCTGATATACAGCGAAGTTAGAGCTTCACCTTTTTCTAGCGCGCCGTAAAGCTTTGAGATGGGAATTTCTGTTAACCAGGAAACTGTCTTGTTTTCAGTTTGTAAATGCTCTAGCTTTCCGTCACGTAATTCATAATCAAATTTTATCGCCTCGCCTAAGTGATTATAAACTAGAAGCCGCCAGTTCCTTGGTTCGCTGAAATAGTCATCTGGAGGAGCTTCCATTGAGTTAAACTCAAGTGGCAATTTCGTTTCGCAAAACTGAAGAATTATTTCCGTTTGCCAATCGTTCAAAGCTTGAAACTGTTTCGCAATCTCTGAAGTCCGAGCCGGCGTGATATTTTCTTGGTAATTATAATCCACCTCTTGTTCGCCATTGATTGTAACCCAAGGCAAAGAAGTTGATTTCAAAGCTGTGCCATTTTCAAGCTCAATACCAAAGGAAGGATCCATGCGAATGACTTTGGTTTCGGGAAGAGCTTGCTCAATCTCTTTTTGAAACTGAGCATAAGTGATGGGAAAGAAAGCCTGGTTATACCATGACCAACTTTCCATCGAAAATTGACAGGAACTGGGTACAATAAACTTTGGCCGCAACACTTTCAACTGCTCAATCCATTCTTCCGGCAGATGCTTTGATGCAGGTTCGGCATTTCTAGGAGATATCACTTCAATTTCGCGCATAGTTTGAAACGGCCACAAGATAACATCCCATTGTTGTGTCTTTGTTAGCAGCCGAAGTGTGGCGTCATCAATCCACGAATCTACAACATTTAAAACATTAAAACCACCGGCCTTAATGTGAAAAATGGAATCGACATCTGCGTCTAAAGCTCGATGAGGGGTCACTTCAATCGCGCCAATATGAATGGTGGAATTTAGCTTTAAGGGATGTACGTGGCGAAAACCTAACTCTTTAACCATATTAAAAAGTTCCTCGTGCAAACAATAGATGTAAATCGGAGTTTTCTTATCCAGTAGGTTCAAGCTGTAAAATGAACAGTGATCATCATGATAATGTGAGATGAACACCGCGTCTGGTTTTAATTTCTGAATTTTCTCGTAATCAAATTGAACGGGCGGAAAGGCAAAGCAATTCTCACTAAATGGATTCTCAAAAATTGGATCAAACAAAATCTGAGTGCTTGCGAACTCAACAACATAACCTGCGTGTAAAATTCGAAACAATTTTAAAATGCGGGCGCTATTTAAATCCATTACACCTAACTATCAAGTTAACCCAAGCTTTGACAACTCCCAAGGCTGAAGAGCAAAATTTGGACCAAGAGTCTGTTAAGAAATGTGCTTTAAATATTGAAAGAACGACAGTTCACATCGCAAGAATAATTCAGGCCCTGAGGTCATTCGCGAGGGGCGCCGCGACCGGCGAGTTTCAAAATATCAAAGTTCGAAATCTCGGTACTGAGACATTGGCTTTTTGTGACGAAAAGTTTCGGATTGCGAGTATCGAAATCAATTTGGACGAAATCCCTGAAGATTTAAGTTTAGATTGTCAGTCAGTGCAAATACAGCAAGTTTTGTTGAACCTTCTCAATAATTCCCATGATGCACTTGTGCCTCTGCGGGGGCCGAAGTGGATTCGAGTCAAAGCTCATCACGATGGACAACATGTGCATATCTCAGTTACCGATAGCGGACTTGGAATTCCAAAACATATTCAGAATAAAATAACGCAGCCTTTTTTCACAACGAAGGAAGTTGGAAAAGGCACCGGGCTAGGTTTAAGCGTTTCGCTGGGGATAATCGAGTCCCATGGTGGAACCTTAGGTTTAGATCCCACTAGCCCCAACATGTGTTTTCAAATTAAGTTACCTTTGGTGAAGAAGTCATAGCGAAGAAGTAATGGTGGAGTCTCGGCCATGCTGCAAGAACTAAGCGGGCCAGTGGTTTCACAGTCTTACAAGCTTGCTTGGGAACGGGAATTTCTAACTGGCTTTAAATTGATTCATAGGTTTTGGTCACAAAGACGCGACTTATTAGTTTTAGACATTTTCTAGGGCTGTTGATTGTGACTAGCAAGAAACTATGACCCCAGCGGCTTTTCGAAAATCCAGGACTCATAGGTTTTCCCATCCCACTTATCATCTGCAATAATTTGATATTCTCTCTTTAAATACCAATCTACCAAGTGAGTCGCAGGCTTTGCGGTATCAAGCTGAATGCTCTCATAGCATTCCTCGAGGGCGATTTTTTCAACGTGGTCCATAAGAAGGCTGCCCAGTCTTTTTCTTTTATATTCTGGATGAATTCCAAACTGACCTACATAGGCACACTTTTTAGATCTTTTGAGATAGTCTTCCTCGTATAAAAGAATCGTGCCAATAATTCTTTCATCATCCAAAAGTAGAAAACAACGTCCTTTTTTCATTCGATCTTGAGTTACTTTTTCATCCTGGTAGGTGGCAGTATAATTGAGTCCCATATCGGAAAGTTCTTTATAGGCTTGATTAACGAGCTGCCGAACAGCAGGAACATCGCTGTCATTGGCAAGCCGGATATGAAATCGAGATATTGAAGTCATGGAGAATGCTTCTAACATAGAGTGACCGATTTATCCAGAACTGTGAAAAAAACGGAACATGCCGGAGCCTATATTCGAATAGATGAGACTCGGCAAAGTTTTGAGATCAGAAGCAGTTTAAAAGCCTTCATTATTTGCCAATAGGCTTTTCTACTTAATCTGTAGCTCAATGCTTCGGCGAGCAAACCGTAAATCGATTTGATTCCATTTGTGGACATCGATTCTTGGTCTAGGTACAAATAACCAATGAGCCCAAAGTCTCTCGCAATCCAGACAGATTATATTTTTGGCCGTTTTTTCGGAGAGGTACTCGATCGCGGCAGTTACATGGTTGTAAAGACCCC
>JAYTJV010000086.1:0-3675 GCA_043730825.1 Pseudobdellovibrionaceae bacterium
CAGTCCTCGGTTGATCGAAAGAAAGCGGCCGTGGACCGATTTAAGGTCTATGTTCAAGGCGATGCCAAGCACCGTCCACTGCTAATTGCTATGCAGGAAAAATTCCATCACCAACTTAAAAAGTATTCAGGGAAAAAACCTCTTCTTCCTTTCCAAGGTGAAGTTGAACAATATATGAAAGATTCAGCTGCTTACCTCTCTGGTATTGAAGAAATGCTGAAGGCATCTGGCCGAACAGATTGGACAAGCGACTGGGAGACATTTAAGAAACACGCGGTGGAATATGACAAATTTGTAAAAACAGTTGTCCTTGCCAACTCAAGGAAGGATCCTCGAGTTCCAAAACCTATTTACATACAAATCTTGAAACAACGGGGAATCGAATCGACTCCTCAGCAGCTTATTCAAAAAGGGATCTCAGATTATAAAAAAATCTATCGACAGTTTCAAGATCATGCAAAGATCGTCGCTAAAAAGTACAACTTAGCGCAATCAAATCCAGCTTTTATTATTCAATATCTGAAGTCCAAACCCGTAACCGAACCTAAAGAAGTCGAACAACTTTATAAAGCTGCAGATCAGCGTCTTGATAAAATTATGAAAGACAACAATCTGATCTCGGTTCCGAAAGCACCGCTGATGATTCGCATAGCTGGCGAAGCAGAGTCCCGAGCGAATCCCGTTCCCCACCTCAATCAGCCGCCACTTATCAACAACCGCGGAGAAAGACCTGAATTTGTCGTGCCCAGTTCCGAAAAAGGACTTCCATTTGATGATTTTTCTTCCCCGCATTCGGCCATGATTCTGACGGCCCACGAGGGGCGACCTGGACATGATATGCAATTTAGTCAGATGCTGGATAGTGGTTTATCAGTCATCCGAAGCCGGTACGCTGCCAATAATGTTAATATCGAAGGTTGGGCTCTCTATGCGGAAGACCTAGTTTATCCATATCTCAATTCTGAAGAGCAACTATTCGCACTTCAAACTCGGCTTTGGAGAGTAGCTAGAATGTTTTTGGACCCGCAAATCCAGATGGGTCAAATTCCTGATCAAAAAGTAATTGATGTTTTCACGAAAGAACTTGGTGTTTCAAATGTCATGGCAGGACTCGAATTACGTCGATACAAATTCAACGACATTGGTCAGGCGCCTTCCTACTACGAAGGTTATCTAATGGTTAAAAAAATGCGGGATGATACTCAAAAGCAACTCGGTGAAAAATTCGATCTAAAGTGCTTCAATGATCGGCTGCTTTCATTCGGACTTTTGCCATTGAAAATTTCGGCTAGCCGGATGGCTTCAGAACTGGTTTGCGTAAAATAAGGTTGCCTTTGAGAACAACCCTTCGCTAACACTTATCCAAACTAGTAACCAGTGGTTTATGGAACTCCATGAATTGAAAGCAAATCATTCAATAAGATTTCATTTGGAACAATTCCGTCGACAGTGACCTTCATCTGTAAATGATCCGCTTCAGAAAAAACAATTTCCTTTGGCTTTGAAATGCTAGGCCATCTGTAATGGGGTCCTAAAATCTTTACAGCTCGAATCGCTTCTGATCGTGCTTTGTGCGTTAAGTAGGAAAGGTTAATATTGGGTTTATCAATGGGACGAGCACTTGAGGGGATAACGAAAATAAATGGCTGTTCTGGTTCGTCTTCGTTTGATTTGTGAATGAATATAATTCCATCTGGCCAATATGGCGGACGATAAGTCCAAAACTCAGTACTTTCTTTTTCTGAAATCTCGCCTTTAAGGCAGATGCCAAATGGGCTGGCACCTGTGTTAGACCAGTCAGCTCTCTTGTCCAGTCTCAATGGATTTCTTTTGGCATCACCGGGTAAATCCATAAAAATTAACTCTAGATAATTTTCTTTAAAAATAATTGCGCGATTGGCCGTACCCTGTCCCGGATGACGGTTGCCTGGGTTTAAAGTAAATCCCGCTCTTGTGGCATTTTCGGTTTCCCTAGATAGCTCTGGCTCGCAAAAACAAAATAAGTGATCTAAAGTAAAGTTCGACATAAATAGATTTTAAATGGTAGGTCGATCACGGTCACTAAAGTAATGTTTTCAAGCCACCTAGCTGCACAGCAAGACGTGCTCTATAAGGTAATCCTTTATAAGCGGAAGGATAAATTATGCATTTAAATCCAAAGACTCTTAACATCTCGTTCGCGAGCGATTTCTTTCGCGTCTTCATAACCAGCATCCACGTGACGGAACACACCCATTGCAGGATCCGCAGTTAAAACTCTTTCCAATCTTCTTGCCGCAGCATCAGTTCCATCAGCGACAATAACTTGTCCAGCGTGCTGACTGTAACCCATTCCCACACCACCACCGTGATGAAGACTGACCCAAGTAGCACCGCAAGCTGTGTTTACTAACGCATTTAAGAGTGGCCAATCGCTGACTGCGTCTGATCCGTCTTTCATACTTTCAGTTTCACGATTTGGACTTGCGACAGAGCCGCAATCTAAATGATCGCGTCCAATTACAAGCGGAGCTTTCACTTTTCCAGTTCGAACCAGCTCATTGAACATAAGTCCGGCTTTTGCGCGCTCTCCGTATTCGAGCCAACAAATTCTGGCTGGTAGTCCTTGGAAGGCGATTCTTTTTTCAGCCATATCAAGCCAAGTGAGTAAGGCTTTTTTGTGAGGGAATAATTCCCGTAAAGCATCATCGGTCACTTTAATGTCTTGAGGATCTCCACTCAAGGCGACCCATCTGAAGGGACCACTACCACGGCAGAAAAGTGGTCTAATGTAAGCTGGTACAAATCCCGGAAAATCAAAAGCATCTTTAACACCGTGATTGAAAGCTTGGGCGCGAAGATTATTTCCATAATCAAAAGTAATCGCGCCACGCTTTTTCATCTCGAGCATTCCAATCACGTGCTTCGACATACTTTCATATGCTTTTTCTAAATAAGCTTTTTCATTTTCTTTTCTGAAAACTGCGGCCTGTTCAACTGTGTAACCTTCAGGGATGTAACCAATCAAAGGGTCGTGCGCAGAAGTTTGATCAGTGAGTATATCAGGAATAAAATTAGCTTTTAGCATATCGTGAATCATCGTCGACATATTGCCTAGTAGTGCGATCGACTTTGCCTGCTTAGTTTCTTGATAATGACGAACCCGTTTAATCGCGTCTTCTAAATTATCTGCAACTTCGTCTACGTATTTTGTTTTGATTCGTTTTGCGATCGATGCAGGATCGACATCTACTGCCAAAACTACGGCACCTGCGAACACTCCAGCTAAAGGTTGGGCCCCGCCCATTCCGCCTAAGCCTGCTGTTAAGATAACTCGGCCGCTTAAATCGCCATTAAAATGTTGTCTTCCCGCTTCTACGAAAGTTTCGTAAGTTCCCTGAACGATCCCTTGAGTTCCAATGTATATCCAAGAACCGGCCGTCATTTGGCCGTACATCATCAAACCTTTTTTATCGAGCTCATGAAAGTGTTCCCAAGTTGCCCACTTCGGAACTAGATTTGAGTTCGCAATTAAAACTCGTGGTGCATCTTCGTGAGTTTTTAAAACGCCAATCGGTTTGCCAGACTGAACAAGAAGTGTTTCATCATTTTCCAAAGTCTCGAGCGCTTTTAGGATTTTTTCAAAACTTTCCCAATCCCGGGCAGCTTTTCCGATTCCACCATAAACGATCAGTT
>JAYTJV010000087.1:0-10750 GCA_043730825.1 Pseudobdellovibrionaceae bacterium
GAATCCGGGAGGTACTGGCAAACCCAGTTGAGTCATCTCGGCTAGGTTTGCACCTTTTCCGCCTAGGGTGTTTTTCATCCCGGCATTGCCTTCGGCTTCTCCGGCAGCGAAATAATAAACAAATTTTTCAGGGACTGCAGTTTTCGAAGTCTGACCTGTTGTTGTTTGAGTTTGCATGAGTTCTCCTTACAACACCATTAAGTTTACGTGGTGCTGATGGCACAGGATTAAATCAAAAATGAGAGTTTGTAAGCAAGAAAATTACCGCGACTTATTGCTTAACAGATCTTTTAGCAGACTTCGAAAGTCCTCGTAGTCTTGTCTGGGAACCAAAGACTCTAGAGGCGTTATAAGCGGAGTGTAGCTGGGATACTGTGCCAAAACTTTGAAATCTTGACTGATGAAATGAAAGACCTTGCTAGGGGCGCCTAGCCGGCAGCGCCTAAGGCTTTTTGATATCGCAATCAAAACGGCAGCTCGAGTTACAGCTGACATAGGTATTTTGATCTCCGCTTAAATACGGAGGGTTGCAATTTACGTTGCAATAGCCACTGTAGCTGAGCAAGTTGCCTTGTCTGATTCTGCACTGCAGATCCGCGTCGCGTGTTGCATCTTGTTTCGCGCGGTCTTGAAGCTGACTCATACACATGCTTCCAAACCCACCGCCTTGGCAAAATCCGGTCGCATAACCAGAGCCATGGACAGATTCAGTTGCGGCAAAAGCTTGAAATGAAAAAAGGAGGATCGCTAAAATTTGTTTCATGGCCCGATAATTTGTTGATCTCGAAATGAAGTCAAGGGAACGACGAAAAATACAAAAGCTGATAAAGTTAGATCAGCATAAACTTCAAAATTGGTTACAATCTAACAGTTCTGCCAGAGCCTTTGCCGGGATAGACCTTTTGATTTGCTCCTGGTGCGGCAAATCCATTAATAAAAACCCGCCTTGGTCCGTCCGATAAATTCGCTTCGCTTCCATGAATGGCGTAAGGGCTAAAAAAGGCGACATCACCCGGTTGCATGAGAATTGGCACCGCCGTTTTAATGTCGAAAAAATCTAAAGGATTTTGTTTACGCTCAAGTTCTAAGTAACCTTTTTTGACCGAGAACGGGATAAACGAAACCGGACCGTTTTCTTTTGTCACTGCATCAATTGCCATCAAAGTTTGAACGTAGCTTCCACGGCCGTCTACATCGATCCAATCTTGAGTTCCGAGGCCACGATGCTGACAGTCTTGATGCCAATCAAATTTAACTTCATCGCCTGGCAATTTGTAATGGCCTTGGCAAATCAATTGCTCCATCGAGTTCGAGTTCAAGAGCTGGCTGACCGGCAAAAGAAGTCTTGAATCTTCGCCGATTTTTAAAAGCTCGGGCTCTGCTCCGCCCATCCAAACTATTCGATCAATTCTATTATTTTCAACGACAAATTGAGTCCCGTTATATTCCTGAGTTTGCCCCAATTCGAGAGCCATACCTTGAAGAAGATCAAATGACCGACTAATTTTTTGAATCTCATCTTGAGCAAAAAGTTGCCTGATCACGATAAAACCAATCGAGTAAAAATCTTCAATTTGTTGAAGCGAAAGCGGAATCGGAATTTTTTTCGAATTCTGCGAACGTTTCGAGGATTTCATAGCTGCTGCTGGCAAAGGCGTACCCCCAAATGATTGTCAGAGCTGCAGAAAAAAGAACGCAACCCTTCAATTTGTTTATTATGTTAGCACATGGCTTGACGATGAAAAGCGGTGTTGGATAGTCAGCTAGACCGGGGTCTAGGTGCGGCTTTAGGCGCTAAGCAGGAAAGGCGTGGCTAGGGGCGCAAAGGAGATGCACTCCCATTTTTCACCCCGCTGTAAGTGAAGACGGTTAAAAAAACTTAGCTTTGCGCCCTTTAACTATTAGATTTTGCTCCCCAATGCCTCTTTACTAAATGTACTTTTCACATTTCGTTTGATTTTCGATTTCCTTTTTCTTGTGAGCAAACCAAGCGATTCCATTTGATTCAAAATTTGATAATCAAGACCTCTTTTAAAGTCCCTGCCCCACGAAAGAATTCGCGTATAAGGGCGAAGGTCAAAAATCTTTTCAAGATGAGGTTTAGATTTACGAATTTGAATAGCCAAGATAGCCGTTAGGGACCGGATAAATTTTTTGTAATCCTTCCGATCTTTTATTCTAAGCAAGCAATGAATATGTGACCAATTTAAGGCAAGATCATAAATCTGAATTCCAAACTTATTAGATTGGAACCGAATCAGTTTTTCCAAGGAAAGATTTCCAGGATTGAATAGACCCTTGTGCGTAGATTTCAAGACCAAGTGCAACGGATGCTTAGTTGACAGAGGCCGTTTGGTTTTTCTCTTACCCTGAAGTAGAGAGCCTCCAAATTCTTTTTTATAATCTTTCGAAAAACCAAACGAAGCTTGTTTCATTTGCCGCTCTCCCTATTATTATCAATAAAGAATTTATAGCACAGGATTTTAAATTTACTTTTCGACAACATTCGAAACGCCAATTTAACGGGGCAGCAAAAGCCCTAAGACCTTCGCCCCGAGTTCGAAATAAGAAAAATCAATTTTAAAAAAATTAACTTTCGATTGAAGCGTTATTGCAACTTTAGCGCAAAGAAAATCACGTCAAGAAAAAGTTTTATAAAATTAATTTTTTCTCAGTGCGAAATAGTTTTAAAACCTTTTTCTTTTTCTGTCCGAAATTTTAATTGAGGCGAGGCCGGCCATGCGCAGGTTACGCGCTGAAATGTTTAAAGCTTCTCCTGCGTTAAGCTGGTTCTACACGACGTGGAGCCTCAGCGCTGATCCGGTGCTAAGTGAGATGGAGCCTCAGCGTTGGTCGAGATTTCGTGGCTAGCGCATTCCCCGCGCTGCCCTTTAGAAATTCTTCAGCGCCGTCCTGATGTATTCATTCAATCCCGTCATTGGGATTCGCTCTTGGGTCATCTTGTCGCGGTGGCGAACGGTCACCGCCTGATCATTCAGTGAATCGAAATCCACTGTTACAACTAACGGAGTTCCGATTTCGTCTTGGCGGCGATATCTTTTCCCAATGCTTTGCGCTTCATCATATGTCACATCAAAATCTTCGGCTAACTGATCACGTAATTTCCCTGCAGGCCCTGATAATTCGTCTTTTTTAGAAAGTGGCAATACCGCAACTTTATAAGGAGCTAGTTCCGGATGAAGTCCTAAAACAACTCGCACGTCTTCAGCGCCCTTGTCATCGACCGTTACTTCTTCGCGGTAAGCATCGCACATAAAAGCTAAAAATAAACGATCACAGCCAACAGCCGTTTCAATAACAAAAGGAATATACTTTTTCTTATTCGGTTCATCGAAGTATTCTAAATTCTTCCCAGAAAATTTAGAATGCTGAGTCAAATCGAAATCAGATCGGTTATGAATACCTTCTAATTCAGAAAATCCCATCGGAAATTTGTACTCGACGTCCACTGCCGCGCGCGCGTAGTGCGCAAGCTTATCGTGATCATGGAATTTTAAATTTTCTTCTTTGATTCCGTATTTCAAATAAAACTTCCAGCGATTTTCTTTCCATTCTTGAAAATACTTTTCGTCAGTTCCAGGCTCGACGAAATATTGCATTTCCATTTGCTCAAATTCACGGGTTCTGAAAATAAAATTTCCAGGTGTGATTTCATTTCGGAAAGACTTTCCGATCGCTGCAATACCAAATGGAATTTTATACCTTGAACTTTGTTGGCAATTCGTGAAATTCACAAAATGACCTTGGGCAGTTTCAGGGCGCAAGTAAACAACGCTTCCTGAATCTTCCATCGGACCCATGCTTGTCTTAAACATCAAATTAAAATTTCGAGGTTCTGATAAATTTTTGCTGCCACAGTTTGGACATTTACCGTCTTTTAAATAACTGTCCGTATTGTCAGAGCGAAAACGAGTCTTACACTCTTTACAATCAACTAACGGATCAGAAAATCCATCAATATGCCCTGAAGCTTTCCAAACCATTGGGTGCATCAATATCGCAGCATCGAGGCCCACTATATCTGCTCTTCGAGTCATGGCATTCCACCAAGCGCGCTTCACATTCATTTTCATTGCGGCACCGAGTGGTCCGTAGTCCCAGCACGAAGCAAGGCCCCCGTAAATTTCCGAACTCTGAAATACGAAACCTCGTCGTTTGCTTAAAGATACAAGTGTATTGAGGTCGAGACCCGGATCACCAAGACGTCTGATTTTTGAAGGGACTGCCATTTAAAAACTCCAATTTCATGTAGAAGGCTCATTTAAGCTAAATCCCGCTCCAAAGTCTAGTTGATGCAATTTGTTAAATGACTCAAACTAACTAAATATATGGCAACAAAAAAATTGTTCTATTCAGTTGGCGTAAGCTTAAGCCTTTTACTCTTCTCAACAGCGGGCCAGACTGAATCGGCTGAGACTTTCAAAAAAGAGCAAGAAATTGTTCGAATTCAGATGGTTCAACTTTCAAGAGAATTGGGTGTGACCTGCACCGAGTGCCATTCTTCAAAAAACTTTAAAGATGGTTCAAAAGCAACTTACAAAATTGCAAAAGACCATATGAAGACTGTGGAAATTTTAAGAAACAATGGTTTCAATGGAAAAAAATATCCTGAGGCTTCCTGTTTTATGTGTCATCAAGGTAAACCCAAATTTGCCTCGAAGATGCAACACCCAGAACCGATTCCCACTTTAGAAAATTCGAAGTCCGAAGACTAGGTTTTCAGACCCATTACATTGCAGATAGTAACAAAGTTTTTAAGCGCACTAAGCTGTCTCATTTCAATCCAATTTTTCCAACCAACTGAATTCTCCCAGCTATTTCAATTTTGAATGCAAGTCATATGGGATTCAAACACCTCGGTCTCGTCATAATCTATGTATGTAGCGTTTTTGAAGTGAACTCTTTAAAAAAGTTCACTTGGTTAAAAGAAAATTTCTTGGGGGATACTTGAAACTAAATTTACTTTTTATCTTGATAGCAATTGTATCGACATCTGTTCTTGTAGGTTGTGGTCGCCCTTCGCGAATGCCTGATAGTGAAAGTGCAGTTTTTGAAAGTATCTCGAGCTTAGATTTTAACGTTATGAATAGCGCAATCTTCGCAGCAAAATGCGCTAGCTGCCATGCGGTTTTTTCAAGTTATGAAAGTTTGATGGCAAGTGGAATGGTCGTCTCGAAAAATGCTGACCAGAGTCTACTCTATCAGAAAGTAGCAAGCGGCCAAATGCCCAAAGGTGGCCCGATGCTTTCAGATAGCGAAGTTAAAGCAATTTTTAATTGGATCAGTGCCGGTGCGCCGAAAGCAGTTGCAGGAGGTACCCCCACACCTCCTGGAACGCAGGCGCCACCGGTTACTGGTACACCTCCGGTTACAGGTACGCCTCCCCCTAGTTCCTCACCTCAACCTACCGCACCAACTCCAACTTTTGCTTGGATTCAGGCAAATGTTTTAATTCCACGCTGTACAATTTGTCATCGCGGTTCTTCTGCTCCAGCAAATTTTGACCTAACAACTTACGATAACGTTATGATGGGCGGACGAATTGTTGCTGGAAATCCAAGCGCGAGTCTTTTATTCCAAAGAATTAATAACAATACGATGCCTCCAGGAAATCCTCTTTCTGCTGATGTAAAATTATTGATTTCGCAGTGGATTCAAAATGGTGCGAAGAATGACGCTCCTGCTGGTGGTTTACCTCCGGGAACGACTCCTCAGTTGCCAACGCTTCCACCTCTTGAGCCAACATTTGACTCGATAATGGCAAATATTATTGGCCCAAGATGTTTAGCTTGCCATGACACGACTCAACGATCTGGTGGAGTTGTTTTACAAAGCTACCAATCCATTATGTTAGAAGTAAGAGCTTTCGATGCAGGCAGTAGCAAACTTTATAAAGAAATCGAAGATAACAACATGCCCAGGTCTGGTGGACCGCTTAACTTTCAACAGAAAGAAACGATCCGCCAATGGATCAACTCGGGCGCAAAACGCTAAGGATAGAAATGAAGCATGACGTTTAGTCTCTCGACTGGCTTCTTGATAATTCCTTGAGTGTGAAGGTTTTGGCCCATCACCTGAATTTCAAAATGGGGTCTTGGGAAAAATTGAACGCCCAACGAGTGAGTATCAGTACGGGTTGTATGAGTATTTAAATTCGTCTGAGAAAACTCTTGAGATAGAAAAAGATGAAAACCTTTAAAAGCTTCATAGTTAAATCTTACATAATCCACAATTCCCCACTGATGATCTTTTGCAGAATACGGATACGCCCTAACCGCAGTTAACTGCCCCAAAAAATAAATATGTTCGGTCAATCCAACAACTGCATATGGCCCCAACTTGTGAGTAATAATATCTGTATTTTCACCGTAGTAATAACTAAATCCATATTTGTGACCATCTTTTGGATGGTAAGCAGTTGAAAAAGTGAACCCCTTTTCACGAAGTGGGGACTCATCGTCGGGACGACCCAAAATAGCAGTTAAAAAGTAATGCCATTTTTCACCTTGATAGGCACCTTCAAGGTTGTAAGTTTCTTGTCCTTGATCCCAGCCTAAGCCCCTGCGAATGGCTGTATTATGATCAGGAATATGAAGACCGAATGAAGGGAAAAATTTTCCACCTCTAAAAGACATCTCGTCAGTGGGTTTATACATAATATAATGCCGGCGACTGATCATCTGGCTTCCTTTTTCGGCAAATGTATTTTCGCCTATAGAGACTGCACCGACCCACTTTTTTAATGTGATCGCCACTTCCAAATCTTTTTGCATGTGAATCCAACGTTTTCTTTTTTCACCATTGGCAAGTTTGTCTTGTATTTGGACAGTACGAAGATCGCCTCCGAGTGCAACAGTTTCAGTCGTTGGAATAAGGTAAAGAAAATTTTCTTCCCCCTCATAACCCCAGGTTGATAAAAGTTCTTTTGAAAGTGATCTTCCATATTGTGAAAGGACGCCGCCACCTGTTGGACTAATATGGCAGACCATACAGTTGTTATAGTTATGCCGAGTCAGTTCGGGATAACCAAAAGCAATTCCCGAAACAAATAGCCAAACCAAATTAAGCAAAAACATCTTAAACAAACGCATGTGAAACCTCATAAGTATGATTCAAATTGAAACACGTTTTGGAAGTATCGAGAAGGACTTAATAATTTTGCATCAAGCGGCAAAAAGAATGGATCTCACTGGCCTGTCATCAACGCTAATATAAAAGTCACACAGGGGGAATTATGAAAACAATGAATCAATTATTAAAAACTTCTAGTCTAGTGATCGCTATGAGCCTGGCTTTATCAAGCCAATCGCTAGCTGGTGAAACGTGGGTCTTGGACCTTGGCAAGTCGAACACAAAAGTCGACTTCCATGCAGATGGAAAGATCATGAAGGTGCACGGCGAAAACGCAAAAGCTTCCGGAAGTCTTTTAATCAAAGACGGAAAAGTTTCGGGCCAAGCTATCGTTGACTTAAGAAGTTTAACGACAGGGATTTCACTTCGAGATAACCACATGAAAGACAAATATCTTGAAGTTAAAAAGTTTCCAAAGGCGATTTTAGAAATCGTCGAGATCAAATTACCTGCAACTTTACCATCAGGTAGTTTTGAAGCTGCATTTACTGGAAAATTGACTGTTCACGGAGTTGCGAAGGCAGTTTCCGGCAAAGCTAAGCTTACAAAAGATGGTACAAATTTAAAGGGTGAAGTTGAGTTTGCGACTACAATTTCAGGCCATAAAATTGAACTTCCAAAATACTCTGGTATCGTTTTAAAGGACGATGTGAAAGTTATAGTGGAATTTAATGGCCAAATGGGCCAAAAAATCGAAGGTAACAAAGTTTCTCAAAAGTAATTTTGAAGTTATATTCGTCCAAATCTAGACTTTCATAGAAAAGGTCGTGTCGGATTAATCCACACGACCTTTTCATTTTGAATGATCGCGTATAGGATATCATGTAAGCACAATAGGAGAAATTTTGAATTTTGAAGCCGTGACGAGCGAAATTGATGAACTTATCCGGAGTGGTCAGCGCGAGCTCGCAGGTTTGAAAATTAAAGAAATTAAAGTGAGTTCTATTCCGCGGGTACACATTAATTCAATGGCAAACCTTGCAAGACGAACCGGCCAAATAAATCTAGCCTGGCAAATGATTGCTCCGATTATTCGACCTAAATTTCCATTAGCAACACCAGCTACTGATATAGAAAAAGCAACTTATACAATTATTTTATTAGCTCTTGGGGCGATTCCGGAAGCAGTCGAATTATTAGAAAGTGCGAACCCGCAATCTCCAGAGATTAATTTGGCATATGCTTTTGCTCACATCAGTCGCTGGAATTATTTAGCTGCAATTCCTAAACTTCGGCTTTATTTGCGCTCTGAAAAAATAACTCTTTACGAAAAAATGATCGCACAAGTAAATCTTGCAGCTTCCTATGTTGCAACCGGGAACGCGAAGGATGGCTCGCCACTATTAAAAGAGATATTAGAAATAACAAGCCAGAACAATTGGCACCTATTGAATCGAAATGCCTTAGAAATTAGCGCACAGTTGGCTATCCAACTCGAAAAGTGGTCCGATGGTGAAAAACTTTTAACTCAAGCCAAGCATGGTAGCGATATTCAATTTAGTTTGGACAGTTTCTTTGTCACAAAGTGGCAAGCTATTATTAAACTTCTGAAAAATGGGCCAACTCCCCTTGCCTTAAAAGAACTTTCTGAAATTCGAGATTTGGCTTTACAAAATAAGCATTGGGAAACGATCCGGGATTGCGATTTTTATCAAGCCATCATGACGCAGAATTCAGAGTTAGCCTTGAGGCTTTATTTTGGAACTCCTTTTACAAGTTACCGCAAAAGATTGATGGACCGCGCCCGTGACTGGCTTACTTTACCAAATGAATACCAATGGCAGGTATTGGCGCAGCCTTCGACTCGGGTCTTTAACTTAAGTTTAGGTGAAGAACTTTCTGGCACTGCCAAAGTTAAGCCTGGAACCGCACTTTACCGTGCACTAGTTGCCATAACTTCAGATTTCTACCGGCCTTTCTCAGTGGGTTCGCTGCATTCTCTGGTTTTTCCAAAGGAACATTTTAATCCGGACTCGAGCCCTCGACGAGTTTCTTTTTTGATTCAAAGATTAAGGGGCTGGTTTAAAGAAAATCAATTACCTCTCAATATAGTTTCTGAGGCAGACGGTTTTAAATTACAAGCGACCGAGCCATTTACTTTTATTTTAGAAAAATCCGGCGCTGTGAAAGCCGCAAAAACTTCAGAGCCTGCTCAATACGTAGCATTGCTAAAAAAACTTAAAACTCAAAGCGAAGGCAAAACCCTCAAGACCGCTGAAATTTCAGAAATAACTCATTTATCCGTTAGATCAGTTCGCTATTTTTTAAAATGGGCACTCGAGAAAAATAAAGTTCTCAAACAAGGAAACGGCCGCGAGTCTCGATATAAGATTCGCTAAAGAAATTTGCGGCCAAGGAGCCTAGCCGGCCAGATGTTGTGTATCTACTAAACACTTCCTGAGACTTCGTCAAATAACCGAAAATTAAAAGTTATGTTGCACTCTAAGTACATGAAATAATTGATAAACTCGGCGGTGTCTCAGGTTAGGAGTGGAGTGTGTTTTGCATTTACTAATCGTAACGGGGGCGCGATGTTCAGAATCATTTTAACTACTTTGGGCTGTCTTATTTTGATCATTTTTAATCAAAATTGCATCGCAACTGGCAATAGGTTGAGCACCTCGAGTAAGTCGACTGTAAAACAAGATCCGGCGCTTTCATCTGGAGTTAATGGCGGGAATGGAACTCCGTATGGCGGGAAGTTACGACCAGGGACTTACGTAAGACCCCTAACTGAACAAATCTGTGGATCTGAAATAAAAAATTTAGGTGAGATTGTCGTGACGGAGGAATCAGTCACAGGAAAGATCATTAATTCTGAATCTTGCATAAGTGTCGATGTGAATCTGGATATCAGAGATCTTGAATTTGCGGAGTACAGTGAAGGCCGAATTGGATATTTTGAAGGAATTTACTCTGATACGAAAATAAAATCGGGAAAATCTGAAAATACCCAAGCAGTGGAGAATGATGGCATAGAAGAAGTTTGGTGTCGTAAAGAAGGCAGTGCTGCGAATGTAGGCTTTGATATTGTCATCAAAGCTGATTATAAAAAAGGTGAATTCACTTCAATTGCAGCTTCTGCTTCGATGGGTTCAGATGGCCAAATTACTGAACAGCGATATCAGCCGCTTCTCGTTGATCGAAGATTTGACGACATGGACCGCGTTCGCTACAGAGCGACTAACTTCGAACTCGAAATTCGCCAAAGAAGTTTCAACAAAGGCTCTGGTCTTATGGAAGGCGATTTGACCTATGCCTTAAACGGAATAAATACCGACATGCGTATTAGCTGCCGCTTAGGTGGCGAGCTCGACGTCATGATTCCTAAAAAATAATTTAAACGAGAGCGAGCTGATAGCAGAAAAAATCTTTTTGCTTTTCACCAACTCAAAACTTTTTGAGGATCGCCATGTAGGCGGTCTGTAAAAATTCGTGCTTACCTGGATCAGCTTTTTTGATCTGCTGTTGATAAACTTTTGTGATTTCCGAAAAGCTTGAGTAAGGCGATATGCCTAAAACCTCATACGCATCCCAATCATGTCCATTGTAAATGAAAAAACATTGCACTGGTGGCCCTGGCGGCGGCGGGGGCGTT
>JAYTJV010000088.1:0-10733 GCA_043730825.1 Pseudobdellovibrionaceae bacterium
CATCCTTAGTCTTGACCCAATCTTAAAAAATCTGTAGCTTGGCAAAATTCAAAAGGATTTAGTAACAATGAACGCAGAACGGTTATACGAATTAGGCAAACTATACTGCGATCGTGGCGACTACAGCTTAGCATTACCCAACTTGATTGAAGCGATCGATATTTGTTTGAAAGAAAAAAAATACGACATTTACTTAAAATGTGCTGGTCACATTTTAAGGATCTATGCAGAAAAAGAAGAATACGATCAACTTTCTGCATTCAAAGAAAAGCTGCAAGACACAGTTATTCGTGAAAATATTCAATTAAATTCACGTGTATACTACGTGTTCGGTGTGGCTGCAGTTTACAAAGGCCAAATCGAAAACGGTCTTGAATATTTTAAAATAGCATTAGACCACGCTTTGAAGGCGGATCATAAAGAAGACATTTGTTATGCGATTTTAGGTTTATCTATATGCTACCGCCACCAAAAACGTTTCGAAGATGCACTTAAAGAAATTTATAATCTAAATATTTTCATGCAATTTATTGATAACGTAGATTTAAAAGTCGCAGTTTTATCATCTAACGGCGCAATTTTAGAAGACCTAAAAAAATTCGATCAAGCATTAGATATTTTCTGGCAAGCCTACGAACAAACTAAAAGCACTAAGCAACTAATTACATCGATGGTCATTCTTTCGCACGTCGGTTTATGCCTTTTCGAGCTTGGTCAAAAAGATGCAGCTCGCATTTATTTTGAAATAGTTCTGAAAAGTACAGAAAAGCAAAACACTAAAAAATTAACCAGTCATTTAACGAAATACCTAGAAACTTATAAAGATGATTCAAAACAAAATTTTGATATTGCTTTCGACTTTGATAATCACTTAGTTAAAGAAAAACAATTAGGTGTTATTGATTTCAAAAATCAGTTTATTTTACTGGATCTTTTGAAGCTATTTATTTCTAAGCAGGGCGAAGTTTTCTCTAAAGAATTTTTGGTCGAACATATTTGGAAACAAGAGTACGATCCAACAGTTCATGACAATAAAATTTATGTAACTATAAAGCGTTTACGTAAAATGATTGAGCCGGATTACGATCGTCCTAAATATATTTTCAGATCTAAAAATGGATATTTCTTAAATAAATCAATCAAAGTTAGTGATCAGTTTGCTCAACAAGAGGGGAGAGCTTAATGAAAACATTTATCATCGGTTTTATTTTAGCGTTATCAGTATTGGCACAGGCACAGGCACAAAGCCAATGTGCCAGCACTCTTGGTGGGCCGGATTTATTTCCGTTTAATCAAGGCATTGCTCAACCATTCCCATGGCGTTCAATTCAAGGTATCTGGACAACAGTTGATGATCCAAACATTCTTATTTTATTTAAAGTGACTCGTGAAAGCCAACGAACTAAGCACCTTAATGTTGAAATCTTCTCTAAAATTGACTGTAAAAAGCCAATTTATTCTGGGGGCGGGTTAATGAGCCGATCAGAAAAAAATGTGATCAGAGTTCAACTCATGGGACGCGATTACGTTCAAAAATTAATGAAACTAGCTGTTTTTGATCCTGTCGATTTATTGATGGATAAAAATGTATGTTCGGAAAACATATGGGCAGCCACAATTATAGATATCGAATCAGAAGAATCATCGAGCATTGAAGGATCAGGCCAAAGCAATATGATGCTGAAAAAAATCACATCTTCTTTAGATTTATACTGTCGTCGCAATCGTAATTAGTTTTTTAAAAAAGCCTTGTCTCAAGGACTGAGATAGGGTTATAAGTTTTGAACGTTCAACAGGGAATTAGCTCAGTTGGTAGAGCGCTACCCTTACAAGGTAGATGTCATCGGTTCGAATCCGGTATTCCCTACCATTTTTCAAGCTGTTCGAACCAGCGATGGCCAAGTTGTTAGAATTCTTAGATTCCGAAGTAGCTTCCGCTTCTTCGGATTTTTTTGCCTTTTATCCGATAAATCAATGACGTTATTTTCAAAAATCTTTGCCGCCGTTAATTCTTCGGGTTGCTCGCTTTATTAATTGTGTCGATTGTCCCGCTCAAAGTTCTTTGTTCAATAAAGAGTTCGAAAATTGATACTGTGTCTCTCGTATTTTGTACTGAGATGGATCTTCAACTGATAGTGACATCTGGACTCTCCTTTGCTTTTGAGAGACACCTTAAAGATTCTTTCTTACTTTCTTAATGAATTCTCCTCGAGGTGATTTTATTCCTTCTTTTTGCGCCACAACTTCACCGTTACTGTTTAAAAAATAGATGATATTGGAATGGATGAAGTCACCGCTTGGAAGACGCTTATATCGCACGCCCAGAGACGCTGCTAATTCTGCCACCGCATCAGCGCTCGACGTGAACAGTCCCCAGTGAGAAGGCAAATTCCTTTTTACCGAAAAAGCCAAAAGTGAATTCGGGGTCTCACGGGACGAATCCAATGAGAAAATCGACACATCGATCTTGGCTGTTCGCTTTGCATCTACGTCTTTAACGATTTCTTTTAAATCTTCAACAATGAGCGGACAGGCCGTATCGCATCTTGTAAATAGCATAACTACAATGCGAGGGCTTCCTCGGAGGCTGGCCAGTTTCGCGCGCTCTCCTTTTTGATTTTTCCATTGTGATTCCAATTGAAGAATTGAGGCACCCGGTAGTGGCGCTGCAGCCTTTAAGTCGGGCCCATGCTCATCATGTGCAACTGACAATTGAGAAAAAATCAGGATCAGGGAAAAGATTAATTTCATTTGGGTCCTTCCATATCGTCCTTCACGCACCGAAATCCAAGATTTGCGGAATCGTATTTGGCAGTCAGACTGCTTCGAAAAGCAAACCTCATAAAAGTGGCGTAGAGCCTTGGGTCTTTTGCTTTCAACGCAGTACCGCCGCAAAAAAGTGAGTCAGTCGATGAGCCGCCACGAGAATCACCAGACATAATGGCTTCAGAAAAATTGTCGACCCATTCCCAAATAAGCCCGTGAGCATCCTTTATGCCAAACTTATTTTCTGGCTCCCTGCCAACACTTCTTAACTTTGAACCAGGTTTTGCGTACCACTCGAGAATCTTCGATTCGATTTTTGGATTTTGCGCATCACTCGCCACTTCCCATTCGGCAATCGTAGGAAGCCGCTTTCCTTGAGCCGCACAATACTTCCGCGCCGCAAACCAAGATACATGTATGACTGGAAAGTTGGCTTGAGATTTTGTGAACGTAGTGTCGCTGGTCCAATGCGACAGGTAGCCATCATCCGCAAACAGGGGCGGAATCTTCGACCTCGAGAACTGTGGCTGAGCTTTTATGAAAGCGAGAAACTCCTGGTTTGTAACTGGAGTTGCATCGACTAAGAGTGGCCCAACCATTATGTCTATTTCACCAGGGTCTCGAAACACTGGCACGTAAACCTCCTTCGTTAATTTGATTTCCTTTCCCGCAACAGCAGTTGAGAAAGTCAAAAATAGAAGGAAGATTACGAATTTCATTTTACACTTTTTACTTCGTCGACCGTAACTGCGTCGCCTTTGTTGCCAAAGCTATTTCGTACAAACGTTAGAACGCTGGCAATGTCGTCATCCGACAATCCTAAGCCCGGCATGGTGCTATTGTAGGTCTTTTGATTTACAGTTATCGCGCCCTCAAGCCCATGCTTCACAATTTTAATGGAGCGCTTTTTATCTGCCATTAAATAATCAGATTTTGCGATAGGCGGAAATGCATTGGGAATGCCTTGTCCATTTTCTTGGTGGCAGGCCGCGCAATTTGTTTTGTAAACGATAGCGCCGGCCTTCATACGTTCTTCAAAATTCGTCGGTGCGGGAGCATTTTTTTGGTCTGTAGAAATGGGCTGAATGGCCTGACCTTCAGGGAGATAAATTGCATCAACTGTTTTTCCGGTATAAATCCTCGGATTTTGTTCACCTTCGACTTTTAGCATTCCAATCGCACCTTTGTTAAACGCTCGAAAAAGAGAGTGATCCACGAGAATTAGGTTTCCGGGACCGTCAACCTTGAAATCAACAGTCGCCGCGCCACCTGCAGGGACAATAGTTGTCTGTACATTTTTTTGGTTCGGTATGATTCCGCCCTCTTGATACACATGATCGAAAATCTCACCTATGACGTGAAAAGAAGAAATAAGACCCGGTCCGCCGTTACCAACGAAAAGGCGAACCGTTTGACCGACATCAGCTTTCAGAGATTTTTCGCCAGCAATCGCTCCGACGGCACCATTGAACACAACGTATTCAGGCTGCTCACGAATCGCCTTTTCCATATCGAACGATTGAAGACCGCGATCACCAAATTTTCCTTTGGTGTAGAATTCTCCCTGAACTACATAGTATTCACGGTCAACCTTTGGAAGTCCTTCTTCAGGCTCAACAAGGATTAGACCGTACATACCATTGCCCACGTGCATACCGACCGGGGCAGTTGCGCAATGATAAATATAGAGGCCTGGGTTAAGTGCGCGGAAAGAGAATGTCGATTTGTGTCCAGGCGCTGTAAACGACCCCTCCGCACCGCCCCCTTGACCCGTCACTGCATGCAGATCGATATTATGCGGAACCTTATTAGAAGGATGATTCGCTAAAGTAAAGTCAACGTAGTCACCGACGCGGACCCTAAGCATCGGCCCTGGAACAGTTCCGCCGAAAGTCCAAAAAGTGTAATCTACTCCATCAGAAAGTTTCATTACCGTCTCACGAACTTCAACTTCAATAGCAACGCGGGCCGGAGACTTTCTAGAGATGGGTGGAGGAACTTGAGGTGGTGGAAGCAGCTTGAACGATTCTTTTGGAAGCTTATCCAAATCAACGGTATCGGCTGCGATCTTAGCAGAACCTGCCTCCCACTTACTGGCTATTTCCCTGTCGAAACAAGACACTAAAGCAACACTTGCTAAGATGGCCGCCGCTGCCACGGTTACAAAAACCAACGATTTTTTCATTCTTACGCTCCCTCTACTCAAGGTAGAAATTTAATTATTTTACAGTTAAAATACCCTTCATTGTCATCGCATGGCCTGGGAATGTGCAAACAAAGGGATAATCAGTATATTAATTTTCATAAAAGTCCTTTCGAGGACTGATTTGAAGTGAGTTTATTTTTAGCGGGAGTCACATCATTGAGTGTTTTTCGTCCCAATGAGATTAAGAAGGCGTCAAGTGCTTCGAATAAGCTTTTACGTAAAAGGCACGCTGGCAAAAAAATGCAATCGCATTTTTGACCCGAGTAACACCCAGGAATGAAAAAGATTTCTTCCGTTTTAACTATGATATCTTTAAGGCTTATATTTCCTGTTTCCTCCTTAATCGTGAGACCTCCTACTCTCCCTCGAGTTGTTTCAATAAAATTGAGTTTAGCTAGCTGATTTGAAGCCTTTATTAAGTTGTTTTTTGAAATGTCGAGCTTTCTTGATAGCTCGTTGAGCGTTACAATCCCTTTTTGCTGATTTAAGTACATGAGGACTCTCAAAGAATAATCTGTATGACTTGTTAAGCGCATTTTTCAGTTCTCCTTTAACAAGAGGGCTTCGCTTGTGGACCGGGTTTAAAAATTCTTGGCAAAAATGTCCAACACCAGCTCATAACCGCAAAAATCCAAAATGTTGCAGCCAAATGGAGATAGCTCGTCTTCCAAAGGCCGCCAGAAAAGCCATAAAAAACTCGAAAAACAATCCCTAATACTAGGAATGTTACGAGATACCACAAAGCTGGCGACTTCATCTCGAGATCAATCGAATAAGATCCGTGCGCTAAAGTCACACGAGTAGCGACAGCGAAAGTAATCAGTCCAAAGCAGCCGATAAAGAGAAGATGAAACCAAGTGACGAACATAATTGGTTGAACCCAAATAAGAAAAAAGCTCGCTGGGATCACAGCGGCGGCGATGCGCAAACCGTATTTCAAAGGCGACGGCCTGTTCGAAGGTCGCTGTATTTTCCAAATCGCAAAAAGGTAGATCATTGATAGAATCGTCAATCCAAGATAGGAGCCATTCACACCTCGGCCCGCGCAAAAAAGAAGAACGCCCATAAAAATGCCGGAGCTGTGAAACATCAGGCGAGGCCAAGGAGAGGTTACGCTCTCAAAAACCGAAGGAAGCCCCGAAAGAAATGAGAAAAATCGTGTTCCTATTCCCAACACTAAAAGAAGAGTCGTGCCGACGTGATAAAGGTGAATCCCCATCAAAGAGTTTCCAATAAAATGAAAATAAGATCCGAGTAGGGCAAGGACCATTGCGATGCCAACGTGAGAAAAGAACACGGGCAGTGGTTTTGTAGTTTTAAGAATTCTCCTGCCACCATAGAACAGCAGAAATAGAACTAGCAGCATTTGGTTTGCATAAAAGAACCTCGCATCTAATTGCCACGAAAATACGGTCTGCCCAATGAGCAAAGCAGAAGCCAAAAAATACTCGAACGGATTGGCACTTCCAGCGCCCGTCATGCGCGGAACCGCTGTCATTAGGAAACCTACGATGAAGCTCCATAAAAATCCGCCGACAATGAGTTTAGAGTGAATGAGCAAAGCAGGGCTTTCAAACCATCCCAAATTTTGGATAAACCAAACTCCGACGGCAAGGATTGCATTTAAAATACCTAGCGGAAAAAACAATTGGTATGGCGCAAGGTTTTTCACTCTCTAACCTCCTGAACTTTGCTGAGACGGGAAACACTTAAGAGCATGATCGAAAAGCTCGCGAGCATCGAGAGAACTGCACCCAACGGGCTAAACTTCCCAAGACCTGCAAGGGTGAAAGCGAACAAGTTATAAAGAAAGGCACCGCATCCCGTTTGGATTAAAACTTTCCGATACTTTCTTGAGTACTGGATAGTGGTTAGAATTAAATCGAGGTTGGGCGTCCGAAGGTGGAAATCAACTGGCGCAAATCCAAGAATTCTGTGGCCTAGACGAAACCCGACACTGGCCTTCGCGAGAGCTAAAGTATCATTGAGCCCATCTCCTACGAATGCGGAAGGAGCTTGGATTCTTTCAGACTTCCCTCCAGGAGTGAGATTTCCATAGTAAGAAATTCTATTATTCAGATTAGTGAATGAATCACCCGCGCCTAATGTAGGATCTCCAGAGAGAATTTCAATCTTTGCGTCAAGTTCGAGAGCCATTAACTTTTTAAGAAACTGATGCGCATTCGAGTCGTAAATACTTTTGACAATAATCTGTCCTACTACCAATTGATTGATTGAAACAAATGGATGAGAAGATTCACTTGAAACCTCTAATCCCATTTCTTTCAAAAAACTGGCTCGACCAACTATAACTTTTGTTCCGTCACTTGCTTTGGCTTCAATTCCTTTTCCAGAATGTTCGACGATTTCATCAATAGGCTTTTGCTCTCCAGTGACCTTCAATCCACGCAGGATCGGGTGCTTCGATTTCTCAGCGAGAGAATTCAAATAAGGGGCCGCGAACTCGCCATCTTCATTTGAAGGAAAGAAAGTAGACTCAGTGGCTTCGAGCGTACCAGTCTTATCGAAATAGAAATTTTTCGTTTTAGCAAGATCCAATAGAGCATCGGCACGAGAGAGCATCACCCCGCGCTTTTGCAGTGCTAGATGAACCATTTGCTTCATTAATGGAATGATGCTTGCGAAGAGGCAGGGGCAAAAAATCAGAATGCCCACGAAAAAAGATTCTACTATGAATCGTGCCTCGGCGCCTCTCAACGCCTGAATACCAGAAATCAAAATCGCACCGCAGAAGGCGAATATCACAAGACCACTTTCGATTTTCGAAAAGAGTTTCATGTGTTGTGTCTTACTGTTCTCTGAAAGAAGTGCAATTTCGGCCCAGGCATCAATCTTACGCTCTCCCTGGGGAGACGTTACGAGAAATTTAAACTCGTTTTGCGCGATGGCGCCTGCAAAAATATCATCGCCTTTTTTGAGATGAACTGATCGTGATTCTCCGCTCATTAGATGGTTATTTATTTCGCCGTTCTCGCTTTCTAGTATTCCGTCAAACGGAACAGTCTCCTGCCGCAGTACCCGAACAAGATCGCCTTTTTTTATTTGTGGAACCTCAGCGGGAATCCACTGTTTTTTTCTAAAAACTTCGATTGTTTTCTTTTTAGGGTGAAGCTGAAAAAGAATATTTGAAGTAAGGGATGTTGCAATGGTGTTCTCAATTTTCTTCGTGAGAAGTAAAATTGCGACGATCATCGATCCAGAATCCGCATAGGTCACATTGGAGCTAGACAGGAGTGCGATCACCGAAACGGCAAGTGCCGAAAGCCCACCGAAGAAAATAAAGAAGTCTAAAGTCAGGAGCTTGCTGAACCAAAGAGCGCGAAGGCCAGACTTTCCAAACGGAATAATTCCCATTAGGATCGCGGGGAGACCAAATGCTGACGAAGCAATGGCCAGCGCATAGAGTTCTCCTGAAGATAGATCTCCGCCTGAATAACCGGCAAAAGCGAGCATCGAAGACCACATCGCCAGAAACCAAACGACACTGATAAAGGTCCAAGGGATTTTTCGATTTGATTCGTACTTAAGACTTTCATGAAAATTCAAAATCCAGCCTTCAGACTGTTTCTTAATACCAAAACCAATCCGTGCAACGTTGGTCTGGATAGATTCATCAAGAGGACCACTGTCTATAGCTTGCTTTGGACGCACTAAAAGGAGTTTGCTTGTATAGTTCAAATCAGCCGAATCAACGCCCTCAAGTTGAGATACCGATTCGCGGATATTCTTCGCGCAGGTCGAGCACCACATGCCGGATACAAAATAGATCAGTTGGGGCGCTTCAGCAGACACGCAAAATTCCTTTCGGGACCAGTTGACGGTTTAAATTAAATGTTGCATGTTATATACAATATTACAACAAAATCTGTAAACGTTCTATTAAACGAGAATTTTTGCTAGGGGCCGCACAATGGATGCAAAAGTAGTTTTCGTAATTCTGACGTTTTCAATTTCCGTTCTCGGCATGCTGGCATTCGTAATTGCCCTTATCCAAAAGCAGGTTTTAGTTCCTACCTCCGCTGCCAGGTCCATTTTCGGTGATGACGAACTTGGGCATTCAGAGCCCGATGGCAATACGCGCATGAATGACCAATGGCGCGCGTTGGATCAGTCGGCGAAAACGCCAATTCTGCTTTTCATGGTGTCCTCAGTTCTCTGGCTTGTACTGGGATCTATCTTTGGCCTTTTAGTTTCCTTTAAGTTTCACTTACCAGAATTCCTCGGAACCCAGGCACTTTTAACTTTTGGGAAGTTAAGGCCACTTCACCTTAACATCATTGCATATGGTTGGCTTGCTCCAGCGGCACTTGGTGTCTCGCTGTGGCTGGTGCCACGCTTAACAAAAGTACCTCTACAATATGTAAAAACTCTTTCTGCAGCGGGACTTCTTTGGAATCTTGGCGTTTTTCTTGGTTGCGTTGGGATTCTCAATGGATACACGGACGGTTTAGAATGGTTGGAGTTTTGGTGGCCCATTGACATTCTTCTCGCGGTTGCAGGAGCGATGGTCGCGCTTCCACTCTTCAGAACTATTTATCTGAGCAAAGAAAAACATCTCTACGTGACCATGTGGTACACGATTGCGGCCCTCATTTGGTTTCCGGTTCTTTTTGTGATTGCTAACGCGCACTTCCTTCACTCCGGCGTTCAGCAAGCCATTGCAAACTGGTGGTTTGCGCATAATGTTCTTGGCCTGTGGGTGACCCCTTTGGGACTCGGTATTATTTATTACTTGCTTCCGAAAATTATCGGTCATCCCATCGCTTCTTATCAGCTTTCGCTTTTCGGATTTTGGGGGCTTGCTTTATTTTACTCGCAAGTGGGAATGCACCATTTGCTCGGTGGTCCTATACCAACATGGCTAGGAAATTTATCGATTGTAATGAGCGTAGGGATGGCGATTCCTGTAATCACAGTCGCCATTAACCATCACGTTTCAACATATCGGCACTTTCACGTACTCAAAGAATCCGTGGTGCTGAGGTTTATCGTTTTCGGAGCGATGTCATATACTGTAAGCTCTCTTCAGGGATCACTTCATTCGCTAAGGACATTTAACTACATAACTCATTTTACGCACTGGACGGTTTCGCACGCGCATCTTGGTCTTTATGGTTTCACAACCATGGTTCTCTTTGGCGGAATTTACTTCGCTCTCCCGCGAATTGTCGGCAGGAACTTTAAATATCCGCAGCTCTTGAACCTGCACTTTTGGGTCGCAGCTGCCGGAATTATTATCTACGCCGTAGGACTCGGCATCGGCGGATGGCTGCAAGGTCAGGAACTCAGAAATATTAACGGAAGTTTCGAACAGTCGGTTAGACTCACAATGCCTTACCTTATCATTCGCAGTGTCGGTGGTACGCTAATGCTTCTGTCGCATCTTCTCATGCTCTATAACGTCATCAGCATTCTGCGTCCGGAGAAAGCAGAGGTGGCAAAATGAATAAAGCCTATATTTTTGTTCTTGGGGGAACGAGCACGATCACTCTTTCGATATTTCTGTTCGTTTTAGCTCCACGCATTCAAGTTTCTGCCATAGATAAAGACGCCATCAGTGCTCAATTACCCTATACGGAATCCGAGTTGAGAGGCCGCAAATCCTATATCGATAACGGCTGCGTTTATTGCCATTCTCAGCAAGTGCGTGATCCGGCCGCTGGTGCCGACAAGCACTTTGGTTGGGGCCGCGCTAGTCTTCCTTCAGATTACATATACGACAAACCACATTTGCTCGGAA
>JAYTJV010000089.1:0-34090 GCA_043730825.1 Pseudobdellovibrionaceae bacterium
AGGCTTTTCGGGTTTTAAAAAGGGCAGCGCCCTTTTTCAGGCACGATGCCTTTATTCCACTCATCCACATAAAACCCACCGAATAAAGAATGATCCCAGTGGTTGGAGCGTGGGGATCGGGTCGTGGAATCATCGCACGGAATTGGGCACGTGCGATAGCCCACAGAATCTATTGAACTCCCTGTCATCAGACTCATTTTCCTAAATTGCTTCAAATTTTTAACCCTATGCAGAACCGCAGCGGTTCTGCATAGGGTTAAAATTAAACTTCGGCGGATGTTCTAAAGTCATGTCCAGTTTAAACTACAATTACTGCATAACTATTCTGCGTATTACGCGTGCCTGAAGCGAAATAGTTCATGTACGTGTGAACAATTCTCGAATCTGTCTCGGCTTGGCTAACTTTTTAAAGAAATTTGGATTCTGGTCAGAGAATGATTCTGATTCTGTATTATTACCGTTACTAATAGTATAACCTAGCCCTCATTCGCTACCATTTTTAGTGACAATCTAGTATATGTAAATTATATGTAAGTAATGTATGAACCCACTCCGTCACTCATTGCGATTCAAAAGAAGTTAGCGATCTTAGCCGATGCCGCGAAGTATGATGCATCTTGCTCCAGCAGCGGGGCGCAAAGGAAGCGGGACTCTGCAGGTATGGGCAATTCCGAAGGTATGGGAATATGCCATAGCTACGCGCCAGACGGTCGCTGTATCAGCTTACTTAAAATCCTTCTTACAAACTTTTGCATCTATGATTGCAAGTTCTGCATTAACCGAGTTTCCAGCAACGTCCAGCGCGCACGTTTTACTCCAGAAGAAGTAATTTGGCTGACGCTGGAGTTTTATCGCAGAAACTATATCGAAGGTTTGTTTTTAAGCTCTGGGATTATCGATAGCTCTGATGCAACGATGGAACTTCTGATTCGCGTCGCTCGGGGCTTAAGAGAAACGCACCGATTTAATGGCTATATTCACCTTAAAGTTGTCGCGGGTGCATCTCAAGAACTGATTGAAGAAGCTGGGCTGTGGGCTGATAGAATTAGCGCTAATATCGAAATGCCTGTTCAACCTGATCTAGATTTACTTGCACCAGCTAAGTCGCTTGCTTCGGCGACAAAGGCCATGGAACAAATTTCTGATAAATTAATCGAGACAAAAGATACGGCCCTCCACATCAAATCGACTCCGAAGTTTGCTCCTGCGGGGCAAACGACTCAGATGATTGTAGGTGCAACTGCTAGTCCCGACGCCGAGATTTTAAAAACTTCCGAAAAATTATATAAAAAGTATTCTTTACGGCGTGTTTACTATTCGGCTTATAGTCCTATTCCAAATGCAGACTCACTTCTTCCTTCTGAAAAGCCTTCGCTTATTCGAGAAAATCGCTTGTATCAAGCGGATTGGCTTTTGCGGTTTTATGGATTTGAAGCAAATGAACTTGTAAATGCTCAGAATCCTAATTTGAATTTGGATATTGATCCCAAAACAGGCTGGGCTCTCAACCACAGAGAATCCTTTCCGGTCGATATTAACAAAGGTTCAAAATTTGCGCTTTTAAGAATTCCAGGAATCGGAGTAAAAAATGTCGAGCGTATTTTGCAGCTTCGTCGTTTTCACAAAATTACTTTACTGGATTTAAAGAAAATGAATGTCGCGATTTCGCGAGCAAAATATTTTGTCATTACCGCTGATCATAATCCCAACATATGGATGCTTGATAAAGAAGACTTGAATCAAAGACTCAAACCTAAGGCTGTTCAACTTTCGTTTTTTGATCAACCTTCCGGTAGTGAAATATGATCCAAGCTAATTTCGAAAAAAACTTTGACAGCTGGCGCGCTACCGCAAGAAACTTTATTCTCAATGGAGTTTCTCCTGCTGACATAAGCTGGGACCAGGAAGAGCTCTCGTTCTTTTCTACAGCTGATCAAATAGTTACGACGACAAAGCCTTCGCCAATTAAAAATCTAACTGTATCTCCTGAATTTATATCTCTTGCCAGTGATGTGTCCTACGCACGCGACAACGATCGGTGGGATCTAATTTACAGAATTCTTTATCGATTACAGTTTGAAAACTCAAACTTACTTAAAATCAGTATTGATTCGGATATTCAACGCGCAGAACTTTTACAAAAATCAGTCAGACGAGACATCCACAAGATGCATGCCTTCGTTCGTTTTAAAAAAGCAGAAATCGATGGCAAAGAAGTTTACGTAGCCTGGCATAGGCCAGAACATTTCATTGTTCGACCTGGAACTACTTTTTTCGCCAGAAGATTCGGCGACAAACCGTGGTCGATCTTTACTCCCGATGAGTCAGCTCATTGGAATTTATCAGAATTAACCTTCGGACCAGGCATGGAACAAAAAGATTTTGTCACGACTGATTCCTGGGACGACGTATGGAAAACCTATTACAAATCCATTTTTAATCCAGCCCGAATTAAAATCAAAGCGATGAAAGCTGAAATGGCGCCGAAATATTGGTCAAGCATGCCAGAAACAGAATTGATTCACGATCTAATCCGAGAAGCTCCGCAAAGATTGCAAAAGATGGCGGCAAATCAAAATCAATCGGCTCAAGTCGACTTACGTATGTCTTTAAGTGAATTAAAAGAAAAATCCAAAACCTGCACGGCCTGCCCTCTTTTTGCGCAGGCCAACCATACTGTTTTTGGAATTGGACCTGAAAACGCAAGCATCATGATTGTAGGTGAACAACCCGGCGACCAAGAGGATTTGACTGGCTTACCGTTTATTGGACCGGCTGGTGAAATTTTAACTGGAGCTTTAGAAAAGGCCGGACTTATAAAAGATGATCTTTACCTAACAAACGCTGTAAAACATTTTAAATTCACCCGAGAAGGCAAGCTTCGAAAACATCAAAAAGCCTCTGGAAGTGAAATGCATGCATGTAAACCTTGGCTTGAAGCAGAAATTGCAAAAGTAAAACCAAAAATTATTATTGCTTTAGGAGCAACCGCTGCGACCGCAATTATTGGACGCCTGCCAAAAATTTCTTCTGAAAGAGGGCAAATTATCTCAAACTTAAGCGTCGCACCGGCCGTCATTATTTCTTGGCATCCGGCTGCTATTTTAAGATCTGCAAATGATCAGGACTCAACTGAAAGATTTGAACAACTTGTAAGTGATCTTGTTTTGGCGAAAATGAATGTCGATGCATGTTAAGTCTATTCAAGTACTAAAAAACCCTAGACGCTAGGTATATGAATTTTTTAAATCAAACAGATCTATTAATAGCTAATTGGAAATGGGCCTTAATCTTAGCAACTTCGTTGTTAAGTGTGGCGCTTGCCAAAATTCTTTTTAAAGTTATCGCGCGAATTCTCGCAACAGTGAAGGCGCGCACTCAGACTGGCTTTTTTCAAGACATCCAAGGTCAACATTTAGAAGCCATCTTAGCCTGGGTTTTCGTTTCATTTATCTGGCATGCAATTTTAGATGTCATGAGCCTTCCAGATAAAGTCGATAAGTACCTTTATATCGGGATACAGGTTTTTCAAGTTTATCTCATTATCCGAATTGCCTACAAGCTTGCCGACGCTGTTGGAACTTTCCTCCAAAGAGCTGCGCAAAAAACGGATACTTCTCTAGATGATCAACTAGTACCACTCGCTCGAAAATCGCTTAAGATTATGGTTATCGTTTTAGGTGGACTCATTGCTTTGCAAAGCTTTGGATTCAATGTTGTGTCTTTGCTTGCGGGCCTTGGCTTAGGTGGCTTGGCACTTGCGTTGGCTGCTCAAGATACCGCAGCAAATGTGTTTGGCTCGATTACAATCTTTCTAGATAAACCCTTTCAAGTCGGAGATCTGATCGAGGTATCTGGAACGAAAGGTATCGTGGAAGAAATCGGCTTCAGATCGACAAGTATTCGTTCACAATATAATTCACTCATCACGATTCCAAACTCAGTTATGGCGAAAGAAAAAATTGATAACTTGGGTGTTAGAAATTCTCATCGAATCAAGCATGTAGTCGGTTTGACTTACAATACAAGCCCGCAAAAAATTTCTGATTTTATAGACTCTGTAAAATACACTCTTCATCAGAATCCTTTGGTCCTAAAGGAAGACATAAGTGTGAATTTTGTTAACATGGGTGATTTCAATTTACAGATCTTAGTTCAATTTTTTATCGCGCCTACCGAAATGGATAATGAGCTTGAGATTCAACAAGAGGTCCTGGTCAATATCATGAAGATCGCAGAAAACCTCGACGTAAGTTTTGCTTTCCCAACTCAAACTATTCATTTCGATAAGCGCCCTAAGGCACTTGCCCCAGCCACGACCTAGAGTGGCTTTTTAAATACCGGTCTTCCCTCTAGAAATTAAGCAAAAGCTCCGATCAACCTCAGGCATCGCGAGTTCTTGTATTATGCTTGGAGGATGGTGATTCAATGTTAAAATTCCAGATGTTTCAGGCACTTATCGTCCTCAGTTTTTCTACTCTATTGGCATGCCAATCAACGACAGGCACAAGACAACCCAATAATGTTCAATTTGAATACGACTCTGCAAAAGTTCAATTATTAACTTGGGCTGCGCAAAATAGAATTATGTTTCAATTTCCAGAATCAACGTTTGGTGATGTCGCATTAGTACAAGCAAAAGAGACCTGCAAAACTTTGATGGAACCCGTTTGGTCACAAGCCGTGTTTTCAACTTTAGAAAGTATGAAAAAGAATGCAACCCTTCAAAATAAGATTCACGTAATCGAAGTAAAACGCGCAGAGAAACCTCAAGTTGAAATTTCAAAAGATTTGGACGGCGTTACGTATTTGATTTTAGGCTACACAGCTTCTGAAAAAAAATCCGTTATCAAAGATGTTTCTCAAGTCCCTTGTGACAGCGACTCAGCACTATTAGTTGGTGAAGAAAAAACGACAAAAGATTTTACTTTACCCTCAAAGAGTCTTATCTCGAAAGCTATAAGTGAACTTCCGACCCGCACAACTCCAGATCGCTGGAAATTCAACAACGATTTTCTGATCTTTTTAGCAAACAAAATGACGGTTTTGAAGTTTACTTCCGAACTGGGTTTCGAAAGATCCGCAGACGGACAATTTTTCTTAGTTCAATTCCTTGAAGAGCAAGCGCAGCTCATCGATAAAAATCAGTTTCATTCACTTAATTTCTGGTTAAGCGAGATCGCCCAAAGAAGTCATGCTGGGTCTTATTTAAAAATCGTAGCTTTAATTTCTGATAAACAATTGAACTATGGAATGGCTGCAACTCAGCAGTCTCAAGGACTTGCTTACCCGTTTTTAAGTTATAAATCCCAAGAAGGAAAATACACTTACACATCCTTAAATAAGCTTAACAGCTGCTTAGATGATCTATCGAATAAGTATAAGCGCGGGCTTGCAAGCATCAGATCAGATTTATCGACTCAAGCAGATACATTTCTGTACCCAGGCCACGTTTGCCATACAAAAAATCCCTAATCCGTCGTAATTCAAAACTTATCCGAAATTTGCAATTTCGACTCGTATGCTTGATTAATTTGAGATGAATTGCAACCAATTGGATCTTAACCCAAAATTACTCATTTCGGATATTTCGAAATAAATGGGGCTAATAACAAATGAAGATTTTTCTGAATATCTCAGCCAATAATAAATTCTAAAGTGCATCTAAGAATTCGGAAATGGATACGACATAGATTAACTCTGTGCAAAACCGCTCCGGTTCTGCACAGAGTTAAGAGAAATCTATAATTTTATTTTGGATGCATCAGTTTCAATACATTTCCATCTGGATCTTCGAATACAAGCATATGTCCCCAAGGTTGATCTGCTTCGCCAAGGATTTTAGAGCCTAGCGTTTCTAATCTTTTTCTATCTTCAGGAACATTGTCAGACCTTAAAGTCAAAGTCGCACCACCATGTGCTCCGTGGCTGTCTCTTGGAATCTGATGAATAGCGTGATCTTCAGGATGAAGTCCAATACGCACACCATGACAATCGAGCGCGATCCAATGCTCGCTCTCTTCTATTACGGTCATGCCAAGACCTTCAGTGTAAAACTTAATCGCGCGTTTTGGATTCGTAATACTTAAGTAAATGTCTTGGACACCCTTGATCATTTTTTCTCCTGTTTAACTAGCGCGAGCTGGACTTTCGATATCTTTTTGAAGAACCCAAAGCATAATCAGACCCGGAATCGCAATCAAAGCACAGGCCCAGAAGAACGGTGCCCAGCCTAAAGCTTTCACCATATCACCGGAAAATCCTGAAAAGAAATTGCGTCCCAAGGTAGCTAACGCTGAAAGCAACGCAAACTGAGTTCCGGTAAATTTCTTATTCGTGATCGTCGAAAGGTAAGCAATAAACGCCGCACTTCCCATCCCTGCCGAAATGTCTTCGAAGATTACTACTAGTGCCAGAGCCCACTTTACAGCTCCAGTGAAAACGATAATTGAAAACCCTGCAGTCGATAACGCTTGAAGAATTCCGAATAACCAAAGTGATTTCAAAATTCCAAGCTTAAAGATGATTAAGCCACCGATTAAAAGACCTGAAAGCACAGAAATCAATCCAACTGTTTTTGCGATAAATCCGATATCTAAATTCGAATATCCCATTTCTACGTAGTAGGGATTTAACATCGAACCTGAAAGTGCATCGCCTAATTTAAAAAGAAAAACGAAGCATAGAATGACACCCGCTTTTTCGCGCGTAAAAAATTCTTTAAAAGGATCAATGACTGCAGATTTTAAAGTTTTAGGGCGATCGTCACCCTCTTTTGGTTCTGGTGCGAACCAAGTAATTAAAGTACAGGCCAGCATGATAACTGCCATAGAAATATAAAGCTGGTTCCAAGTTAGATTAATACCTTCAGTTCCAACTAGGCCAATGCCTAACCCACCCGTTAATAGCATCGATATCCGATATCCATACTGAGTTAGGGTCGAGCCCAAACCCATTTCTTCATCTTCAAGAATTTCTCTTCGGTAAGCGTCGATCGCAATATCTTGAGTCGCACTTAAAAACGCAATGATCACGGCCATCACAGCCATCATCGTTAATCCACTTGTGGGATTGAGCGAGCTCAGTTGAAAAAGGCTTAGTCCAATCAAGATCTGAGTTAATAAAATCCAGGATCTTCTTCTGCCAAAAAAGAAAAGACGATAGCGATCAACAAATGGAGCCCACAAAAACTTCAATGAATACGCCATACCGACCCAGCTAAAATAGCCGATTGTACTGATATCAACTTGCTCGCGCGCTAACCATGTTTTAAGAGTTCCGCCGACAAGGAGTAGCGGTAACCCGCTTGAAAACCCCATCAGTAATACGATCCACATGCGCTTACTACTGGCAAATTTCTTAAAACCCTCAAGACCCATAAATAATTGTCTTTCTCATTTTCCAAAGATGGTGACTGATATACGGCCGTCGAGATTCACCCGTTGCGACCATGATCAATTTTGTGATCTTAAGATCTTCAGGATCGGTGAATAATAAAATGAGTAACTCTTGAATGAAATTTGTATTTAACGTGACGTAGTTATCAGTTCCGATACCAAGGCTTACGCCCTTTTTTTCCCACCAAGAAAATGGATGGTCTTTGTAATCTTCAAATTGCCCCGTCAGCTTATTATTTGATGAAGGTAAGGAAACTAATGTTACGCCCTTATCAATGAGTCGATTTAATACATCATGCTGATAGTGCTCAACTTCGCGAGCAGTGTGGAATTTTGCTTTTACTAGATTGATATGTTCCTCTTCATCCAACTGGGTGCCAGCTAAGAGTTTATCTAGCAAAGGTTTATAAACTCCCCAATCAAGCTCCATGATTTCGCGGTAGTACACATCTTCAGGCGTAATTTTTTCGCCATGTTGATTTTTCTTTATTACTTCCTGATAAAGCCTGTGGAAATAAAAGTTAGGATTAATTCCTAAACTAACTCCGTGTTCTAAAGTGTCGATATGCCAAATATTCATTGCATTATCGACTGCCTGGATTCCCTTTTTTAAAGTATGAAATGTTTCACCGTGATGGGAGCGAAGATTAAATCCACGATACTGTAATTTTCTAAAACCAACTTGGAGTTCATTAAAGTGTTCTTTTCGGTAAAGTTCTTTTTCGTCACCCACGGTATCAACGTCGCATAAGTATTTTTCTAAGAACGGATGCTTATCAATAATCCTTAAAATCTCATTTACTTGAGCTAAGAAATCTTCCTTACGATTTTTGTACTTTGCCGAATTATAACGATGAGCTTCTTTTCTGAAAGAAGGCGACAATACATAATCAAAATCCGGATGCGTTTTCTTAAATTTTTCAAAGCCTTCATATAAACCTAAGACAACATCTTCAGGTGTGACTTCATCAATTCCAGGAATTTGTTCAGATGCGGAAGAGGTTGCTCTTGATAACGAGAACTTAAGCCTTACAAAACCAACATTATATTTATGATAAAGTTCTGAAGCGATATGTTCGGCCGCTGCAACGTGGGCTTCTCGTGAAATAAAAACTAACTGCGGAATAAAAAGAATATTTAAGTAAGCTGAAAAGCCTTCGCTTTCTTTAAGTCTCATCAGGCGATCAACGTCTTCAACTGATTTAATCGGCAAAGCATCAGGCCCGTAAACGCCCATGATCTTTTTTTCATAAATTTCTTTATGTGGGCCCGATAAAAGCTTCATTAATCTTGGGAATACGAATTCAGCAGTCACGGCACCCGTTAAGTGAGTATGCTCTTCTCGGTATTTCATGGGAACAAGTCTTAAAAATTCAAACAGCGCTTTTGAAAGTGAGTGTTCTAATAATGCGTTAATCGAAATTTTATTAATTCTGAAATGATCCACCATTTGGCGAAATTCCAAAACGGCTTCGTAAGCTTCCATCGATTTTTCAGGTAAATCAGACGAAATTAAAAGATCTAGTGTATCTAAAAGACCAATTCCGTTAGTCTCGCTAATAATTTCTGTAACTGCGTTTAGCAGAGCTTTTTCTTTTTTCATGTGTTAACTAAAAAGATTAACGGGGATTAAATCTCTTGTACATGACTTTGTGAGGGCCCACGCCTTCAATCTCAAAAACATCACCTATGACTTGGAAACCCAACTTCATATAGAAGGGTAAGGCTCGAAGACGCGCATTACACCACAGAAGATCACATTTTTTTGTCGCTAGAATTTCGAAACCCTTTAAAACGACCAGCTCTCCATAACCTTGGCCTTGAAAGTTTGTATCAGTTGCCATTCCGCGAAGCCGGTAAGGAGTCCCCGCATTTAAAAGTGGATGAGATTCGATATAAAGCGAAGCAACTGTAACAGTGTGATTATGAATTTTGTAAGCTAGATGAAAGCAGGAGGGATCTGAATCGCAATTGTATTTGCAGTTTTCCAAAGTTTGGCTAGGTCGCAAAATCTTTTGTCTAAGTTGCCAAGTTTCTTCACTCGGCACCAATATAATTTCTTTTTTCGCTTCTTCCGAAATCCTCATCCTGATAACCTAAGGTACTGTTTCCAGACTATCGGTACTTCCCCGCCTATCACCTCAAAATCGGTAAGTGGAAGCCACGAAGGAATTTTCGGTTCTTTTAATAATGGCATTCTAGCTTCATGCGGAGTTTTGTTTGCCTTTTTTTGATTACATGAACGACAAGCGGAGACAACGTTGAACCAATCCTTTTTCCCTTCACGAGAAACAGGCATAACGTGGTCTAGTGTTAACTGTTTAGTACCGAATCGTTTCGCACAGTATTGGCAAGTGTAATTGTCTCTGATGTAGACATTTTCCCTACAAAATCGCACGTGGGTCGTTGTTCGATTTCTCACATAGCTTTTAAGTCTTAATACGCTCGGTAGCTTAAAACTTGATGAGACCGATCGCGCAAAGACAGTATGGTACTCAAGGACTTCTACTTTTCCTTGAAACCACAGGATGAGCGCTTTTTGCCAGCTGACGATTCGCATCGGTTCGTAGCTTGCATTTAGAAGCAACGATCTGATGGACGACAGAGAATGAGACATATCCCTCCAGCATCTCCTTCTTATATTATAAGAAGTCTCAAACCTTGTTTTCAATCTCAAAAGTTTACGTTATGGTGCTAAGAATAATGAAGACACTCATACTCCTATTATTTTCTGTTATGGTAACGGCTCAAAATGTGCCAACTTCAACTCAAACGCTTGTAATTATTGGAGATTCCCTTACGGAAGGGCTCGGTGTAAAAACCGAAGAGGCTTTCCCTCACCTCATCCAGCTAAAGGTCCAGGCCGATGGCAAAAACTGGAAAATCTTAAACCAGGGCATTAGTGGTTCAACTACCGCATCAGCACCTTCTAGAGTGCGCTGGGTTCTAAAAAATACTCCTGAAATTGCAGTCTTAGCACTGGGTGCAAACGATGGCTTACGTGGATTTACTCCTTCTTCAACTGAAAAAAACCTAGACCAAGCTATTCAGCTTTTGAAAGACGCTAAAGTAAAAGTGATTTTAGCGGGCATGCAAATGCCTCCAAATTATAAGGGCAAAAACCGGGATGAATTTGAAAAAATCTATCCAAAGCTCGCAAAAAAACACCAGATTAAATTGATCCCATTTTTGTTAGAAAATGTAGCAGGCGTTTCAGATCTCAACCAAAGAGACGGTATTCATCCCAATGCTAAGGGACATGCACTCATGGCAGATTTGATCTACAAGTATATCCAACCAGAATTATGATTGAAGTACAAAATCTGCACAAGTCTTTTAAGACTAAACAAAGTTCACTAGAGATCCTTAAAGGTCTCAATTTCAGTATTGAAAAAGGTAAGATCGTTGCAATCACAGGACATTCTGGAAGCGGGAAAAGTACACTTTTAGGTTTGCTGTCGGGTTTAGATAAGCCAGACAATGGAAAAATTCTCTATAATCAAAAAGATATTTTTTCTATGTCGTTTAATGAACAAAATTTTTTTCGCGCGCAAAATATTTCCTTAATTTTTCAGAACTATTATTTGATTCCTCACCTGACGGCTCTAGAAAATGTCATGCTTCCACTTCAGATCTTAAAACTTTCAAATCCGAATGAAGAAGCAAAGTCATTGTTAAACGAAGTGGGTCTTGGCCACAGACTTGATCACTACCCTGGTGAACTGAGTGGTGGCGAATGCCAACGTGTTGCTATTGCCCGCGGTCTTATTACAAAGCCAATAGTTTTACTTGCTGATGAACCAACTGGAAGTCTCGATTCCGAAACCGGCGACAAAGTAATGAGTCTCTATTTCGATCTTGTTCGAAAACATAACCTCACTTCAATCATTGTTACGCATAATGAAGAGCTCGCAGCTAAGTGCGATCAAGAGCTTAAATTATACCAAGGCGTTATTAACCCATGATGTTCATACTTAATTATAGTTTCAAAAGATTCTGGCGTAAGCGAGCCCAAATCTTGACGACTGCTTTTTTTCTGTGCTTAGGCTTTTGGGGTTGGCTATTAAGTGAAAGCACGCAAACAAGTATTAAACAGCGTTTAGAAAATAACGCGCGAAAAATATTATCAGCCGATCTCACAATCGATGTTCGCAGAGAATTTACCGATGCGGAGCTTGAATCGTTTAACAAAGAAGTCGCAGGCAAGGGCGACGTTTCGCAATCATACGAGTTTTTTGCAATGATGGCGACCGAAAATGAAAGTCGACTTGTTCAAGTTCGAGTTATTGACGATCTATATCCATTTTATGGCGAAGTAAAATTAGAAAATAGCGGCTCGGTTGAACAATTGAAATCACCCGTGATTTGGGCCTATTCAGAATTTAAAGACCTCATGGGTCTAAAGCTAAATGAGAAAGTTCAACTTGGTGCTGCTGAATTTACAATTGGCGATTTCATAAGCGAAGATCAAACTCAAACATTTAGACTGGCAAGTCTTGCTCCAAGAATATTCATTCATTTAAGTAATCTTAAAAAAACCGAGCTTATTCAATTCGGAAGCACCTTTAGTTCAATTCAACTCGTTCGAACAAAACCAGAAGTTGATGTCGTCGTACTTTCAGAAAATATTAAAGCAGCCCTAAAGGATCCTGGTATCGATGTAACGACTTACAAAAGTTTACCTGATGATCTTTCAGGACCTACACAAAGGCTTTCTGATTTCTTGGGGCTAACAAGCTTGGTTTCACTTTTATTCTGTTCTTTAAGTTTATTTTATTTATTGCAAATCTGGTCTTCCGAACAACAAAAAGAAAAAGCCGCATTAGCAGTTTTCGGCTTACCGTCAGCAAGTATCCAAATGATCGAATTCATTCAGTCAGTCTTGATTGCGATCCTTTCCACGGCCTTATCCACATTACTTGTTATCTTGAGTACTCCGATTGTAGAAAGTTCGATTAGACAGTGGTTTGCAACGGATTTTGAATTCATTGTAACGATTAAAGAAGTTGGAATTATTCTTTTCTGCCAATTTGTTTTACTTGCAGTTCTTACTTTCCCGTATAAAAAATCGGAAAATCCACTTGCTAAATTACTTAAAGATGAAATGCTTTCTAATCAAAAAGGAATTAAGTTTTTTCTTCCACTTCTGTTTTTAATTTGGCCATTTGCAATTTTCGCCAGTCGATCATGGAAGAACGGTACTTATTTCTTTTTAGCCATTTTAGCTGTTTGTTCGGCCTTGATTTTTGCAGGCTGGCTGATCCTTAAACTCTTTAAAACGATTCCTTGGAAAAGCTGGACTCTTTCCTATGCAACGAAGGCCTTGTCCCGTCAGACGACAGCAAGTTGGGCATTTATCGTAACTGTTGGAGTGTGTTCTGCCCTTTTAAATTTAATGCCGCAAATTCAAAGTAGCATTCAGTCCATGATGACGATTGATCAAGATAAGACCATGCCCTCGATCTTCATGTTTGATATTCAGCAAGAGCAATATACTGAGGTAAATGAATTCTTGAAAAAACGAAATATCGAGCCGCAATCAACTTCACCACTCATTCGTGGAAGAATCTTAAAAATTAACAATGTTCTGTTTGAACGACAGGAAAAAACCGGGGCCTTTGTCACTCGTGAAGATGAAAACGAAGCTAACAGCCGAAATCGCTCGATTAATTTAACCTACAGAAATAAATTTCAGTCTGGCGATAAGATTGTTGAAGGGGAAAGTTTTCCTTTGGTTTACGATAAAAGCCAAAAGCATCCATATCTTTCCATTGAAACACGCTACGCCGAAAGACTCGGTCTCGAAATCGATGATGTCATAACTTTTGATGTTCAAGGAATTGAAGTTGAAGGACAAGTAAAGAACCTAAGAGAAGTTCGCTGGAGCCGATTCGAACCTAACTTTTTTATTTTGTTCCAAGACGGCGTTTTAAATGACGCTCCTCAGACCCACTTAGCGGCGTTACCTTCTTTAGATAGTAAACAAAAGTCTGAACTGATGAAGTCCTTGTCCAAAGAATTTGCCAACATTTCCATGATTGATGTGGAAAGATTGATAAAAGATATCGTAGCAAACTTAGAAAGGGTCAGTGGCGCCCTAAAGCTGATGACGGGTCTCTCGTTCTTGACAGGCTTACTAGCACTTATTTTCCTACTCTCTTCTGAAAGCCTAAGAAGGGCTACAGAAGTCCATTTGCTTAAAATCCTGGGGGCTCAGTTAAACCAAATTTTGAAGGCACGCATTTCAGAAATTATGCTGCTTTCTTCAATTTCACTATTTGTCGGCCTGGGGGCAAGCTACGCGATTTCTTATGCAATCGTCAGTCAAGTTTTTCAGGTTTCATACTCACCTGTTTTTTCAACCGCCGCAATCATTGCAGCCATTGTTATCGTCATTGCATTGTTGATAGTGAAAATAATGACTGCTTCTTCATTCAGACAAAATTCTTTCGTCTTTCTAAAAAAAGAAGAGTAACCTGTCAAAATATGATCGTAACAACCGACCAAGCTGTTTCTACCTTAAAAAATGATGGAATTGTCGCAATTCCAACTGAAACTGTTTATGGGCTGGGCGCTTCAATAAATTCAGAAGAAGCGTTGAAAAAAGTTTTTGAAGTTAAGAAAAGACCTTTTTTCGATCCCCTTATAGTCCACGTTGAAAATATTGAACAAGCTAAGTCGTTAACGCTAGAATGGCCTGAAATCGCAGAGTTACTTTGCCAGCAATTTTGGCCAGGTCCCTTAACACTCGTTTTAAAAAAGAATAAAAAAGTTTCCGATCTTATTACTGCAGGTCTCGAAAGGGTTGGCCTTCGCTGCCCCAAACATCCAGTTGCTTTAGAAATTTTAAGAAAGCTTAAAACTCCGATTGCTGCCCCCAGTGCAAATCTTTTTGGTCGCACAAGTCCCACAACCGCCCAACATGTTGAATCAGAATTTTCAAACCAGGTTGCTGTTGTCGATGGCGGTTCATCAGAAATTGGAATTGAATCTACTGTGCTATTAATTGATGGTAATGAAATTGCAATCTTAAGACCTGGAAATATTTTAGCTTCCGATATTCAAAAGCACCTCGAAAAAAAATCTCTGAAGTTTGTTTGGAAAAAGCAAGTTAACCAAAAAGAATCTCCAGGACATTTGAAGCATCATTACATGCCCGCGAAACCCTTGTTTTGGGTTGAAGGCGGCAAAAGTCCCGATCTTCTTATTCAGCTGAATCAAAAAATCGCAAGCATACCGAATGAAGTTGAAGGAGTTGAAATTTTAAAGCCAAAAGCGATTCATAATTTTGATGCCTTGGCGCTACCCTTGTTAGCCAACGAAGCCGCACGACTACTTTATGCCGAATTGAGACGTCTTGCAGAAGGTCCAGCTGATTGCCTCGTGTTTTACTTTCAAGACTATATGAAATCCCCTGAATGGGAGCCTGTACTTGAGAGGTTGAAAAAAGCCAGCTCATCGATCATTAAGAACTAATCATTTCCCAACTTAATTCCAATATTGCCCTAACATATTCTCGACATTCGCATGTCAGACTAGAGTTCAACAAGGGGCTCATCATGTTGCAAAAAGTAACGGACGCTTTTCAAAAATACTACTACCTCAGGCTTCATCGTATTCACCGTTTTGAACCGAAAATTTCCATTAATCAAAAGGTCGGCTCATTCCGTCTCAAAACGGCTGATACATTGAATGAATTGAAAAGCGCATTTGAATTAAGATACGAAGTTTTCCATAAAGAATTTAAGGGCACATCTAAAAAGTCTGGATGGGACATAGATGAATATGATTTTCATTGCGATCACCTTATCATCATCGACGAGAAATCAAACACTGTGGCTGGTGCATATAGATTGAACTCAAGCCAATTTTCGGATCGCTTTTATTCATCTCGTGAATTTAACACTACACGTGTTTTAGCCGATGATGGAGTAAAAATAGAATTGGGCCGTGCCTGCATTAAAAAAGAGTACCGAAGAGGAGTGGTAATTTCTCTTCTTTGGAAAGGAATTGCCGACTACATGAGCAAAAGTCAGGCACAGATTCTTTTTGGCTGTGCAAGCTTCCCTGTCCGAACTGCTAGACAAGCAGCTCTCCTTCATCGATATTTTTTCGAAGAAAAAAAATATGCACCAGAATTCTTCTCGCCCCCTACTCTTGCTTTTAAGATGCCAGACTTTGAAGCCTGGGAGGCGCACTACAAGCGCACCTTAACCGCAGAAGAGCGGTTTGAGGCAGAAAGCCTAATCCCAAGCCTTTGCGGAACTTACCTTAAAATGGGGGCCTTCTTAGGTGGCGAACCTGCATGGGACGAAGAGTTTGGCTGCCTTGATTTCCTGACGATACTTCAGAGAGAGGATCTGAATCGTTCTCTGTGGCATCGTTACAAGACCGAGTCTTGACCTTATGCTGTAGTGATTCTACTTTGGGTGGGTGGAATTCATAATAAAGCCCTTCAGAGTTATTTTTCGTTTATTTCTATTTTCTATCTACGTCACGATCCATATTGCTCGTGGTTTTAAGATAAAGGCCTTCGAAAAAGATCCGCTTGAAAGAAAGCGGCAATTTTCCCGTTCCATTAATCGCATTTCATCTCTTTGTTGTAAGACTTTTGGAGTCCGAGTTGCCGTTATCAATCCGCCACCACAAAATGCTCGCGGATTAATCGTTGGGAACCATCTTGGATTTATAGATATTATCGCAAGCGGTTCCCTTCGTCCGATGCTTTATGTAACGTCACTTGAAATGCGCCAAACTCCACTGCTTGGTCTTTTAACTGAAATGGCAGGTTGTATTTACGTTGAGCGACGCAGTCGAATGGGCATTCAGCAGGAACTAAAACAAATTATCAGTTCATTAGAACAAGGTTTTAATGTTTGTCTTTATCCAGAAGCCACATCCCATAACGGCGAACATGTTTTACCATTTAAGCGTACACTCATTACCGCTGCAGCTTATGCAGGCGTTCCAATTCTTCCATATGTTTTCAATTTTAAATCAATTCAAGGTGAAGACTTTACTTTAAAAAATCGCGACCATGTTTGCTGGTACGGTGACATACCTTTTCTCCTTTCAATGGTCAAAGCGTTGTCTTTGAAATATGTAGACGTCGAAATTAAATTTTTAGCACCTTTTACTTCAACAGTTGAAATGGAGCGTGCCGACGTGGCAAACAAACTTCATCAAATGATTAGTGACGAATTTAATCCGGTGAAATTAACTCACGAAACAATTCTTCAGGTTCAGCAAGAAGGAATTTAATATGGTCGAAATGATTGCTATTTATAAAGGCCAAAAGCATTGCGAGATTACTCATGGTCCTTCTAATGCAATTATTGAAACCGACGCACCAAAGGATAACCACGGCCTGGGCCAAGCCTTTTCACCAACTGATTTAATGGCAGCTTCACTTGGTGTCTGCATGCTGACTGTAATGGGAATTCAGGCGGATTTAAAAGGTTGGAACATGGTGGGCGCGAAAACTCGTGTCGTAAAAGAAATGGCCGCTAATCCGCGTAGAATTGGAAGATTAACTGCGCACGTTGAAATGCCGGCTCACTTAATTGAGGAGGCTCGAAACCATTTAGAAAAAACGGCCTCGAGCTGTCCTGTGAAATATAGTTTAAATCCTGATATCGTTTTAGATATCCAGTTCAAATACACTTAGCTGTCTATATTGAAACTATAGTGCAAATGGGAAGCTGATTTGTCCAAGCCAACCCGTGTGCTTTAATTCCAAATCCCTCGCGCCAGCAACTAAACCAGCGTCCTGAACATCGACATTATTATAAGTTGCATCTTGATACTCTACGCTTGCACCAAAGGTCTTAAAACGGGCACCCAAACCAACTTTATAACCATTTAAATCTCTAAATTTAAGGTTAAGGCCGTTGTTGCTTCTTGGATCGAATTCACCATTTACAAGATAAGTTCCCCACACTCGAACACCAGCCCAAGGAGTTTGAAATCCTAATGTTGGTCCGTATGAGTGTGCACTACCGTCAGCAGAATATCGACTTCCGCCATCGTTTTTAATATGCATCTCGGAATAATTACCTTCAGCGGCTAAAAACATAATATCTAATAAGTGAAACCCAACTCTTAAGTTTGCACCAACGCCTTCGGCTTCAATATCCGAAACTCCGAACTGTGCAGGTAAGTCTAGATCGCCAGATAGGTTGTCATAACGAATACCAGGCTCAATAAAGAAGCCGCCTAAATTGAGGCCTTCTCTATTATCGTAATCGTCTGTCGTTTGTGTTGCAGTAATGCCTTCTGGAGTCTCAGATGTAGTCGCAGTCGTTCTCTTATCCACATCGGCAGTAGGTGCAGACGTTGATGCTGATGTCGTTGTGGTGTCCACAACCTGAGCCATTGAATGACTAACAAAAAAGCTTAAACATAAACCAATAGCTAATTTAGATAATTTCATATTCACCTCTTCTATGTATGTTTGATCACATTAATTGTCTCAAATAGACCGTCCTTATAAACTGATATTCGTAAGAGCAGAAGTTATGCCAGTTTAATTAACGTCAGATGAATTAGCTGAAAAATACCGAGTCATTTTGTCTCTCAAAAAGCTCATTTTTCCCAAAGTATGTCATTCGACTTTTTTGTAAACAAATAAGATGAATACAACAAAAAGAATGTGGCCTAACGATTGCTGTTAGTAATGTCTTATACAAAGACTAATTAAGAAAACTTATAAAAATTAGTAAAGAACTGAAGATGTCAAAAATTTTGTAATAACAAGGAGACGACTATGAACAGCAGTAACATGAGTGGAAGCTGGAATGTGCTGAAAGGCAAGATCCGACAACAGTGGGCAAAGCTAAATGACAATGACATGGATTCTTTCAAAGGAAATATGGAAGAAGCTGTCGGTAGAATTCAAAAAGCATATGGATACACATATGATCAGGCACGCGATGAATACGAAAAGTTTAAAAATTCGAATTCATCACTTTTTAGCAGTGAAACAATAAGTCCACGCAATTCAGAAAAAAATATTAACCATAACTAATAACCCTAAATAACAGGAGTCTTTATGAAAAAAACGTATGTTCTTCTTTTACCGATATTACTGGCAGCTAAATTAGTTTCTGCAACGACAGGAACTTCTAGTACTGATGCAACTAAAGCCGAGGCAACCGATACAGGCTATATGCATTCAGAATCTACCCATTCTAGTACTACTCACTCGAAAGCCATGCCTGGAGATTCAGCGCAAACTGATGCAGCAAAGTCTGATTTAACTCAATTTACTAAAACAGTTGGTGCAGATGCTGCTTCTCAAATTACTTTTGAACCAGGCCGTGCAACTTTAACTTCAGAAGAAATCGCATCATTAAACAGTATTGTTTCTAATGCTCGCATGAACAATTCAAAAATTGATGAAGTTAAGGTATTTGTTTGGGGCGATAATGTTTACACCGATAACAAAAACAGTAAAGTGACTTCACAGGAACGAAAAGTTGCAGATGACCGGATCAAGAATATAAAAAACTATTTAAATAAAGAATTAAATGTAAAAGATATCGAGACATTTAACATGGCTCGCGAAAGTCGTGCATTTGCTGATCTAGTTCCTTCTGCCGGCAGCAAGGTAAGAGACATTGCTCCACAAGGTGCAGTAAGCCGTTCTGCAAGCACAACTGCTGGCACAACACCTATTACACCCAAAAGCATTTCTGATTTTACAAAAGGTAGTCCATCAGAAGCGTTAGTTTTAATCTACAAAGAGTAATAACTAGCCAAAGATGAAATCCGAAAGAAGGAAGTTTTTTAAGCTTCCTTCTTTTTTATTAGAGATTTGAGCTGCTCGATTTTTTCAGGCGAGTTTAAGATGCCTTCAAAAAGAATCTTTCCGTTTGGTCCGATTAACACAGCATCCATCAAAGTCTTCTGTGAAAACCAATAGTAAAATTCACGGTTCTGATCAAAATATTCATAGAGTTTTGTATTAGAGCTTTTAGATTTAATCTTTACGATATCCTGCTTCGGAGCATCGTAAACTACGATAACATTTAATTCTTTTAAACGATCAAAAGCCAATCGCTCCCACATTCCTTCTGCTTGGCTAGCGCCTGTCCACCAAGTACCAGAAGAAACAAGCAAGTTATAATCTTTTAGAACAAGGCTTTCAGATTCAGCTTTATCTGTATGAGCTACATTATTCATTTTTTCGTAAAGTGACTTTAAAGTCCTTTGCGGCATATTTCGATTTTGTGTCTCAATACTAGACCAAGCCGATAAGCTAAATAATGTGATTAGGACAAGGAGTGTTTTCATAATCTAATACCATTCAGGTATCGTGCCTAACTGGACAGGTTTTAACTTATCTAAAAAGCAATGGAATCGTGATTTTAGACGCAGATGACGTTTTTTGAAACTCGATGTTAGAAAACCGACTTTGAATCCATTTTCGAAGCAGCTTTTTCTCTGTTTCATTATGAGACAATGAAACTATCGTATCAGTTAACCACTGAAATTTTTTAACTTCTCCCCTAGCGGAAATATCAATTCTGAAGCTCATAGTTCCATGAAAATTATTTAGATCGTTTAAAACTTCAGACATGCTTACCATTGCTGGCTGCATCGTCTTCTGCACTTGAGTCGTCGTAAGCCCCCCAACAACATAAGGCCGAGGTTCGACAAACCAGCCATGAATAACAACGCGACCTTCAAGCGGATCCGCTGTTCCCTTAACAGGAGTAACCCCATGAGGTAATCTAGGGTCAAACACAATAAGCTTATTGAAATCAGGCTTAATATGTTCAAGGTAAGAATTCTGTTCACGGTCTTTTTCTTCTACAAAATTCTGCCAGTAATTTAAAGTTTCAGGCTTTAAAATAAATGTATCACCACCTGTAAAATTTCTTTTTTGCGGACTCAATGAATAAACCCAAGCCCACGGCCCGTGTGGAACATCGGAATGCATCTTCTGTTCCATGCCCTCAACATAGTATGAAAGCCACGGCGGAGAAATATCATGGCAACCCAAAACTTCCCTGCCCCACTGAACTAGTTGAGAATGAAATTTCTGATAAATTGCCGGCGGGAAATAGTGATAAGCAGGAGTTCTTAGAAACTGATATTGATCTTTAACGAACCAGTAATCCCACACGAATCGTTCGTTTCTAATATCTTTGTGAACAGCAAAATTTTGCTCAAAATATTTTCTAAGCGCAGGACCTTGAGCAGAGAATTTGTTTTGAATTATAATCGGCTTCATTGAACTTTTTTAACTTTTTGAAAAATCCGGCCAAAAAGACTTGCGCCTTTTTCACTTTTCATTGAAATTTCGATCGTGTCGCCTTCCTTCATAAAAGGAGTCTTGGGTGCACCCTGTTCAATCGTTTCAATCATTCTTTTTTCAGCCAGACAACTAGAGCCCTTGGCGTGATCTTCGTTACTAACAGTCCCGCTGCCAATGATCGATCCCGCTGCTAAATCCCGAGTTCTTGCTGCATGAGCTATTAATTGGCCAAAATGAAAATGCATATGCCCGGCTTCTGCCGTTCCAAAAGTGGTTCCGTTATATTTTACTTCTAAAGGAAGATGAACGCGTCCATCTTTCCATGCAGTTCCTAATTCATCAGGCGTTAAAGCCAGAGGACTTAAAGCACTTGCAGGTTTACTTTGGAAAAACCCAAAACCTTGAGCTAATTCTTCAGGAATTAATCCCCGAAGCGAGACGTCATTTATTAAAACAACAAGTCTAATTTTCTTTAGGGCATTTTCAGCTGTTGTTCCCATAGGAACGAAATCTGTGATGACCCCAACTTCGCCTTCGAAGTCTGTACCAAAAGCAAAATCCCGCTGTGGAATATCTTCTAATGGATCAAGAAATCTGCTGCACTCACCTTGGTACATAAGTGGTACAGTTGTTAGAGTTTCCGGTAATGGAGCTTTTCGAGCCATGCGCACCAGCTTCACATGATAAATAAACGAAGACCCATCCGCGAATAACCAAGTTCTTGGCATCGCTGACATCATTTTATTTTCATCAAAGGCCTGATAATGGGCGATACCTTTTTCCAAGTCATCTGCACGAGCCTGCAACTTCACGCCCACTTCAGCCCAATTTTCCATGGCTTCTCTTAATGAGGGACAGATATCAGATGCAATCGCAAGTCTGGATAAATCCCGACTTACGATTACAAGTTCACCATCACGATTTTTTGATTTAAGAGAACCTAATTTCATAATTAATCAAAAGTTACCATTAAGTTTGCGCCAACTGCTGTGAAGTTTTTAACTCCATCAGCAACATCTCCTGATAATGATTCAACATAAACATTTCCACCCAATTGAGGTGCAAATTTAAAAGTTGCGCCAACTACAACCGGAGTCGTCATCGATTCAACACCAGTACAAGCATTTGCCCCACAATCATCATCTAGATTGAGAGATAAATTTACACCACCATAAACGCCGCCGTAATCAGCAAATTTAAAAAGTGCAGTTAAGGGAATTTCTACGTAAGTGAATTTGAAGTCTCTTTTCGTCGTTAAAACTTCAACTTCTACATTTTTCTGAGTATATAAAAGACCTGATCTAAAGCTCACTTTTTCAGCCATTGGAAAAGCTGCAGTCACGCCAACTTGGTAACCAAGCTTCGCATTAGTTTCAAGCGTACCCACATCTCCATTCTGGTGACGGAATCCGACTTCTAAAGCCATGTCTGTATAATTTGCTGCGAAAGCAGAAACCGAAAACAAAACCGCGCATAAAACGAAAATATTTTTCATTTGGAAATCTCCTTTTTTCTTATCTTATTTCTAATACAATTAATGGCTTCTGTCTCCGCATCTGACGCCTCGGGCCACTTGCCAGCCGCGATTCACCTACTTAGAATAGCCACATGTCAAATTTCACGCTGTTTAACTATTTTAGAAGCTCAACCTCTTATCGCGCACGAATCGCGCTTAACTTAAAAGGTATTGAATATGACTACAAAGCAGTTCACTTACTAAAAAGTGGCGGGGAACAACATTCTGCCGACTACCGTAAGCTCAATCCCCAAGGCGAGGTGCCGACACTTGTTCACGATGGAAAGTCCATTGGACAAAGCTTAGCGATTATTCAGTACCTAGAAGATATAAAGCCGACTCCCGCACTTTTCCCATCCGAACCTTACATGAAAGCCAAAGTTTTACAGTTTTGTGAAAACATAAATTCTTTCATGCATCCTTTGAGTAATTTAAAAGTTCTTCAGAAATTAGAAAAGGATCATAAGTACACTACCGAACAGAAAAATGCTTGGGTCCAACACTGGTATACTCAAGGCTTTATAGCACTAGAGGCAATGCTTGAAGAACACTCTGGAAAATATTGTTTCGGTAACCAAGTCACAGCTGCTGATGTTTTATTGATCCCATGTATTTTCACTGCAAAACGCTTCGGTGTAGGTCTAGAGCCATTTGATTTATGCCGAAATATCAACGAAGTGTGCTCAAAGCTAGAAGCCTTCAAAAAAGCCCATCCAAAAAGTCAGCCAGACACCCCGGATACAGAAAAAACCTAAAACGTGCCAGGGCGCGCTGCCTGCTTCCTGTTTCCGGACACGACGCGCTTAAAAGATCCGATAGTAAATGCACTGGAGCCTGCATCTCTAATTAGTATGAGTAAAAAGAAAGTTCCACTTATCAAAAATTGGAACAAAGACGTAAATTAGAACGCTGATATTCACGAACATGAAATATTTGAGCCAACCTTTTTCACCTTTAACGCGGTAAAATTTCCAGGTCTCAGCCAATACTAAAACCGAGGTTGGAATGACTAGACCGATATAAAACCAGCTTGTCCTTAAAAACCATGGTGAGGCTATCGCTAAACCAACGTAAACAAAAGTGTACAAAACCATTTGATATAAAGTTTTTTCCACACCTAGTGCGACTGGTAAAGTGGGAACGTCCCCTTCTCGGTAATCATCTTTGAACCGTAAAGCTAAAGCCCAAAAGTGCGGCATCTGCCACAAGAAAAGAATCAGAAATAAATAGATCGATTCAGAATTAAAAATATCGGGATTCGTTGCAGAATAACCCATTGTAACTGGCAAAGCTCCAGGCACAGCGCCAGGAACAGCAGCATAAATCCAGCGGGGCTTCCAAATATATGTGTAAATGCCATTATAGAGAACAATAACAAGCCAACCAAGTCCCGCAGTCAGTAAAGAGATCTCAAGAAGTAAGTGGCTACCAACCATAATTAAACTGAAAGCGAAAATATATCCAGCCAGCGGAGATAATCGACCAGATGCAATCGGCCGATCTGCAGTTCGCTTCATCTTTTGATCAAGTTTGTATTCTTGTGCTTGATTGAGCGCCAAAGAACCCGAACTTAAAAAGTAAATACCTGCGACGAATTTTAAGAGGTGTTGCCAGTTGAAAGGGTTTTCGATTTGAAATCCGACCATGTAACCCGCAATCCCCGTCAATACGACGAAGATCACAATGCCTAGTTTGGTCAGTTGGTTGAGTAATCGAAACACCGATATATTACAATGTGCTCAGGTTTTGGATTCGAGTCCAAATATCAAGAGCTGAAAAACCAATTAGAAGTGCTAAGAAAAATATCCCTGAACCAAAGATGACTCGGTTTTGCATATTATCGTACTTCAAGTGCATGAAGTACAAAAGTACCAATGCTGCTTTTACGGCTGCAATTAAGAATGCAATCGGACCAGCCAATGCTCCTAAATGTAGTTCGTGAAAAATTACGGTTAAGAAAGTAAGAGCGAACAATGCTCCTGCAACCTTAAAGTACACTTTCAAAGGAATGACGTGATGTTGACTCATGTGAATACCCCTTTACCCAACCAAATAAAGTAATGGAAATAAAAAAATCCAAACCAAATCGACGATGTGCCAAAAAATTCCCACACCTTCTACAGGAGTGAAGTAATGCGAATTGAAATGACCCTTATAAGTTCTAACTGCGACCCAAGCTATTAAGCCCATGCCGACCAGAACGTGGATACCGTGAAGACCCGTCATGCTAAAATAAAGTCCGAAATAAAGACCTAAATTTTGATGAACGGGATTCACCATTTCCATATTTAATAAACGTCCCGGAAAAATTCCATGATGAAACTTTCCAGTATATTCAAAGTACTTAACAACTAAGAAGCAACAACCAAGCAGAAGCGTTCCAATTAGATTCCAGAATGCCTTTTTAGGTTGGTTCTGTTGATTGTAGTAAATCCCCAAAGCCATTGTTAATGACGATGTGATGAGTACCAACGTATTTAAAAAACCCATGCGCCAGTCTAAGTGACTTGCACCTTCAGAAAACATTTCTGGGTAGATGCTGTGGAAAATCGTGTAAGCAACGAATAGACCACCGAACATCAAGATCTCTGTCACCATGAAAAGCCAGAGGCCTTCCTTGTCGCTTGAGTATTCGTGTTCAGCGCTGTCAAAGTGATGTGAGTGCCCACCGTGAGATCGGTCAGCACCGTGTGAAACACCATTAGTAGTCATATGGTCCACCTGTTACTTCGGGTTTTTTATCAAAGTTAAAATGAGGTGGCGGAGAACTTGTCTGCCACTCTAAAGTTTTAGCTCCCCAAGGATTACTTCCAGCTTTCTCGCCAGAAATAAGGGACTGAATAAGAGCATATGCTGCTAATAAAAATCCAGCTGCAATTAACCATGAACCCATCGTCGAAATCTTATTCAAAGATTCGTAAGCTGGGATATAGTCAAAATAACGTCGCGGCATTCCCATCGCACCCAAAATAAACTGCGGAAAGAACGTCACGTTAAAACCGATAAAAATAAGAACGAAAGTGATTCGTGCCAGTCCATCGTTTACCATTTTGCCAAACATTTTTGGCCACCAGTAATAAAGTCCACCCATAAGTGCCATCAATGTTCCACCCACCATCACGTAATGGAAGTGAGCAACCACAAAGTAAGTATCATGGAAGTGAACGTCCATACCCATCGAAGCAAGCATGATTCCAGTCACGCCACCAATTGCAAACAAGAATAAGAACCCAAGTGCATAAAGCATCGGGGCTTGAAAAGAAACTGAACCGCGGTACATCGTCGCAAGCCAGTTAAACATCTTAATGGCAGTTGGAACACCCACTAGCATTGTTAAGAATGAAAACAGAACTCCGGCAATTTCAGATTGTCCGGAAACAAACATATGATGTCCCCAAACAATAAATGAAACCGCTGCGATACCTAAAGAAGAGTATGCAATCGCTTTATACCCAAAAATAACTTTGTGAGAAAAAGCTGCGATCAATTCAGAAACGATTCCCATCGCGGGCAAGATCATGATGTAAACCGCTGGATGTGAATAGAACCAGAAAAAGTGCTGAAATAAAACCGGGTCTCCGCCCAATGCTGGATCAAATACTCCCACGCCGAAAAGTCTTTCAGCTGCTAATAACAATAAAGTGATCGCTAAAACCGGAGTCGCAATAACTTGTAAGATCGCTGTTGAGTAAATCGCCCAAACAAAAAGTGGGATCTTAAACATTGTCATTCCAGGTGCGCGCAACTTATGAACTGTTACGATGAAATTTAATCCTGTTAAAATTGAACTCATACCCATGACGAAAGCTGCTAGAACCATCGCAACAACAGCTGTTCCTGTTTTAATCGAGTAAGGTGTATAAAACGTCCAACCCGTATCAATTTTCGTTGAAAAGAAAGTTGAAATCGCAATCGCAGCACCAAACATGAAAACATACCAACTAGCCAAGTTGAGCTTGGGGAAAGCCACATCGGCTGCACCAATTTGAAGTGGTAGGAAGAAGTTTCCTAAAATCGCAGGAATCCCAGGAACGATAACCATGAAGACCATCATGGCTCCGTGATAAGTCATAACTTGATTGTATTGCTGTGGCGTTAAGAGCTGACTACCTGGAGCAAAAAGCTCGAAACGAATTAGCATTGCCATAATTCCGCCCACGAAGAAAAACGTGAGGATTGAAATCATGTACATCAGACCGATTCGTTTATGGTCCAAGGAAAAGAGCCAAGACTTAATGCCTTTAAACTCATTTAAATAATTAACATTTGTATTCGAACCGTGAGCAGAATTACCCATAACTCACTCCTTATTTTAAACCTTTGATGTACTCAACAATTGCCAATAATTCAGCTTCGCTAAGTTGCCCTTGAAACGAGGGCATAATGTTTGGATTGAAACCTTTTACGATCTTCGCATTCGGATTCAAAATCGATTCCCGCAAATATTGTTCGTCCGCAACCACGCTGCCTGCAGAAGTTTCTCCCGCTTTACCAAATCTTTGATAAAGAGATGGACCAACGCGAACAGACTTGTCTGCAACCGAGTGACAAGAAGCGCAGGCCTTAATTTGGAAAAGTTTTGCACCGCGATCAGCAAGTGGAAGAGTGCTAAACTTGGACTCTTCTTCTAGCCACTTATCATAATCTTCTCGAGTCACAACTTTGAGAGTTCCGATCATGCCCGAGTGTGAAGTACCGCAATATTCAGTACAGAAAATATGGAACTCGCCTAATTTATTCGAGTTAAACCATAAAGTTGTATATCGACCCGGAATCACGTCTTGCTTAATTCGGAAACTTGGAATGAAAAAGCTGTGAAGGACGTCTTTAGAAGTCATAATCAACTTCACGTCTGTATCAATTGGCACAACAACTAAGTTAGATGTCATGACACCTGACTTATATTGGATTTCCCATGCCCACTGCTTACCCGTTACGTGCACTTCAAGCGCATTCGTCGGCATTTTTCGCATGTCATGATAGACTTTCCAGCCCCACGCAAAGATCACCATGAAAATAACGAGTGGGATAAAAGACCAAAGAAATTCCAAAAAATTATTATGCGTAATTCGTGGAGTTTTATCATTTGGACTTTTACGACGATATTTGTATACGAAATAAATCATGCCGCCGATCAAGATCAAACAGGAGATGAAACTTGATATAAGTAAAAATGAATAAAGATTATCAACTTCCACTGCACCACTAGATGCAGCAGTTGGCATAAAGGAAGACTGGGCATTAGCTGCACTCAACCAAAACATGTTATCAACTCCTTGGGTTTTCCGCTTTCCACGTGCGAATCCAAAATGGCAAAAGCCAAATGGCCAAACCAATCACCATTGCAAGTCCTGCCAATTTCATCAATTGAACCGACGCTAAGGTGAATTCGCCCTTATGGGGGTTGTACTTAAAACAATAGAGAACCAAACTATCTATAAAACTGCCAATTTTGCCTTCGCTGGATTCAGTTAAAGCAAGCTTGATATTCTGTGGTTCAAAAACAATTCCTGGTAAATATCGAGTAATTTTTCCTGTCGGAGAGACAACTATCGCAGCAGATGCATGAGCCCACTCTTTGGCTTCTTCGTTCCATTTGAAATCGAAACCGACTTCTTTGGTAAACTGCTGAACTGTTGCTTCAGTCGTCGTTAAAAAATGCCAACCGTGTTCAGTTCCCGGTCGGTTATACATTTTCATGTAAGCATCTTTTTTTGCTTTTGCTAATTCTGGAGTTTCTTTTGAATCAAAAGAAATCGCTAAAATTTGAAATTTTTGCCCCGGGCTCCAATCAAGTTTTTGAAGTCCCTCAGTTAAGCCATTGAGATGGAAATTACAAAGCCTAGGACAGTCATAATAAACCGGGCTGATAATAACAGGTGTTGATCCGTTAATATAATTAGAAAGTTGAACAGTTTTTCCAGTTTCATCTTTGAAAGTCATATTGAGATCAAGCGACAGACCTAACTGTTCTTGAATGCCAACATCTTTTAATTCTTTTGGCTGTTCTGATGCAACAACTGGTTCCGCTTCGGTCGAATAGGTCTTGAACGCAGGACTTTCTGCGTAAGAAGAGGTTAAACTAAGAGTCAGAAGCAATGCGCTTATCACCATATTTATTTTGCTGCTTTTCCGAATTCAGCAACTGTTGCTGGATCGTCTTTACCTTTATTTTGTGTAATTGATTCGATGAAGTGAACAATTGCCCAGCGGTCTCCCGTTTTTATATGAGCAAAAGATGCCATCGATGTTCCAGGAATACCATTTTGTAAAACTTTAAAGTGTCCGATGAGTCCGCCACCTTGAGTCCACTTGCCTTCAACCAAATTTCTTGGTTTGGGATTAAGACCTTGTCCGCCAGATCCATCGCCTTTTCCTTCGGCACCGTGACAGAGAGCGCAGTTGGAGGAATAAGCTTTTTGGCCGTGAGCAATCATCTCTTCGCTACCAACCCAAGGTTCTGCAACTTTATCAACGTTGAAAGCTAATTTAGTACCTTCAGCAACCAAAGCGCGCGGATCCACAACTTTTTCATCTAGATCGACGCCTTTGTGAATTGCAACTAGGTAAAAGAAAAACGCAAAAACAAATACCATAGAAAACATGAAAGCAAACATGCCTCCACGATTATGGTGGTCAGATTGATCGTGCTGATCAGACATGATGATCTCCCGAATAAATTAATAAATGGTTAGCCCAGATGACCTGAGCCTTTCCAAAAAACATTTATGTCTTTGAATGATATGTAGCGTAAAAACCGTTTTGAATCAACAACTTGTCGTCTTTTCTAATGTTTAGCGCCATGAGCTTAGGATTTAAGTGTTGTGTGTCCTTCAAGCATCTATGCTCGATATGTGAGCACAAGTTGTGACTTAAAAACTGTGATCATGCGATGATTAAATGTTTGGAGAAAGTTTGGCTAAATCTTTCTTCACAATTTTACCTGATCCAGCTTTAGGAAGTTCATGGATGTGGGAAAATAGTTTTGGAACTTTGAATTTCGCCAAATATTTAGAGCAATGCTCACGTAATTCCTGTTCATTATATTTTTCCGGTTTGCAGACAACAAAAGCTTTACCTACTTCACCCCAACGTTCATCTGGAATTCCGACGACAGCCACTTCTTGAACCCAATTCATTTTGCTTATGACTTGCTCAACCTCGGCTGGATAAACATTTTCACCACCTGATTTGAACATGTCTTTTTTTCGACCGGCGACATAAAAGTAGCCCTCATCATCAAAATGAACCAAATCACCCGTTTTAAACCAGTCATTAAACAAAGCTTCATGAGTCGACTTTAGGTTACCCCAATAACCTAACATGCAGGCTGGGCCTTTTAGCCAAAGCTCGCCGACTTCATTTGCCAGAGCTAAAGATCCGTCTTCTTTAATTACTTGAGTCGAAATGTAAGAGTTAGCAAAACCAATCGAGCCAATTTTTCGGATCGCATCTTGTTCATTTAGCGAAAAAACATTCGGACCAAATTCAGTCAGTCCGTAACCCTGCCGTATAAAAATATTTCGTTTATGCCAAACATTGATCAGCTCAAGCGGCATCGGTTCACCACCGACGATCGCATAACGAATTGACTCTAATTTATAATTCTCGAATTTTTCTGTCCGAGCCATCAAGCCCATTGTAGTCGGAACTCCGAAGAGTAAAGTGGCATTATGATCCTGACTTAGTTTTAAAACCAACTCAGGTTCAAATTTTCTGATCAGAATAATTTTTGCTCCTCGCTGAAGAAACGGAGTCGTTAAAACATTCCATCCACCCGTATGAAAGAGCGGAAGAAAAGTAACCGCACAATCAGATTGAGTAATATTAAGTCGCATGGATGTACTTACGGCATTCCAAAACAAGCCGCTATGGGAAATCATCGCACCTTTTGGAAATCCTGTTGTTCCGGAAGTGTAAATGATCATAGCAGAATCATTCTCTTCTGCATGAAACTCTGGATAAGCCAGATTTTTTCTTGTTTGAAGTTCAAAACTATTTTCACCACGTAAAAGCAATTTTTCAGCCGAGTGATCTTGCACAAGCTTCATAGCTTCAGTTGCGAGCTCTTCAAAAGTGTCATCATAAACGACTAAGCTCGGTTTAGAATTTGAAATGATGTAAGCTACTTCAGTTGGAGTTAAGCGATAATTAACTGGAACTAGTACAGCGCCTAATCGAATTGCGGAAAAATAAAGATTTAAAACGGCAAGATCATTTTGACCGACGTAAAGAATACGATCGCCTTTTTTTATTCCAACTGTTTTATCTAAGTAAACACTTCCAGATTGAGCTTTCGACCAGAGATCTTGGTAGGTCCAAGCTTCTTGCGTTTCGCCATCTAGCAACGCGACGTTGTGTGGCGAGTGAGTTTTCCAATACCGAAGCCAGTCTTGTATGATTTTCACTTCTTAGCGCCTCATCTTCTTTAAAACGTCTTTAGAATTACTACACCCGATCGAAATAGAGCATCAACTCTAGGTTATGCAATGCAAAAGATTCTTTCGACCAGCAAATCATTGACTAAACATCCCCTCCGCGAGAAATCCATGGAGCTTTTATTCAAGCTAAGGGGAATTAATGAAATTACGTAACACAGTCATCACACTCATAATGGGTATCCAACTGATCAGTCAAACAACTTGGGCAAGCCCTGAAAGCCTTGCAGGTTTAGTTGCTGTTAATAACAAGAAGCTTTATGTCGAATACACAAAGCCCGCTGCGGGCAAACCTACAGTCGTTCTGGTTAACGGTTTAACTCACGCCACACGTAATTGGGCTCGCCTTATTCAAAACCTGGTTGCGAATGGATACGGCGTTGTTACCTACGATATGGCAGGTATGGGAACAACTCTGCTCTCGAACCCACTTCCAACAAAACCTATTTTCTACAATGAGCAAGCTGCTGATTTAAAATCACTATTAGTAGGTCTCAGAATTAAAGCGCCTTACAACTTAATTGGTCTTTCGTATGGTGGTGGAATCATTTCTGCTTTCGTAAGCAAACATAGCAAAGACGTTGGCAATCTTATCATGATCAACCCTTACACTGAATTTTTAGAATCTCAAAAAGTCGCGATTAAAAAGCAAATCGATGCAACTCGCAGAATGTTTCCTAGCAATCCCGCAACCGATGAAGAGTTAACCGATTATTTCATCCGCCAAATGGTTTATACGACTTATCCTATAGCTGAGCCTTCAATCTTAGAAAACCCATATAAGTTAGAGGGTGTTACCCGAATGGTTCAAGGTATTCGTATGTACCAACCAATCGAAGATGTTCGTTTCTTACCTGCTCGCAGTCTTCACCTCGTGATTTCTGAACAAGACGAATACATCCCTCAAGATGTTTACAAAAATTATTGGAATGCTACTGCCGCGAAAAGTCGCGCTAGCATGACTTTAGTTAAATATTCTAAGCATAAAATTCCAGAATCTTATCCCCGTTTTCTAGCACAATTTATCAAAGGTGTTTTAGATAGACAGCCTTTGCTGTTTAACGGTGACGTTTTAGTTGCGAACCCATTAACTTTGGAAATCGTTAAGAAGTAGGTTTTAAATGACAGCATATTCTACTGATCAATATTCTATAGGCTATTCTGTCACTGAAAATGCCTGGTCCCACGATCTTGTTTTCTTAAACGGGAATCTTGCGACCAGCCGTTGGTGGATGCCAACGATCGAAGCTCTAAAGCCGCTTACAACTGGCTCCAAAACAGGCCGCTTCATTTTCCTAGACCTTCCTGGTTGTGGCGACAGCTCTCAAGTCACAGGTGATTTAGATGCGAAAAAAATTGCGACTCAATATTTAGATATTCTTAAAACACTTAATGTAACCCAGGCTTCAGTTATTGGTCATTCAACAGGCGGACTCATTTCTTGCCTCATGATGGCTCAGAACACTCAGATGTTTAAAAAAGCGTTGTTACTCGATCCAGTGGGCGCCCAAGGGATTCAGTTTGATGATGCTGTTCTAGAAAAGTACGAAGAAATGAAAACGGACCGTGACCTTACTGCGTTTATCATTGGTTTTACGATTCACAATTGCGATACGAAGTCTTCTTTCTTCAACGAGATCATCGTTGAGGACACAATGAAGTCTGTTAACAATGTTGGTTCACGAATGCTTCAAGCTCTTCGCGGAAAAAATTTCGAGACTGAAATTGCAAAGATCAAAACTCCAGTTACTGTACTTTTTGGTGAACAGGATATTTTGTTACCGAAAGCTGATGCACAAAAATTAGCTGAAGTGATTCCAAATTCTAAATTTGTAGCTGTGCCGGGCGCAGGACATTGTTTGAATCTTGAAAACCCGCAACAGATGGCTCAATTTATCAAAGCAGAACTTCCTTAAGACGCTCTTAAAAGCCGCGTCTTACAAGTCGTTGACTGCCAATCATTAATTTGTTCCTGCAGGTCCATCAAAGGCGTATCAAATCTAATTCCGTAACCTTGGCAATATTTCGAATTTCGATCTAGATTTCTCCAAACGGGTTTTGCGTCTACTCGAAGTTCGCTTTGGCCTAAGTGAAACGTTAAAGTGATATTGCCCTTCGAATCCAACAATTCATTTGGTAATTCGACGTAACATCCGCTTTGCGAAATATCCCTTAAAGCACCGATGTAGAATTGTTCACCGCACTTGATTGCAACTTGAGTATCAACCGGCAGCCTGAATTCTTTTAAATTTAGTGTAACTTCAGTTTCGACAAAATTTCTTAAATTTTCATGACCAAAAAACTGTAAAAACATCTCGAGGAAAATTTGTCTCGTGTGGGTATCCATTTCTTCATACAAGCCTGTCTTCATTAGGCAAAATTCTTCAATCATTTCGGCTGACATGACGGCTGTGATTCTTTGGCCTTCTGATTTACCGGGATAAATAAAACGTGTGTCGCGCTGGCGAATAAAAAGCGCGATGTTCTTGTCGGGATCTGTTGTGGGAGTTTTATGTAACTGGACTCTTCTTTGCTCGTGCCTTAAATCGCAAACTGCCATTGATATTTGTGCTTGGGGACTCGAATTATATCTTAGCTTTGGACCAATTGATCTAAATCCCCAGTTCTTTTGAAAGTATTCTTGAAGCACAGGATTGATCGTAACAAAGAGAGCCTGGGATTTTAGATTTCGACGACATAGATTCATCGCGTACTTCATAAAGAGATGATAAAATGCCAATTGGTGCGTTTTGAAGGCCTGATCTATAACGATATTTGATAACTCAACGACACCATATCGATATTGCTGCCTGAGTTCTTGAATTTCAGATTGATAAAATTTTTCACCTGGAAATCCAAGTTGAGAGTCCTGAATTAACGTCGCTGCTGCCACGACGAGTTCTCGGTATTTTACAATCAAAGTTGAGTTCTGTGGCATCACTGAATGAATATTGAGTTTCAGTCCATGAGTGTTGGGTCGACTGAGTTTCTTGCCGACCAAATCATCATGGAGTAATCTGAAAGCGCCAGAAAAGTCTTCGGCTTGAGTCGCAAGTGTAATCGTAAATTGCTCATCATAAATAATAGCTGGAAGCTTCGCTTTGTTGATATCGAACCAATAAAGGGACCTTGCATAGATTATTTTTGCAAGATCTCTGACGTCTGCTCTTAACAAATAGGTTAAACTCCTCATGATGCCAGTCCTTTTGGTAATCTGAAAGTGTAACATTTTTTTATCGTTATATTTGAAATTCTATCGCCTGTTTTGTTCTTTTGAATTTGGTTAAAGCTGATGTGGTTTGATGGCATCCATTCTTGCATGAATTTCGCAAATTCGATTTCAGTATATCTTGGGAAGAGAGAATGCAAAGTCATTGTTAACCTAACGGCGCGGATAACTTTTCCTGCTATTAGCCAGAAGCCTTATGGCGCAACGGCTTCATCAAATTTAGTTTAAAAAAGTCTTTCACCAATTTGG
>JAYTJV010000090.1:0-33831 GCA_043730825.1 Pseudobdellovibrionaceae bacterium
TAGAATATCATCATGTAAGAAACTAATCCTTGTAGGCCAGACATCGTCGTTGATAAATCTCGGCTATTGCGCTCAAGTTCTTCGCCCGGTGCGCTACCGCCTGAAATGCCGGAGACAGTTCCCGCTCCGCTTTTAACAAGATTTCTTTCGATAGGTAAGTATCTTAAGTTTCCTTCAACTGTGAAGCAGTGACTTTCCGACATACAAAAATCAACTCCAAGACCGCCCATCATACCGAAAGCTGATCCCTCAAACTTTACGTTACCTGCCGGTTGAGTAATCTCACCTTTCATAGTTCCGTATCCAATGCCCACCTGAAAGAAAAGCTTAACAAAATCATTCTCGAGAGGAAACATTCGCATCATCGGAAAAATTGAGAATCCATCAAGTTCGTACTCACACTTTCCAGCACCACATCTGCCGTCTGATTGCTGACTCATCCACGAAGGACGTAAAGCAATGCCCCACCACGATCCATCAAATCGGATTGCATATTGAGCAAAGTATTCCAAACCTGACTCTAAATTTTTTACGCTTCCAACAAGACTCGTATTTGCGGCATCGATCGTATCATCCATATTGTTTTGTTCAGATGTGATAAGGCCAAATCCTAGACTCAATGAGTGTTCCCCCGATAGCGAAACTCCACGTCTACCGCCGCCTCTTTGGGCAAAAGCAGTTGTAGTGATAACAACTGTAACCAACAAAAATGCTAAAATTCTAAAACTTTTCACGAAACCTCCGAATTGAATAAATGGTGTCTTGATTAGGTTCAATGCTGCACTGAAAAAACTCAAGTTAGACTCGATTTTAGTCCTAGGCTGTGGAACAATAATCTTCGTGTCAAAAAATAAGTTAACCGAAACCACTCTTCATTCCGAATTGATTTACCAGGGTCGCTTCCTGAAAGTTCTTCGCGATCAAGTCCAGCTCCCAAATGGGGGTATCGGTCACCGCGAGTACATCCAGCACCCAGGTGCATCTGCGATCTTGCCGATCCTCGATTCCGGCGAAATCCTATTAGTCGAGCAATATCGCCACGCTCTTAAGGAAGTCTTTTTAGAAGTACCCGCTGGCAAGCGTGATAAAGGCGAAGACTTTGCGGTCACTGCAGCCAGAGAACTCGAAGAAGAGACCGGCTACAAAGCCAAAAACCTCGAATTCATGACTGTCATCCATCCCGTCATAGGTTATGCAGATGAAGCGATTCATCTTTACAGAGCGACGGGGATGGTTCCAGGTCCTCAAAGATTAGACCCTGGAGAATTTTTAGAGTTGAAAAAATTCACTTCCGAAGAATTAAAAGAAAAAGTAAAGAATGGGCAGATCACAGACGTCAAAACCCTGATTGCCCTCTTCTGGCACTGGAGCTTCTAAAATGAATCAATCGACACCTAACTTGGGAAACCCCAACAACGAAATGTGGGGACACCCGAAAGGTCTCTTCGTTTTATTCTTCACCGAAATGTGGGAACGCTTTTCTTACTACGGCATGCGGGCGCTATTAGTACTTTACATGACGAAGTATTTATTCGCCGAAATCGAAAAGGGAACCGAAGTCATCGGCTTTGGAATTTTGAGATCAGGAATTGAATCTGTTTTTGGGCCACTCACGAATCAAGCGTTATCAAGTCAGATTTATGGTTTGTATACAGGCTTTGTGTATCTGACTCCGCTTTTTGGTGGAATCATCGCTGATCAGTACATTGGCCAAAGAAAGTCGATTTACTGGGGCGGATTTCTGATGGCGATTGGTCACTTGTTAATGGCAAGCGAACAGTTTTTTTTGCTGGCACTTTTTTTCTTAATTATCGGAAATGGTTTTTTCAAACCGAATATTTCAACTCAGGTGGGAAGTCTATACGCACCTAATGATGAACGCCGGGACCGCGCTTATTTAATTTTTTATATGGGTGTTAACCTTGGAGCTTTCTTTTCCCCACTAGTTTGCGGAACGTTGGGGCAAAAAGTAGGGTGGCACTGGGGATTCGGCGCTGCTGGAATTGGAATGTTAATTGGCTTATTGGTTTATCACTTCGGTCAAAAGCATTTGGGCCAAACATACTTTGAAAAAGAAGAGGCAAAAGTAGGAGCTCATCATAAACATGAGCCTTTAAATAAAGAGGACTACAAGCGCATCTTCGCGCTTATTCTTGTTTGTGCCGTAACGGTCATGTTTTGGGGAATTTACGAACAACAAGGCAACACTTTGCAAATTCTTGCCGATGAGCGCGCCAGCTGGAATCTTTTCGGTTGGGAAATGCCCTCGTCGTGGTTTCAATCTTTTAATCCATTTTTGATCTTTGTCTTAACTCCATTTTTAAATAAATTCTGGGGCTGGCAATCAAAGTCTAATAAAGAACCAGGTAGTATTACAAAGATGGGATTTGGTTCTATTATTATGGGATTAGGTTTCGTTTTACTTGTATTAGTTCTCAACAACTTACCACCGGGCGAAAGAACACATTGGCTTTGGTTATTTGCCTGCGTATTCTTTTTCACTGTTGGTGAAATCTATTTATCGCCAATCGGATTATCTTTTGTGACGAAGATTTCTCCTCCACAAATTGTATCGATGATGATGGGTGTGTGGTTACTATCCAGTTTTTTCGGAAACTACATGGCTGGATTCTTAGGAACATACTATGAGAGTATGGGAGAACAGAATTTCTTTGGCCTTATGGTAATCTTGTCGTTAGTTGCATGCTTTATTCTCTTGATACTGTCAAAGGTCTTAAGAAAAACTGTCGAAATTACGCATTAGAAATAAAAAAAAGGGGTTGAGATAACTCAACCCCGAAATTTTTCTTCCTTTGGCGGCTTGGTTACTTCTTACTTTCCAGAGCTAGGCTAAAACTCAAGGACTCGGCTTGTTCCTTTAAATGCTTGTAGCGTCCAGTGACTCCACCGTGACCGGCTTCCATATTAGTCGACATCAAAATGAGGTTCGAAGAAGTATTCACATCGCGAAGTTTTGCAACCCACTTAGCAGGTTCCCAGTACTGAACTTGCGAATCATGAAGCCCCGTTCGGATGAGCATATTCGGATAATCCTGCTTTTTCATATTATCATAAGGCGAATACTGAGCCATCCAGTCATACTGTTCTTTGATATTGGGATTTCCCCATTCCTCGTATTCAAAAGTTGTAAGTGGAATCGTATCATCAAGCATTGTTGTTAGAACATCAACGAATGGAACCTCTGCGATGATACCATTATATAGATCGGGTCGAAGATTTGCGATGACACCCATGAGTAAACCACCGGCACTTCCACCCCGAGCATAAACGTGGCCTCTTTTTGCGTAACCTTTATCAATTAAACCTTCAGTTACGTCAATAAAGTCATGGAAGGTGTTCATCTTATTTTTCATGCGGCCTTCGTCGTACCAAGCGCGACCCAAGTCATCACCACCACGGATATGAGCAATCGCAAACACAAAGCCGCGATCAACTAAACTAAGCGCTGTGAGCATGAAATAAGGCTGAACCGCATAGCCGTAAGAGCCATAGCCGTACTGAAACAGCGGACTCTTGCCCTCAGGCTTAAAGTCTTTTTTCATAACCAAAGATACTGGAACTTTTTTTCCGTCTCGAGCTGTGACCCAAACTCTTTCGGTTTTGTAATTGTCAGCATTGAAGTTGGGAACGGTTTCCTGCTTCACTAATTTTTGAGATAAATCTTTTAAGCTAACATCCAACACTTTTTCAGGGACACGAGGGGATTGATAAACAATTCTAAAATCGGCGCGCTTGAATTCTCCACCGATGGATGTACTAACAGCGTAGGTAGGATCTTCAAATGTTACATAACTAGATTTCGAAGTTGCCAAATCCATTACCCGGACTTGGTTCAATCCATCTTTTCTTTCGGTAACAATAATATTCCCCTGAATTGTGTCAACATCAGCTAAGAAAACCTCTTGTCTGTGCGGTAAAAATTCAGTCCACTCTTTGTCTGACTTTGCCTCATAAGGAACTTTGATCAATTTCTTGTTGGGGGCTTTCTCATTTGTTAAAAGATAGAAGCTATCGCCACCATCCATCAAAGTATCAGACACACCCGTCATGCGTGGGCGAAATAACTTAAACGCAGATTTCGGTTGATCTGCTTTTATATAACGAACTTCATCGGACTGTAAATGAGACACCTGAAGGAAAATATACTTCTCGCTTAAGCTTTTCGAAACTCCAACAGCAAATTCAGGATCTTTTTCTTCGTAAACGAGCTCGGTTTTTTCAGAAGGAATGTGCACCCGGTAAATTTGGTAAGAGCGTAAGGTAGCTGGATCCTGTTTTGAATAAAAAACAGTTTCGTTGTCCTGAGCCCAAACCATATTTCCAGTGACATTCTCAATTTTGAAATCAGAAACTTTTCCAGTTTTTAAATCTTTGAAGTAAATTTTGTAAAACCTGCGGCCTTGAGTATCAACTCCGTAAGCAACTAAATCCTGCTTGGGGCTGATATAAGGACCTGCAGATTCCATGAAGTCAGAACCTTTAGCTAATTCGTTTTCATCTAAGATTATTTCTTCAGTTTCTTTTTTGCCTGTCAGTTGTCTGACATGCAAAGGATGTTCTAAACCTTTTTTGTAGCGGCTCCAGTAAGTGTAGGTGCCTTTAACAGCAGGTGCAGAGTCTTCATTTTCAGCAGTTCTAGATTTTAATTCGGTAAAAAGAGTGTCTATTAAGGCACCGTTATCGGCAAAAAACTTATCAGCCAAAACATTTTCGGCCTTGAGGTAATTAATAACTTCTGGATTTTCTTTATCCTTGAGCCAGTAATAAGGATCATCTCGCTTGTAGCCATGGTTTGAAAAAGCTTTTGTTTTCTTTTCGGCGTGAGGATAGTCGTAGCCCTCGTGATGAGACTTCATTTGGCAGGCTCCTATTATTGAAATCAGACATAAAACACTGATGATTGATTTGAAGCTGGTCATAAAACTTATCATGATACCAGTCCTGGTTACTGACAAGCTTCTAAAAGTTCCTCGGCGTGTGCTTTAGAAGTTTTCGTGATTTTAGCACCGGAAATCAGCCGGGCAATTTCATCGACTCGAGCTTGATGATCAAGATCAATGACTTCCATTTGCACACGGTCCTTTTTCTGAACTTTTTGAATTAAAAAATGAACATCACCAAAAGCTGCAACTTGCGGTAAATGAGTCACGCAAATAACTTGCTGGCTTTTCGCAATCGACTTTAATTTTCTACCTACTTTTTCAGCAGTTGGGCCGGAAACACCTGTATCAACTTCGTCAAAGAGGTAAGTGCGCGGATGCTTGCTGGATCCCACGATGCGTTTTAAAGAAAGTAAAATTCGGCTCAATTCGCCACCAGAGGCGAACTTTGAAAGTGGCCGGGCGGGATCTTTGGGGCTTGTTTGGCTCATGAACTCGACATCGCTGATTCCAGTAGAATTGATTTCCGTTAATTTCTGAACGCCGACATGAAAGATTACGCCTTTCATGTTAAGCTCGCCTAACTCACCATTCACGCTGCCAGCTAAAAGCTTTGCACCTTTTGTGCGCTTCACGTGAAGTTCTTCACCAATCTTAAAAAGTTCTGCGGTCAAAGTGATCACTTCTTTTTTATAAACTTCTAATAACTTTTCAGACTGTTGTAGTTGCGCAAGCTCTGTTTCAATACTTAAAAGAGCTTTTAAGATATCATCAACACTTGGACCAAACTTTTTTTGGATTTTTCTTAAGTCACTTAACCGAGATTCAGTTAATTCAAGTTCGCTTGAATTAACATCAACTGACTTTAGATACTTTTGGAGCTCGTAGAGGGAATCATTAATAAGTTCCTGAGCATCTTCTAAATTTTTAAGTTTCATCGGAATCACAGGATCAAGGCTAGAAAGTTCATGGCCTTTTTTAAGAATCGTTTTAATCCGCGCCAACGCTGACCCTTCATCGCCTGATAAAACATCCTCTGCTGATTCAACGAATTGAATAAGTTTGGTCGCGTTTTTAAGTCTTTTGAGTTTTGCTTCAAGCTCTATGTCTTCACCTGGAGCTAAATCTAAATCAGAAATTTCTTTACGTTGGAATTCCAAATAATCGACACGCTGATGAAGATTTTTAGCACCTGATTCAAGTTTTTGGATTTCGTTCAAGTTTTTTTGAAGCTTAACGTATTTTTCTTCGTACTGAGTGCGCTTTTCCCAAGTGCCAACATACTGATCTAAAAGATCTAGATGATAGGCTTTGCTTAAAAGATGGCGATTATCGTGCTGACCAGTAATTTCGATTAAAGGAACCGCATGGCCTGTTACTTCGATTAACGGCGACACGACGTCACGCAAGTTTTGTAAAGTGCTTAAGTGACCATTCAAATAGACTTTTGATTTTTCATCGGAAGAAATAATTCGACGAACAACTAATTGATCGTCTTCAACGTTAATTCCTAATTCAGTCAGTCTAAGCTTAACATCTTTTCGAGTCTTAAGATCAAATGAGCCTTCAACAATAGCTTGAGGTGCCCCTGTACGAATTGTATCAGACGAAGCTTTACCGCCCATAAGAAGAGCCAAAGACTTTAAAAGAACAGATTTTCCGGAACCGGTTTCACCGCTCAAGATGTTGAGGCCATCTTTGAATTGCAAATGCAGCTGATCAATAATCGCGAAGTGATTCACCTTAATTTCAAGTAACATCGTGAGACCCCCCGTTAGATCATAAATCTTTGGACTTTAGCTTAAAAACCACAGCCCATATGGCTTCTGAAGCGTTCAAGTTAATTTCGAATACCGAAAAGTAACTTCTTCTTTAATAAATTATAATCATTATGATTTTTTGCAATAACCAATTGATGGTCAATGGCAGCTTTTTCTATTCTCAGCTCATCTCCGGTCTTTAAATCCATGACTTTCTGGCCATCTACAACCAAATGAGCCTGAAGGCTTTCCATCTTAAGATTTATCGTCTTCGTATCGGGTACCACCAGTGGTCGATGCGTCAGTGAATGGGGTGCGACAGGAGTAATCACGAACGAGTGAACCTCTGGGTCTAAAATCGGTCCGCCAGCTGCTAAATTATAAGCAGTCGAGCCAGTTGGAGTGGAAATAATAAATCCATCGGCTTTGACTTCGTGAACCGGAATATCATTAAGTTTAATCGCGACATGAATCAATTGAGAATTCGAGCCTCTTTCTAAAACTACATCGTTTAGTGCAGTAAAGACTTGGCCCTTTGCTTTTCCCTTTTTTAAAACCGTAACCTGAAGTCTTGCGCGGTTTTGAATGTACATATCGTTTTCTAAAGTCTTTTGCAGTGATTCCGTAATCTTTTCCGGCGAATGATGAGCCAGGTACCCTAAGGTCCCCATATTAAATCCAATAATTGGAACTTGATTTGCTTGCATGGCTCTCACTGCTCTTAAATAAGTTCCGTCGCCACCTAAGACCACAACTAAAGCCATTTTCTGAAACTCTTTAGCTGATTTCATCAGTGTAGTTCCCGGAACCTTTTTTTGATCTGGCCCCGTGAACACTTCGTAACCTTGTTTTTTGAGCCATGTCGTAACTTCGGAAGCTGCTTTCACAGCCTTTTCTGTATGAATCCGGTAAACAATACCGACTTTTTTTTGACCTGGCTTCTTTTCTAAACTTTTACCTGTGATTTGCAAACGTGATGCCTTCATCTAGATCAAACCATCTCGGCGAAGAAGTGCATTTGGATCCGGTTCGCGGCCACGGAATTTTTTGTATAACTCCATTGGATGTTCGGATCCGCCTTTAGAAAGAATATGTTCTTTAAATTTCAAAGCCACTTCGGCATTAAAAATTCCTTTTTCCAAGAAATACTCAAACGCATCAGCGTCTAAGACTTCAGCCCACTTGTAGGAATAATATCCAGCAGAATAACCACCCGCAAAAATATGAGCAAATGCGCAAGACGTGTTTGTTCCAGGAATTTTTGGCATCAGCCGAGTTTCAGCAGTTGCCGTTGTTTCAAATGCATCAACGTCGGTGATTGTTTTAGGATCTGCCGTGTACCAAGCCATATCGAGTAAAGAGAACTGGAGTTGGCGCATCATCATCCAACCAGTTTGGAATTTCTGTGCGCGCTTTAATTTTGTTACTAAATCAGCAGGGATTGGCTGATTTGTTTCATAGTGTTTTGCGAAAACGTCTAAGCCTTCTTTTTCGCCAACCCAATTTTCCATAATCTGAGACGGCAACTCTACGAAATCCCAGTAAACGCTTGTGCCGGTCACTGAAGGATAAGTTCCATCAGCTAAAATTCCATGCAGTGCATGACCAAACTCATGGAACAAAGTTCTGACTTCATCGTAAGTTAATAATGATGGCTTCGTTGCTGTTGGCTTCGTAAAATTACAAACAATAGTCACGTGCGGACGCTTTATTTCGCCGTCATGTAAACCTTGTTCGCGGAATGTTGTCATCCAGGCGCCCGATTTTTTAGTCTCGCGCGGGAAAAAGTCTGTATAAAAAAGACCCATGTACTTGTTCGTGCCGTTTTCATAAATTTCGTAAACTCTTACTTCTTCATGATAAACTGGGATCTTCGTATTTTCTTTAAAGTAGATTCCATAAAGTTTTTCCGCATGTTCGAAAACGCCATTCACCACATTTTCTAATTTGAAATAAGGGCGAAGCTCTTCTTCGTTGAATGCATACTTTTGTTCTTTTAATTTTTCAGAGTAATAAGCAATATCCCAAGGCTGAAGATCCATTAAGCCATCAGTTGATTTTGCGAAATCACGAACTTCTTGAAGATCTCTTGCGCCAGCCGCTTTGCCGGCATCAAGTAAACGCTTTAAAAACTGAGTTACCGTTTGGGAATCACGAGCCATTCTTTCTTGAAGCACAAATTCAGCATGATTTTTAAATCCCAATAGCTGAGCACGCTCATACTTTAGAGTTACAATTTTTTTAATATTTTCCTGGTTATCGAACGGATCGTTAAAAGCTTTTGAAGAAGCGGCCTTAGCCATTTTTTCTCTCAAAGCTCGGCTCTTCGAATAAGTTACGAATGGAGCATAAGAGGTATGCTGAAGAGTAAAAAGCCATTTTCCTTTTTGGCCTTTTTTCTCTGCAGACATGGCAGCTGCTTCAACGGCAGATTCAGGAAGACCATCGAGATCCTCTTTTTTATCAATCCAAAGCTCGAACGCATTTGTCGCTTTTAAAAGATTTTCGCCGAACTTAGGAGCAAGGCCTGCAAGTTCTTGATCGATGGCGCGAACTTTATCTTTCGTCGCTTGATCTAGAAGTGCACCATTTCGAACAAAAGACTTATAAGTTTTATCAAGTAATGATTTTTGTTCTGTGCTCAGTTTCAAAGAATCACGCTTATCGTGAACGGCCTTAATTTTTTTAAAAATATCACCATCCAAAGAAACATCAGATCCGAAAGCCGCTGATAGTTGGTACATATCAGGCGCAAGTTTCATCATCTCGTCACTGCCGTTTGAAGTTTCTAAGTTATGAAACACTAAACCCACAAGGCCCATGCGCTCAGAGCAAGTCTCTAAAGCAACGATCACGTTTTCAAAGTTAGGTTCGGCAGGATTATTTTTAATAGCATCAATATTTTGTTTTGCTAATATGATCGACTCAGTCAAGGCAGGTTTAAATTGCTCGAGTTTAATTTGATCAAAGGGAACACAAGCATCAAAGCCAACGAATTTTTGTAATAACGGATTAGTATTTGTCATAACCGTTTTTAACATCTTAAGGTGACAGGTACATTACCAGTGACGGCGCGTTAGAATCTGAAGCGCTAGGGCGTCGCTATTGTATGCAGACGCCAATTGGTGAGTTTTGAGCCGTAGCCTTACAAGTTGTGTTTGAAGGACACTGGTTTGCTTGGCCAACCAGGCAACTCCAAGCCACGTTATTATAACAGCCACCGTTCGACATGTTTCCATTAATATTTGAATACTGCGGCATGTTTACATAGTGATTATTGTTGGTGTTACCAGCTGTAAATGACCAATAGTAAGTTCTAGAGTACTGAGGCATGTTTCCTTGAGCTAGGCAGCCCGTACCCATATTGCCGTTATAAACGGGGCGGCTGCCTTGAGGACAAGAGCAAAGCTGGGAACTTCCATTAGCAAATTGATTAGAGTAGTAATAGCTCGTTTCGTATCTGTGGATGCTATTAGGATCTGAGGAGTAGCTAGGAACTTGTCCATGGGGGTAGGCCTGGTAGCCATACTGACCGTACTGGTTGTACTGAGTGTTGTTACAGCCTCCAGTTTGAGGATCTTGAAAACATTGTGTAGAAGTCGCATTGTTTGCCGATTTAGATTTAGATTTGCTACAGCTCACTAAAGTTAGAGCAGTCGTCACAACTAAAATGGCTTGAACTAAATTCTTCAACATACGTTACTCCTGGGTAGAGAATCCATATCAATGGTAAGCAAGTGGCATTCCACCCTAAGGGTGGCTCTAGAAATAGCTTATGCATTTGAGGTGATAAACTTTTAAACAGGTGCCCGGAATAGGTTAGAATTTCGCTTAATAAAATTCGTGAAAGTTAGAATTGATCCTGTACTGACACGCCTTTTTGCTTGAAGACGCCCCCTAATTCAGCGCCCATCCCACAATAGCGGATACGGCAGTTGTCCCCTGAGTCTTCAATTTTTAAAGACTTGTCGTTACCAGTCGTTTTGTTCTGCGAGATCTTTAGGACGCAAGAAGCAGCTTTGCCACGGTTCAGTCGTTTATCAATTGAGCTCTTAAAAACTAAGTTTTCTCCTTGTAAAATCGCTTCGCCGACTAGCTGACAAGAATGGAAATTTTGAGAATAAGTTTCGATTAATATATTAGCTCTTTTGCCATCAACAGGCTGAATACGAATAAAATCTTCTACTCCATGAATTGTTTTATCTTCGGAGGTCGAGTAGATGCTGTGGCTTAAAGTGTATTCGCCTCCAAAATCAGAAACGGATTTTGAAAATGCGAAGCAGGATAAAAATAAAAAGGGCACGATCTTCATCATGCCCTTAAGTGTTGGACTTTTTTTAAAGTCCGACAAGTCCAAATTTCTCTAAAAAACTAGAAAATTACATCATATTGTCGCGAGCAATTAAAGCATCTGCTTTAATATTCTGAACAAGTTGGTGAGCTTGAGATAATTCAAGGCCCAATTTCTCACTCATGGTCATTAGCGTCGAAGCTGAAGGATTTTGTCCTGCGATTAAAGCGCGTAAATCTTGTTTTTCAAAACCAAGTGCAGCTAATCCAGAAAGGTCGCCTTGGCGAGCTGGTAAAAGATGAGCTGTTAATACTTCAGCTTGTGCCATTGAAAGATTATATTTCATCGCAACAGTTTCTGCAGGAGACAGGTTTGCAGATTTCTGAACTGAATAATGACGACGTCCTCGGCGGTAGCGCGGAGGATTTGGTTCACGGTGACGATCGCCGCCGTCACTTACGATGACGCCAACGACAATGCCAGCTCCGAAAGAAAGTTGTTCGTCAGTACAAGCTGATAAGCTTAATGCAGCAAGTGCAGCTAAAGACGCAGTCATGACAGATTTCATTAATTTCATCGTTTTCCCCTGAGTTTGGTTAGTTCGTTTTTTATAGTTTTGGAGTCACATTGAACCCAAAAATTACAAAGATTCTCATAAAGCAATAAAAGGACCAGTCTCTCATTAGCCATTTCGACCCTAGCGTTTTTGCAAAACCTCCATCCAAATGAAGGTATCGGTCACCGCCGGGTTTTGGCACAAATCGGCGCGGTGCGTAGATAATTACCCTGGCTCTCAGATTTAGCTCAGTTTACGCTTTTTATATGACAAAGATTTTACTCACTCTTTTGGTAGTCTCAAGTTTTACTAACGCTGCGGTTCCTCCAAGAAAGGAATCGACGTTACAAAGCTTTAAAACTGTTCAAAGACAAATCGGTGGTCAGGCGGGCGCTGGTTTCAGCCTTCTTAATTTATCCAAGATTCAGGCTAAAAATGGAAAAGCTGAAAGACTCATTTTTGAAGTCGGTACAAAAGAAGGAAATATCTTAATAGGTAAGCCAGGATACTTCAATGCTCAGAATCAAATTCACCCGAACCGCATCGTCATCGATTTTTCACAGATGATGCAGTCAAGAGTAGATGAGAAATTTATTAGAGGAGTTTTAAAAGATTCTAAATTAGTGAAGAATGTAAAAGTGGTATCAGACCCACAAGATCGAACTTTATCTATGACTTTAGACCTGAACACGACTGTTAAAATCAAGACAGTGCAGGTTGCTGGAAAAAAACAAACAGCAAAAGTCGTTCTTGATATAATAAAAAGATGATAAAGATATTTGTCTTATTTTTCCTCATTTCGCCAACGTTACAAGCTCGTGTGTTTAGCATGAGCGACAACAATTTCGGTGGATACTTTAATCTGACTTACGGAAATTCGTCAGTTAATAAAAATTATTTTGAACGCGAAAGTAGCGCAACTTCATTTTCGAAGGGTTTTGACACGCATTCCGGTGGAGAATTCGGTTTTGTTTTTCAGACAGCTAAAATTGCTTGGCTTTTTGGATTAGAAGTTATCAAGCCGCCTAAAACTCGTGGCATGGCCTCGACTGGCGCAACGGCGAATTATTCTTACACGTCTGAAGTTTCTGCATATGCTCCGAAAGTTGGAGTCGAGCTCATCTTTTTTCAAAACAAAGATTTCAAAGTTTTTGCTAGCGGAGCGGTGGGAGCTGCAAACATAGCTACAAAAACTGCATACTCGACTGTCACAATTCCTCCAAACGGAAACTTTACCGTCGAAGGAAAAGGTCTTGCGGCACTCATGAATTATTCTATCGGTGGAGAAATGCATTGGTCAGACAACACTGCGGCATTACTTTCGCTGGGTTTTCGCCAGTTAAATTTTAGGAAAATTAAGTACGCTGAAAATGTTCCTGTTTCCTTCAGTGGCGCGCATACTAAAGGTGAACAAATCCGCAGAAGCGATGGCTCCCCATTGAAATATGATTTTACTAATTATTATATATCTTTGGGTCTTCGTTTTTGGGTTCAATAAAAGTTTAAAAGCTGGTGCTAACTGTAAAGCGCTTCAAGTTCTTGCTTATACTTCTCGATCAACTTTTTCCTCTTAACCTTCATTGAAGGTGTGAGAAAGCCATTTTCAATCGTCCATTGGTCTTCAGTAAACGCATATTTTTTCAAAGACTCAAAGCCAGAAAGTTCTGCATTTACTTGCGCGATGTGATTTCTCATCTGCTCTTCGAGCTCTTGCTGCGGCAGACTCATTGCTTTTTGTGAAAGACTGATCAACGCCACGATGAATTTCTTTTGATCGCCGTAGATGACCACATTGCTGATAAGTGAACTTTCTTTCGCTAGGGATTCGAGCTTTTGAGGAGCTACGTATTTACCACCAGAAGTTTTAATTAAATCTTTTTTGCGATCAGTAATTTTCAGCTCGCCAGTTGGAAGAATTTCGCCAATGTCTCCCGTTGAAAACCAGCCATCTTGCAAAACCCTTTTAGTTTCATCAGGCATTTTATAATAGCCCGTCATTACTTTAGCACTCTTAATTAAAATTTCACCGTCTTCAGCAATTTTTATCTGCACATCGCCAACCGGAATACCAACAGTGCCAAGTACGTTTTGATTCGGTCGACTCACGCAAATTGCAGCAGTTGTTTCGGTTAAACCGTAGCCCTCTAAAATTTGTACTCCGCAGTTATGGAAGAACTTAGAAATGTGAAGGCTAAGGGGGGCACCGCCGCTAACCGCAAATCTTAAGCGGCCACCGAATGCATCTTTGATCTTTTTAAAAACCAGAGCATCTGCTAATTCATATTCAATCGCTAGCTGCAACGGAACTTTTCTTTGATAAAGTGTGTAGGCGCTGACTTGTTCTCCCGTTTTGAGTGCTCGCTCAAAAATTTTTCTCCGTAAGCCCATCGTTTCCATTTGGGTATGAATGGTTTCGTAGAATTTTTCAAAAACTCGAGGGACGGCAATAAAAACAGTTGGCTTACAAGTGGCCAAATTTTGTTTTAGCCTCTCGATACTTTCAGCAAAAGCTAATTCAAAGCCCCAGTAGACATGAGCCCAATACTCAACTCTTCCCAATACATGTGCTAGGGGAAGAAAGCATAAAGATTTGTCATCCTTTGTAACTCCCCAAGAAAAGGCCTCTTTCACTTCGGAAATAATCTGAACGTGAGTTAGACATACTCCCTTTGGAAGCCCGGTCGTACCGGAAGTATAAACAATTGTCGCTAATTCTTCCCGCGCAGGCGGAGTTAAAGTTTCAAACCAAGCAGGGGCGGGGTTTGCTAGCTTTAGAAACTCGGACCAGCTCATCGTTTCATCAGCTCCATCATCAAAAGAAATAATTTTTTTATTTTCAAGAGTCTCTTTTCGAATATTATTGAGATCACGCAAACTCTCGATAAATAAGTGAGTCGCCTCTGAATCTTTTAAAATATGGTGAATTTCATCAGCAGTCGAATTGTGATAGAGCGGAACCGTCACGGCGCCTAAGCTTTGAATCGCAAGATCAGTTAAACCCCATCGGAGACTCGTGTTAGCCATGATCGCAACTCGCGATTGCTTCTTTACACCTAAGCTGTGGAGGGAAGCCGCAACGATTTTGATTTGTTCGTAGTATTCGGACCACTCAAGGGTTTTTCGCTCGCCTTTTTCAAAGTATTCCAGCCCAACACCAGTTCGGGTCGGGAATTCAAGTATCGAATCATATAATGTCATGGTGATTTTTTTTCCGGTTTCAAGATCATTTCCAGTGATTTTGATTCATTTTCTTGCACAATAATTGTTTGTTGAGACTTAAGCCCCAAGAAAGGATTACTTACTTGAATCACGACTGGCATTCCAGCAGGAATTCTATAATTTTTCAAAGGTAATGCGTCGTTGATTTTGATTCCATTAATCTCAACGATAGGCTGTGCTCCACCGTTGATAAGTGCTAAATTAAGCGCGCCTGATTTACCAGAAAGCAGAGTCGTCTTAAATGTCTTTCCGTTTACGGTAGAAAAGATCGTGTTTTCATAAGGCATGTAGCCGATTTTTTGAAGCTTCAGAATGACATCTTTGTTCGAAGGAATTTGCACTTGAGTCGGTGTTACCACGCCCATTTGTTTTCCGTTCAAATAAATTTCTGCACCAGAAGGCTCGGAAGTAATTGTAACTGTTACGATGCTTGTTGTTGCCAGATCAGTTTGTTGCTCATCCGGTGCAGGCACCACAGGTTTTGGCTGATTTGCATTCTGAGCCACGGCAGTTTTATTTTTCTGGAACAGACCTTTAACAAAAGCAGGATTTTTCCAATACAATCCGCTAAAAGCTATAATTGCTATTAAAAGAAAAGGAACCATTGGTTCAAACTGACTTTTCCTTCGAATAGACGATCGAGTTCCCAAAGGAATCGAGGTTCGAGTCGAAGTCGGAACACCCGTCCGACTGCCTCTCGAGCGATTTGATGTCGTAGAGTTTCTTCTAATTTTATTGGGGCTCTCACCATCTTTAAGATTTGATAGATCAACTTTTACTCTTGTATCGGTTTCGATATTTAGTTTTTCGTCTTCGCCATCATCTGGTATTGGCGGAAGTCCCGTTACTTGCGATGATGAAGAGGACTGATTTGTATTTTCATGACTAGGAGCATACGTCAAAGTCTGAGTTACATGAGTTTTCTCTTCGTGATTTCCACTATTAACTCGAGAGTACTCAACTAGCTTCTTTTTTGAATCAGAATAAACTTCGGCAAATGCATTTTTAATAAATACCGCAAAGTCATGTGAAGAGAAATCTGGATATTCAGTATTTAAAAAACGATTCAAATCTTTATGAAACGCAGCAGACGTCTGATAGCGTTGAGATTTGTCTCTTGCTAAAGACTTATTCACGATATTTTCAAGCTCTGTTGGGATGCTTGGATTAATTTTTCTGATTGAAGGGATTTGGCACTCGCGAATTTTTCTTAAAATCGCTGCTTCGCTGTTTGATGTAAACAAACGATCGTGCGCTAAAAGCTCCCAAAGAATAATACCAAGAGAAAACAAATCTGTTCTTGAATCGATTGATTGTCCGTCAGCTTGCTCGGGGCTCATGTAGCCGAATTTTCCTTTTAGAGTTCCAGTTTTGGTTTGCTCTAATTGGGTTTCAGCTTTTGCAATACCGAAATCGATTACTTTAACTTCGCCTTCGTAGCTGACCATGATGTTTTGCGGACTCATATCACGGTGAACAAGGTTTAGAGGTTTTCCAGTCGTTCCATCAATCAATCGGTGAGCGTGGTCAATACCTGCCGCTACTTCTTTCATCATGTAAACTATTTGCTCGATTGAAAATTGCTGATTTCGTTTTTTGAGTTCGTTTAAAACTTGGCGTAAGTTACGTCCTTCGACGTACTCCATTACAAGATAAAACTGGCTTCGCTCGATGCCGAAGTCATAAATTGAAACAACGCTTCCATGATTCAAGTTAACAGCAATTTTTGCTTCTTCTTTGAACATGTCGATAAAGTCTTTGTTGTCAGAGTATTGAGGAAGGATGCGTTTCACCGCAAGAAACTTGTTCACGCCGCTAGCGCCTAATGACTTCGCAAGAAATACCTCGGCCATACCACCGCTGGCTAATTTTTCGAGCAGAATGTATTTGCCGAACTGTTCAAAATTTTGCGACATGAAAAGATTCCATTTCATTATAAATATCGGTAAGGTTTGAGGAAACCTTGAAAAATTAAGAGGTAAATATGAAATGGGTTGGACTGACCGGAGGTCTAGGTACGGGGAAAACAACCGTAAGTCAGATGTTGATTAAACGGGGCATCCCTGTAATCGATGCTGATCGGATTGCCCGCGAGGTCGTCGAGCCGAACGGTCCGGCCTATCCCGAAATAGTACAGGCCTTTGGTAGTGGAATCCTGAATGCCGGCGGAAGTATAGATCGAGCGCTCATGGCTCGAGCGGTGTTCGGCGATCCAAAAAAATTGCTTCAACTCGAGAAATTGGTACATCCATTTGTTCAGCAGGAAGTTTCACTCCAAAAACAATGGCTGAAAGATCAACATCATCCGTGGGCAGTTTACGATGTGCCCTTGTTGTTTGAAAAAAACCTTAAAACACAATTCGATTTTATCGCGGTGGTATCGGTCACCGACGAACAGATTCAGGTTGCGCGACTTAAGCAGCGAAATAGTTGGAATGACGGAGAAATTCAAAAACGCTTAAAGTCGCAGTTGCCACTCTCAGAGAAGATCACTCAAGCGGACTATGTCATTCGAAATGACGCTGACCTTAGTAGTCTCGAGAAAAAAGTTGATACCATGGTCCAGATGCTCAATGATTTATGGCAGGAAACTTAAATCATTAGAAAGCTGTTTATACAGCTGACAATCACAGGAGGATTAATGAAATCATCAGGTATTTTATCAAAGATGTTAGTAGCTTGTGTGCTATTTTTTTCGAGTTTTGCACTTTCTGCAGAAACACTTTTAATCAGCACATCTCACGACATGCAGCCCGCAAGTCAGTTTATTCGATATAATTTCGGACGCGTTTGGAACAACAGTATGAATCGCATCAATTTTCAAATCCGCAACGTCGGAAATATCCCTGTAGAGCGAGAAGGTTTTTCTTCAAGTGGCCACGGTTACTCAGCTTACACAACTTGCCCGCGTGTTATGAATCCAGGTCTACTATGTAACTTAGAAATCCGTTACTGGCCTGCATTTGAAGGACAACACTTCGGCCGCGTCCAAATGCTTTTCACGGACAGAAACGACATCATCTTCGACCTTTTCGGCGAAGCTGTTCGTCAATAATCTGTAATCAAGAAATATTGAGGGGTATCGGTCACTCAGCCGGTACTTCGAGATCAGATAGGGGTACCGGTCACGCAACTGGTGCTGCTAAAATTCAAAACGATATCGCTAAAGTTCTCTCCTAAAACGACCACTGCACGCCAGTTTGCGCGTGGCCAGCGAAGCCAGAGATTCCCCACTGCGCTCCAACTTCTAAATTAATAATACGACCCATAGCGATTAAATCCAAAACTCCGAATGAGATCGCAGCTTTAAATGAATCTATTCTTGTTAATCCGGCAATCGAATCATCCGGATTTAGAAAGTGCGAAAGAGATAGTTTGTAGTATGGCTCCTGCAATTGATCATGAAAAATCATGAATTTTTTCCCGGCTTCAATCCATGCGGCTTTTGTATTGAGCCACTTCGCTCCAACGGTCCAATAGTTTTGGTCTGTATCGCGCCAGTCATAGGAAATACCGGCAGAAGTATGATCTTGTTCTTCAATTTTTTTTGTGACTTTACCGTTAAGATATCCAACATTAAATTGCAGAATTTGTTTTTCCAACCTGCTGTAATGAGAATTCTGAGACAACGCAGGATCAAACACACTTTGAATAGGTTCTTTTATTAAAGAAGGTGAAGTGCCCTCACTAGGCGCTGCCCAGCTAAAGGTCGGCTTCATTAAGAGGAAGCTAGCCACGACTAAAGTCAAAAAGATTCGATATCGACACTCTCGCATACACAGAAGTTTCATTTGTTTTTATAATTTAGGGAAGTGAATAGTTTATGTGTGAATTAAATTGGATCTGACTTTTAAGATCAAAACCTATCGAAGAATGAGTGAAATATAAAATTATGAAAATGTTTTCCCTTTTTGTTTTCACCATTCTAAAAATTAATTCGGTTTTAGCAGCTGAGAGTGTCGGGACGGCAATCCATCAGCATTATCAAGCCCCACGCGCAATGGGAATGGGCGGTGCCTTTGTTGCCGTTGCGAATGATTACTCTGCTCTATTTTATAATCCTGCTGGGTTAGACCGGATCGATGAAAATGATTTAAATTTAAGTTTAGATCTTGCGGGTACACCTGCGATTGGTGATCTATTAAAAGATATCGACGTGGCTCAAAATACGCCAGGAAATGATTCGGCTAAACAAAGCGCGATGGCGGCAGTTTTAGAATCTCACTACGGAGAATCGTTTGGAGTTCGTGTCGGCGCTCCGCAAGCAATCTGGGCAAGACCAGGTTGGGCTATTGGAATTATTCCGATGGATTTAACGATGGATTTAAGTGTTCACAGTAGCGTGGGTCCTGCCGTGCAAACGACGGTTTACGCCGACACGACGGTTGCATACGGTTATGGTAGTCACATTGAGGGATTTGAGTACGGTGTTTTATCTTGGGGAATAACTGGAAAAGCAGTTCACCGTGGATTTTTCAGTCAAAATGTAAACTTTATTGAGCTTGCGGCAGATCCCAATCTTGTAAATGAAGATGATCTTTCAGACGGTTACACCGTTGACGCAGATATTGGTTTTCTATGGACGCCTGGTGTTCCTGATGAAGGAATTTTCTCACTGTTTGAATATGCAAGACCGACATTTGGTTTAGTTGTGAGAAACGTTGCAGAAACAGGGTTCGGCGAGCCATCTGGTTTGATCAGTAAAAACACGACTGAAGAGCCTGAAAAGTTATTTCGGGTTGTCGACATCGGAACTCGCTGGGAGTATCCTTCATTTTGGATTTTTGGCGGACGAGGTGTTTTAGACATTCGCGATATTTACCATCCTAGATTCAATATGCGAAAAGGCTTACACGTCGGGTTCGAATTCGATTGGTCAATTGCATCTTGGTGGAAGGGTCAGTACCGAGTTGGCCTTAATCAAGGTTTTTGGACAGCTGGAGCATCAGCAATGTTCGCCGTATTTAATTTAGATTTAGTTTCTTACGCGGACGATATCGGAACATTTTCCAAGCCAAAAGAGAATCGCGTTTGGATGCTTCGAACAAGTCTCAATTTCTAATGGTCCGCACTTAAAGGAGTCTCATGTCTTTATTTAGGGTATCGGTCACACATCCCGCACCACGCAGCTTCCTCTCCAAACTCGGGGTATCGGTCACGCTCTTCGCAGCCGCCGGAGCGTTTTTATCATTAACTGGATGTAAAGAAGGCGATGCCGATAGAATCGGTGATGCGCAAGCATGTTTAGATCAATATTCTCAAACTGGTGGAGGAGACTTAGCTGTTTGTGAGGCTTACGTCGCAAATTTGACTACGCCGGCAGCGCATGGAATTCGCTGTTCAACTGGATATATTCGCGAAGGTTTTTTGAGCGCTCAGTCGTTTATTAGCGCTTTTGCAGCAATAGGAACAATTAACTCATCAACAGTGGTTGATTTCTTATTGTTGCTTGCGTTTGACAGCGTTCCAGTTGGAAGCGCAGTTGGAGTAAATGCAAATTATAATGCAGCACGAAGCGTGAATAGCAGTTGTTCGTTATCATTCGCTAAAGGCGCAACATTAATTTCAACATTCTCGTATCTCACGAACGTACTATTTAAATTTTCATGTGATGGTGGAGTACCAGCTGGAGTTCCATTCAATGGAAATTGTAACCAAAACCGAAGTGCCGTCGAGGGAGCACTTGCATATGGATTCTTAGATGCTCCTGTTTCTGCTGGTAGAAATGCAATGAGGTTTGATCTTGGAACCATTGTTGTAAATGCAAATACAGTTAGTTGCACAAGTGGAGCAACTAACGAAAAGCTTTGCCAATTCTTACAAACCGCCATCACCAACGCTGGTGGACCAAATAATAAAGAACAAGTAGGCAAAGAATTCCTGAACGTACTAGCCTTCCCTCCTCCTTAGGCACTCACTTTTGGGGTATCGGTCACGGGTTTTCTGTATGATGAAGTCATCTAGTACCTCGGCATAAAACCTCCAACCTGCCTGATGAGGATTTATCTTAAGCAAACTCCAAAGTTGAGGGGTTGAACACTTCAGTCTCTTTTTCTGGTAGGGGATAATTCCTCGTCCTTCCAGCTCATTCATTCGAATGTAGGCTTTCGTAATCAGATATGATTTTCGGCTGCGAACAATTCGAGTAAATGGCCGGTACTTCCAAAAATTCTGTTTGAACTTTACACAGTGAAAGGTATCGGTCACCCGCTGCGCGATCTGACCAGCAACAACTCTAAAAAAACTTTGATAGTTTGATTTTCGATCCGATCTTACTAGAAGATGAATGTGGTCATGTTGTATAGAGTGAGAAGCAATCTTAACTCTGAAGCGCTTCGCATAAGCTCGAATAACATGCTGGCATATTAAATATGTTTTTGGAGTACGTAAGCTGGCAGCATGGACATTGCGATTTAGTTTGAAAGTTAAATGATGAAACCGCTTGTTTGAAAGCCGCCTAGATTGCCTTTTGCTTCGATGGTTACGTAATACACCTCCGTAACAGCTTTTGTTTCTTAAATAAAATCCTAGATTTTTCATCTTCCTCCCGTGGTGACCGATACCGGCCGTCGAGATTTGAAATGCAAAATAGAAGAGAGCTTGTTAGCGAAGGAGAGCTAGACTCGACCTGGTTTTTAGTCGTGTTTCGGATTGTTCGGATTTCAGTGAATACGAGCTGGTCTTCGCTGAAGCCATTCCGTAAGTCGAGTTTATTAATAAAATATGAAATATGTCTCAATATGAGGCCACGAGTGACCGATACCCCTAATGAGAAGGAGTCGACGGAATGACTCGTGTTGATCGAAAACTACATCTAATTTCATTGGCAGCGCTTTTATGTATGTCTTTGCTGGCTACATCTACTTCGTGGGGTGTTCCGACAAGCTTTACGGAGCGGCGTATGTTCTACAAATCTCTGAGATATCTCGCTATGGGTGGGACTTCAGTTGCCGTCGCTAACGATGAAACTTCGATCGCAATTAATCCTGCAGGTCTAGGAAAGCTCCGAGACAATTATGGTACTATTGCCGATCCCGAAGTCGAACTTAATTCGAAAGGTATCAGCGCATACAATTCAAAAGCATATACGGATCCATTGAGTATAAAGCAGGTAGTCGGTACAATGAAAACTAAGGTTGGCACTTACTTTTCTTCGCGCGGCCAAATTATGCCTTCCTTCGTTGCAAAAAACTTTGGTATCGCAATTCTACAAAAAACTGAGTTATCAGCAAGGGCAACAAGTGCTACAGCCGTTGATACATTTTACAGAAATGATCTAGCATTGTTGATGGGCTATAATGTTAGGTTCTTCGATGGAAGAGTTAAATTAGGTGTTACTGGAAAAATGATTTCTCGAATTGAAATTAACGAGCTCTCATTAAATCCTGATCAAAATTTAAATCTTAGAAGCCTTGGCACAGCGGGAATCGCAAAGGCAGGAACCGGTTTTGGTTTTGATACTGGAATATTGATGACAGCTCCCTGGAAATGGCTCCCCACAGTAGGCGCAGTTTATCGTGACGTTGGTGGCATGTCTTTCACCGAGAAAGCAATGAAAAGACTTTCGACTTCAACTATAAATCCTGCAGTGGTAAAAGGGGATTTGGATGTTGGACTGTCGTTATTCCCAATTCAGTCAAATAATATCCGTTCTACCTTTGCCCTAGAGTACAGGGGTCTAATAACCCAATCAACACAGCCAGATAAAGCTAAGCTGGTGCACGTTGGTTACGAAATGAATTTCAGCGACATGTTTTTTGTACGTGCCGGTTATCATCAGAGGTATTGGACAGGAGGCTTTGAAATTGCGTCCGAAGCAGCTCAGCTTCAACTGTCTAGCTACGGCGAAGAAATTGGCACTTCAACGATTCCCAAGGAGGACAGAAGATGGGCTCTCAAGCTTTCTTTTCGATTCTAAAACTGATAATCACGATCTGCTTGGCTAGTTTAATGTTATCTTGCGGTGGCAATTTATACGAAGCAACTTCCAGTAAAACTTCACGCGAGGCAATTATAGAAGATATTAGTAGTCTGACGAATAGCCTAAAATTTTCCGAGGCTATTTTACTAATTGAGCAAAACCCTACGCTAATACCTACACGAGAAGACAAGTTATTATTCGCGAGTGCTTACGCAGGATCGTGCGGCCTTACCTTTGCAACTATTTTTGAATCCTTGGCTACAGCTACGGGTTCACCAATGGAATTTGCGAAGAATGCATTTACAACCAGAGATATTATTCCAGGCAATTGTTTTAAAGCTCAACAGTGGATTGAAACAATCGGAGTCAATAGTGTTCGCAATACTAACGAAAATATTGCGATGTTTTTAATTGGCCTTGCTAAAATCGGAACATACTTAAGAAATCGTGCTGACACAGATAAAAATGGATTGCTAGATGCTGGATATAATTCCTGTAGCGCAGTCAGCTTGCCAACAGATGAAGTAAAACAAATTATCACGGGATTTGGTTTAATGATCCAAAATGCCACATCTATCGGAACGAATATTTCACCGGGACTAAGCGCAAGCATTACAAATGTTAGTGCAGCCTGTACGGCGTTAGGGTTGTCATGTAGTCAAACTGACCCTACATTAGTGCCCGATGCCGATGCGGCCTCTTTTCGTGATGCAATTAAAAGCGATAAGGTTCTTGATTTAGGAATCGAAAGTTGCACGCCAGCATCACCGGCGTGTTGTCCATGATGAAATTAACATTCATTTTTATAATTTTTTTAACTTCAATTTCGACTCACGCATCGGGAGTTTTTGAGTACCAACGTCCCGTGTGGTCGCTAGGAATGGGCGGCGTTTACACGCCCTTTCCTAGAGCAACAGATATACCTACAACTAATGCCGCCCATTTACGTCACGTAAAAGTGATGAATCTAGAAGCTTTAAATTTAGCGGGCGGTGCTCCCGGTCCAGAAACAGTCAAATATTTTCAAGGTCTTCCTAAAATCACCAACTTTAATGCTCTCAACAGTTATATGGGTAGAACAATTTGGACAGGTTTGGATGCTAAAGCTTCTGTGGTAGTACCAAATTTTGGTTTTTCTATTTATAATAATGTCTATGCAAAAAGTTATTTTAATAATCCATTAATACCAGAGTGGCAGGTTGATTTCAAAAATGATTACGGTATGAACTTAGCTGGAGCTGCTTCTTTGGGCTCTAACCTGTCTTTTGGATATGCCCTAAAAAGAATTGATCGAACAGGTGGAAACAAAGTTGTCGATTTTAATACGATCGATCAGTATATAGCGACTAAAAATACCAACGTAATTTTACAACAGTTTGAAGATAAGGGTACTGGTTACGGCGCTGATTTTTCTTTTTTATACAAAGAAGAGAAATCAAATTCACCAATCGTCACTGTTGTTTATAAAGATGTTGGTTCTACGGCATTTGTAAAAACTGGCGGTACAAAAGCTCCACCACGTATTGAACAGAATTTAATTTTAGGATTAGGTTATCTTTTAGATGGCTCGATAATCGATGCTAAAGCTGGGTTTGAATACAGACACATTAATACAAAGAACGTACAAATTGGTCAGAAACTACATATGGGAGCAGAAGTATCTCTCCCTCTTTTTGATTTGCGAGTTGGGTCAAGCCAAGGCTATGGAACTTACGGATTAGGCCTCGATCTTTGGCTTTTTCGTCTCGATATTGCTCAATATACTGTTGAAGAAGGATTTTACCCAGGACAGTCGCCTGATCAGAGAATTCAAGTTGGACTTAGTCTCGATATGGTATTTGACGCTGACTTCAGCATAACAAGCGTCAATGGCAAGCGGCGCAAACTTAAGCAGCGTCGTTAAAGCATGCTTGCGTGACCGATACCCCTCTCGGAGGACGAGTTGGGGCATAAAGCTTCGTGACTTTTTTTGAGTATTCGGACAATGTTTTTAGATGCTACAAGTCTGGGAAATCCAAAATCGACAATCTATCAATGAATGGCTAGAGAAACTGGATATCTCTAAGCAGACTTGGTTGTTATCGGATCTCCGGACAAAATTTGAAATTCAGGAATTATTTATTCAAAAGCGAGGATTCTTTTTAGAAGAGTCTGTGCTGCGTATTTCTGATCTGTGGAAAAAAATCTTACTTCGAAGTAATCCAGAATATAAAATTATTAGCCAGCAAGCGGCTATCTTGCACTTACGCTTTTTCCTTCGTCAGCACGGCGAAGCGATTGGGTTACCAGAAGCCAGTGAAAATACGCTCCTCAAGTGGATGACTGATCTTGCTCCATTCCATTTTCATCCGGACGGAAATGAAAAGCTCAGTGATTGGTTCGAGCAGAATCCGGATCAGGAAGAGTCTTGGAAAGACTGGTGGCTTCGAACTAAAGCCGTTTTCACATACTTTGAAAACAAAAAGCTGCTTCTTGCGCCGTGGATTCCGGCGTTCCTACAAAGTGTGACCGATACCTCCGTTTTTTGGGAGAAAGACTTGTTTGTTGATTTAAGTAGTCAGCTTAGTTTTGTTGAGGCGGAGCTTCTTTATCAGATTTCTAAGCATCAAGAAGTTACAGTGCTTGCGCCCGTTTTGGTCGACCACTCTGCGACTAAGGGGACCAAATATTCTGATCTTATGCAGCCCTATGAATACTTAAAAGGCTTTGCTAGCAAAAATCTGAAGATTGATTCGCCTAAATTAGAAGAGTGCCAGCGTCAGTATGCAAGCTTCTCTTCGGGACTGGGTTCACTTCGCCAAACGACATCGATCGTAAGACGTTGGATTGAAGAGGGTGTTCCGCTTGATCAAATTGCGATCGTTGCACCCGATATCGAAGCAATCTGGCCGGTTCTTTCATTTCATTTAGAAGTTGAAGGAATTCCAGTCAATAAAAGTAAACTTTCGTCATATCAAGCCACAGTTGGCGTTCAGCACTTCCTATCTAAGTTAAGAGCACTTAATTATAATCTCTCTATGCGTGATCTTGAGCTTTCCTACTACGGCCATAAAGGAAATCTTGATCAGCATGAAGTCGAACTAGCTTTCGAGCGTTTCGAAGCACTTTATAAAAATATCTATGACGAAGCTGATTATAATCGGTTTGATAAAATCAAACATTCGTTAAAAGTAGATGCGGATCTGAAAGTTCCCATGAACCATTCACAATTTATTTTTCAGGTAGCAAAACTAAGTTCGACCAAAGCTTCTGAAGAAATTCCGACTTGGCTTGAAATTTTGGTACGTGATCTTTTGGCATCATTCGACGAGAGTTTTTTACTTCCATGGTCAGACTGGATTTCATTTTGTGAGTCCAGCATGAGCCGTCACGAAATTCTAATAGGCGAAGCTGCCCACAATGGCGTCATGGTCACAAACATCATGTCTGCTCACTTCTTAAAAGTGACCCATAGAATCTTTATTGAATTAAGCGAAGAAAATTTAAAAGCAAAATCAGATCGTGGAATTATGCCGCAAGCTGCTCGCAAAATTTCGAGGGATTTAGGATTCTGGTTAAGCCATTCAGAGCAGGGTGACCTGGAATTTGAACTCGAATGGGCCATTCAGTGTGGGCTAAAGGCAGACCACCTATTTTTCGGCGCAATTAATCTAACTGGTCAAATTATGACACCTTCTTCGATTTGGCTGAAATCCAGGAACAGGGATTTAAAGACGACAGAACACAGCGCTTTTCAAATTCCTGAAAAAACTGTTCTTGATCAGATCCTTAATCAAACTTCTGATTCTTTACGACTGTTACAAGACCTTGGTGAAAAGGAATTTAGCTCGCTCGAGAAAAGCGAAGTTAAATTTTTATCTCCATCTGCATTGGAAGCTTTTCAAAAATGCCCTTTTACTTATTTTGCCAGACAAACTTTGGGCCTTCGAACTTTTCCAGAAATAGATTTAGATCTTGATCGAAGGTCAGCTGGCGAAGCGCTACACTATCTTTTCGAAGTAATTCTGACAAAAGGGTTGGCAACTTGGGACGATAATTTACTGAATGCTTTACTTGACGAAACAAGGCTTACGCATTTTACCGGCGTTGTTGAAGGATTGTGGCTAGCGCAAAAGAAAAAAATGCTGAAGCTTTGTCAGCGATTTATTCAGTTCGAAAAAGATTGGCGCAAAGAACACCCACAAATTAAGACGACAAAAACCGAAGTCAGCTGGAATGGCCAACTTCAAGGTGCAAACTTCAGGGGCCGCATCGACAGGGTGGATATTTCACCAAATAATGAAATTATCGTGATCGATTACAAGTTAAGTGGCTCGCAGATTAAGGGAGCCCAGCACTGGATCGAAAATGGCAGCTTACAAATGCTATTTTATATTCATGCCTTAGAAAATGGCTGGGCGACTGGGATCGAAGGAAATGTTGTTGCGGCATTTTATTTCGTTGTAAAGAATTTTTCTCGTGAAACGGGTTTTGAACTCGATCAAGAAGTTCCTGGGTTTTTCAAAAACACAAAAAAGCGTAATCAAAAGTTAAATGACGAAAAAAAGAAAGAACTTCTCAATAATTTCGAAAACTTAGTTCAATCGTTGACAGAAAGACTTCAGAACGGCGAAATTACACCTCTTCCGACAGATGAAAAATTCTGTATCAAGTGTGAATGGAGACGACTATGTCGAGCACCCCATTTAGCTTAAAAAGTACAATCATTCAGGCCGGGGCCGGGGCAGGTAAAACAACAAACCTGATTCAAACTTTTATTCAGAATGTAAAATTATTCAAAGCCGAGCATCAAAGATTTCCTCACGTGGTGATTTCAACTTTTACCAGAAAAGCCACGCAAGAACTAAAAGAGCGTCTTTACGCTCAAGCACTAAAGGAAAACGACCAGGAACTTTTTGAATATTTAAATAAAAAATCTTGGGTTCATATTTCGACGCTGCACGGGCTATTGGTTCCATTTCTTTCAAGATATGGTTCTAAAGCGGGCTTAAATCCAGAACTCAAAATCATCGGATCGGCAGAGTCAGAAAAGAATTTAAAAAGACTTGTTAAAAAGGCTTTCGAAAAAAATTCTGATTTAGTTGATATTCTAGATTACTTAAGTTGGGCCGAAATTGCAGAAGGCTTAGGGCTTGTATACGAAAACTCTATTATGGTTGATGGATTTCAGTGGGACAGTGCGGAGTCTCTTCAGACACAATCAAAGCAAACATTTAAAGAGCTGACCAATGCACACGCCGTAATTCAGCTACAGTTAGCTTCTAGTGCGGAATCGAAGTCATGGGTTACTTATAGCGGAAACTTCGCGCAAAAATTCAATGATTACCAAACACTCGAGACCTGGAGATCAGGCCTAGGGCGAAAACCTCCATATTCCGAATCGAAACCTTCACTCGATCCAGCACTTCACGAAGAACTTCTTTTATATATTGATCTTGTAGACGGGACGCTCGAGCAGCCACTTCTTGATCCTGCACGATGGGAAGATTACGGCCGCGTACATAGTCTTTTTAAAAGCCTATCTGAAGAAGTTATTCCTCAATACGTCAAGAATAAGTTAGATTCTGGATCAATCACGATGAGTGATCTCGAAATTCTTACTGTGAAAGTCCTAAAAGAACTTCCTGAATCCGGTGCTGCCTTTGCCCGCGAGTGGGATTATTGGATGGTGGATGAATATCAAGATACTTCGCCAATCCAGGTTTTTATTTTATCTCACTTCATTCAAAATCAGCCACACTTTGTAGTAGGAGATCCGCAACAAAGTATTTACTTATTCCGGGGTGCGAGATCTGAAGTTTTTCATAATAAGATCAAAGAAATCGAAAGCGCTGGCGGCAGTTTTAATCGCCTCGAGAAAAATTACCGATCAAGACATGAGCTTGTTCACTTTTTTAATTTTATATTTCCTAAAATTCATCAATCGTTCGTAACCGCAGATCAAGGTTCAAAAAATCAAGATCCAACAAAGCCAGCCGCATACATTACGCTATTGCCACCAGAAGACGTGGAACAAAAATATTCTCATGAGGTCCGAACGGTTTTAGCGCAGATCAAAGCTTTGCTTGATTCAGGAGTTAAAGCTGAAAAGATCGCTGTCTTATCCCGAAAAAATAGTCTGCTAGAAAAATTCGTTCAGTGCGCAAAAGATTTTAAAATCCCAGTGCAATGTCCAAGCGTCAGTAATTACTGGAGACGCCGGGAAATCTTAGATCTTATAAGTCTGACTCATTTCTTACTTAATTCTTATAATCACCTTAGTCTAATTGGACTACTTAGATCACCATGGTTTTTTATTCCGGATAAATGCATTCGCGATTTATTAAAGACGGAAAACCCAGCAGAAAAGCAGACGACCCTTTGGAATAAAATCTTAAAAGAAGCTGAAAAAAATGACGAGCTTAAAAGACCCGCAGAGCTTTTACAAACTCTAAAAGACCGCGCATTTCAGTTCGGTGTTTCGGCGGCACTAATGGAATTCCTAAAAAGTTCTGATTTCTTAAAAGCTGACAGGTTCATCGATCCGACTGGCCGCCGTGAAGCTAATATATGGAAATTCATGACTGATCTTCGCACTCAAGAAAAGCGCCCTGGCCAAAATATTATCGAATTCATAGACTCAATTCTAGAAGCAGAGAACTTGAACTTAGACCAGGCCGAAACTGATGCTGCACCGATCGTCGAGCCAAATCGAGTCACGCTCATGACAATTCATGCTTCAAAAGGACTTCAGTTTGAACATGTCTTTGTTGTAGGGTTAGGCTCCGATAACCAAAGTTCTAAGAACCAGATTTTTACTTTCGACGAAGAAATAAAAGTTTTCTCTATTTCACTTAGAAATGCAGAAGGCAAGTTGCTTGCATCGCCAATTGCCCAAGCGACTACCAAAAAGATCAAAGAGCGGGAAGCCGAAGAATCATGGCGAGTATTCTACGTCGCTTTAACCCGCGCGCAAGAATCGCTGTGGTTATCTGCACCTGAAGAGGCCAGAAAGAATACCTGGATCAAAAATCTACCTCTTACGTTGGAAGAGGGGGATCACGCAATCGAAGGGGCATTCTACCGAGTTCAAAAGCAAAGTCTGGAACTTGAAACCGCGACTCTTAATTTAGAAACTCAAACTTTAACACTTAAGCCGCTCGAGCTACCGGAATTTTTAAAAGAGTCAGTCGAAAAAGAATCCGTGACATCAAAGCTTGCGCCTAAGCCAGGCACCCAAGTTCAGAATTTGCTAACAAAGGCCAAGGCGCTGGAAAAAGCTCAATATGGAACGATGGCGCACAAAGTTTTTGAATCGTTAGCCGTAAGAAAGGGTCAGACTTTTAAAACAGAAGTGAATCTTCAAAAAGCTCTCGATTTTATCTACAATATCGAAAACCCACCCATGAAAGAAATTTTAAAAGTCGGGCAGGCAGAGTGGGGATTTTCGGTAAAAATCGATACAAAGATCCTGCAAGGCTCGATTGATCTCTGGGCCGAGCTAGATGATGCCGTTTATATTTTAGATTATAAAACCGGAAGTTCCAGCCATGTTGAATCAGCGTTTGAACAAATGACGATTTATTCCGACGCCTTAAAAAGAATGAGGGCTTGTTCTTTAAACAAGCCCCACATCTTAGTTGCAATTTATCCCTTCGAATCGAAGGTGATCTTACATCAGCTTTAGTAAGCGATCATGAACATTAACAGTAAGTCTTTCTGAGCCACTAGTTCGTCAGAATTAGCCTTCATAGCGGCGATCCTTGCTTTTATTTCTTCAACTTTAGTCTTCATGTCAAAAGGCTTAAAAGTTGAAACAAGCTTGATAGCATCACCACTCATGATTCTTTTTACAACGATTTGAACTTTAGCTTTCTGGTCCTCTTCGTTGGTTGCGCCTTTCACTTCTGGTGATTCACTAATTTCTTTTTGGGCCGCTGCAACAAACTTCTCGATATCATTTGAAGCATCTTTTAGCTCTGGAAAGAGAGTAAAGATTGTTGTCATGATATGAGCCGTACTAGCTTCATCATCGCCGACAGCTTTTTTGATAGTCGCTTGTAAGCCTTGCATTTTTGCCATGAATTCTTCGATTTTCATTTTCTTCAAGTCTTCTTGAGTCTGTGGAAATCCTGCACTAGCTACTAATCCAACTATCGCTGTAAATTGATCATCTGGCATATCCAAGAAGGCCTGGTTCGCTAAATACTTTTCTAGAACCTTATTTGCGTAAACAGCTTCTGGTCCACCAGTTGCGTACATCATTCCGTTACCAATCGGGCTTCCACCGCTCTGGACTAGATTTCCAGCAATAGCTTTCGTTCGATCAAGTGAGCCAGATATCGAGCCAGGAATTTGAAGACCTATTTTTGTGTTCAATAAATAAGAATCCAAGATATCTTTTTCATCAGTAAAGCGAGAAGAAATCTTTGATTTCAAAAATCGCTCTTTCAATCCAGCCTTTTCTAATACTGCCTTTAGTTCTGGAACTTCAGCAATCTTGGCTGGGTTGATTCCGTCAATAACTCGGTCAAACAAAGTATCCATCCACTTTTTGCGAAATGTAGGTTCATCGATCATGGCAGGGATCATTCCCATTTCTGAACCTTTTAAAGTAACAGTTACTCTTCGTGTAATCGCCTGAGAAGCTACTTTTTTTACAGCAGCTGTCGAGATCACATCATCACTCGTTACACCTTGCCTCGATACAGCACTTACTTGCCCAGCATCAGAAAGATCATATCGAATGTTCTGAGAGCTATAGCCAAACTCCGCTATTGGAGTTAAATTTTGTTTCTTCAAACTTGTTTTAGCAGCTTCCTCTAAGCAACTTTTAATCGAAGTCGTGGTCGTCTGCGCGTAAACGTTCCGCCGAACTTTATTAAATTCGATTAAATCCAAATTTTTAGTTCCATCATTTTCAACTAAGCAATATCGATCAGTCAAAAATGCATAGTTCATTAAGAATTTAAATAAATCATCTACAACCGGCTTATATTCCGCATAGAATTTTGAATATTGAGGATCCTTTTTCATGTCCTCTAATATTTTTTCATAAGATTCTGGCGTGTAGCTTTCAAGGTAAACATTCTTTTTACCCATGTATTCAGCTAATTTTTCGCGCCAGTGACCGTAGAACTTCATCATCGGCTCGACTGAACTCCAAAATGCAAAATACTGAGATTCAAGATCACGAGTAGTTGCTCGGTCCCACTTGTACTGACCTAAAGCAAAAGTCTGGTTGGCTTCTTGGATTCTGAATTTCATGACTTGAGCAGGAGTGTAACCTACATCAAACAACGCACACATTGGGTCTGTGTTCCCAGCCTTTGCTTCAAAGTCAGAGCAATACTTGTAAGTCTTCAATGCATCTGGCTTAAGACTTTTTGCTTCAAGATTTTTTAAAATATCCATTTTTGGGTTTAATCCCACAAATGTATTACCAGCATCTTTGCTCAACTGAACTTGTCCAGCGTAAGCATAACGAATAGCTGCAACATCATACTTTCCTGGAGTCGAAAGGTGACGGTAATCAAGCGGAACATAGTCCATGATTGATGATGTGTTAACAGTTGGTTGGCCCTTCGCATCCGCGTAGAAGTTACTGTAGTCTGCAGAGCCACCATAGTTATGACGAAGGCCAAAGTTGTGACCGAGCTCGTGAACGATAGTTGGTATCATTGCATCAACTAAAACTTTATCAGCACAAGCTTCAATAACTGGGATTTCATTAAGCTCTTTACCATTTGATGCTTTAATTGTTTCGATATAAGCCATAACTTCAGGACATTTGGTCTTAAGATCAGTTTCGATATTATCCATCAATATAGGAACTGCAGATTCGCGTCCCATATTTTGAACGTATTTTTTCCTAAATTCCGCATTCGTTACTTTCGACAATTTTGGGAATTCCTTGCCTTTTTGGCTAAGATCTCTTTTGAACGGATTGTGTGCTGTCGAATTAGAAAGAGTCTGATCTTGAACATCAGGTGTCGAAGCAAACAGTGCCTTCATCTTGTGAGCAGTATTCACAAGAATTTCTTGAAAGCTGTTGCCGCCTTTTCCGTAGTAGTCAGGTAAAATACCAGCTTTTGCAAGTACATAACCACGGATATCATAGATCATTGATACGCGGAAATTATGAACGTGAATAGTTGAGGTAGCGCTTACAACCTCACCAGTAAATGGATCAGATAGCACTGGACCATAACCAAATAATCCGCCACCACTACCAATACCTTTAGCGTCGATTAAATTTAGAACGTTATAGCGGATATCGCCAGTCTCTACTTTTTTAGATTTATTTAAACGTACTTCGATATTTCTGTTAGTAGCCAATTGAAAAGCGTCGTTCCAAGTTTGGATTGATTTTTCAGCAGCTGGGATTACCCAGTCAGGAGTGCTTGTAGAAATATAATATTCAATCACTTTTTTGCTTGGATTGAATCTGTTCACGTAGAATTGCTTTTCGATATCAGATTCACGACGAGAGCGATAATCTTGAGCCTCAAATGAAGGAGCCATCGTCGCGTAGTAACCAAAAAGTTTGTTATCAGCATTATGGTAAACTAACGGCTCGTAAGTATTTTTTTGCTTCTTCTTTTTTAGGAATGAAAGGTGCAAACGAACGTTAGAACTCGCGTTTTCAACAATAATCGAAATATAGTCGTTTTCTAACTTAACGTTAACAACTTTAAGTCCTGATAGATCAACTTCATTAGCTGATCCATTTGATCTGCGACTAGCGTAGGCGGAAATCAATCGTGAGAAATCAAGCTTGATATACTGAGTATTTTTCCAAAGAACTTTGTCTGAAGATTCCTCCTCTTCACGCAACTTCTTAAAGCGACCATCTTTTTCAACTTTGAACTCTTTGTACTCACCAGGGAAAAAAGCAACACGCTTATAGTTTGCATTGTTATCTTTAGCTTTTTCATCAACCGCTAAACCAACAACTTCAAGACCATTTTGAGTTCTGTCAAAACGAACCAAGCTTTGTTTTACATCAAATAAAGTAAAAGTTGAACTATCGCCGATCATTCCAGAATCTTTATCTGGAGATCCTAATACCGTTTCACCAAAGTACCACTCAGAATCATTCTTATCACCAGTGAAAAAAGAAACCGGGAAAGTATCAACTTTCTTAACTGCTCCAAATTCTTCAAAGCGAGTGAAATCAACCTGAATATGACTTGCTTCAGAAA